>JAKSCU010000528.1 GCA_022360435.1 Bacillota bacterium
CGCCGATGGCCATCGCCGCCCAGAACAGCTCCTTCTGCCTGGAAAAACCGATTCCCATGTCAAAAAGCAGCAGCCGAACGCCGTTCAAGCCGTGGTAAATAACCGCGCCCACCAGCAAGTACTCCACTAAATGCAGCACCGGGTTGGACATCAGCATTGTGATTGTGGCGTTAAAAGCTTCCGCGCCCTTGATTAGCGAAGTGGCCATGGTGGCGGTGTGAATTGTCAGGTACAAAACCAACCCCACTCCCGTAATCCGGTGCAACATCCAGGCCCACATGCCCACCGCGCCCCAAACCTGGCTGCGGGTCGCATACCTGTCGGCGGGCACCATGCTTTGGTTGGCCATGTTTATCCCCCTTGCCTCGATTAATCCGCAACCGGCCCGTGGGTCGGGACCCACGGGCCGGGCCGGTCTATAATGCGCCTATTTCTGCATATATTTTATCCAGCTTGGCCACCGCTTCTTTTTTCACGTCAAAATACAGGTTGTTGCCGTGGGAGTCCATGGCCACAATTAGCGGTCCGAATTCCTTGGTTCTAAATTTCCATATTGCTTCCGGCAGCAAATCTTCCCACCACACATCCTCTATGGCCAAGATGCGCTGCGTTTCCCAGGCGGCGGCGCCGCCTACTATGGCCAGGTAACAGCCGCCGAATTTTTGCATGGCTTCCATACTGGCTTCCATCATGCCGGCTTTACCGATCACCGCCCGCACACCGTATTGTTCCATCAGCCCTGGCGTAAAACGGTCCATGCGGCTGCTGGTTGTGGTGCCTATGCACACCGGCTCGTATTTGCCCGGGCCCACCCGGCGCACGTTGGGTGCGGTATGGATGCAGGCGGCCCCGGTGAGGTCCGTGGGCGCGGGCACTTTTCCGTCGAACATGCGAATTAAGTTGGCGTCCCTGATACCAAATATGATGCCGTCCAGGATCACCTTGTCGCCAACTTTGAGCTTCCTGACATCTTCTTCCGCCAGCGGGGTGCTTAATCTGTATTCAGTCATTACCGCGCCTCCTTTTAATATCCGACTTGGTGTTGTCCGTCGGCTTCAATCACCGCACGGGCCCGCCTTGCCGGCCAACACTGGATGTTAATGGCCACAGGGTTTTGCGTAATGTGGGTGTAAGCGTGTTCCACGTTCACCGCTATGGCGGTATTTAAACCGCCCAGGCCCATCGGCCCCACACCCAACTGGTTGATGGCGCCAAGCATTTCCTCTTCAAACGCCGCCATCTCGGGATCGGAGTTGCGCACGCCGACGGGGCGGGTAACGGCAGCCAGTTTGGCCATTTTCAAACACATGTCGGCGGTGCCGCCGATGCCTATCCCCACAACGTATGGGGGACACGGGTTGGCCCCGATATTTTTGGCTACTGTCTCAAGGATAAATCTTTTCACTCCCCTGACCCCTTCGGCCGGAATGAGCATTTTCAGAAAGCTCATGTTTTCGGAGCCGGAACCCTTGGGCACCATGAGTATTTCAATCTGCTCGCTATCCTGCGTCAGGTCATAATGAATGGAAGGAATGCGGTAACCCGAACTGTTTTGATGGTTTTGGCGCTTAAAGGGCGAAACAACGCTTGAGCGAAGCGGGTGTTCCACGGTGGCCCTTTGGCACCCTTTGACAATGGCCTCTTCCAGCCTGACAAAATCAACGCTCAGCTTATTGCCGATTTTGACAAAATAAATGGGTATGCCGGTATCCTGGCAGATAAGACACTTATTATCGTCGGCCACTTTGATGTTTTCCAGCATGGTGGACAAAACCTGCTTGCCGGTCTCGGTCTCTTCTCCGGCGTAGGCCTCGTTCATCGCCTTGCGCACATCGGGCGGCAAATCTTTAAGAGCTTTGATGTACAACTCTTTACATAATTCTTCCACCGTTTGGTAAAGCGATTCCGGCGCTTCTCGCTTTTGCATTGTATAACCTCCTATCTTTTTTCAAAGGATGACCATTAGTGTGACGCCATAGCGCAAGGGACCGGAACGCCTCCCGCCAACACGGTTTCCGCGCGGCGGGTCGGCTGCGCTTCCATCATCATGCAAAAACATCTCTATTGTAACACATCGGGAGGTAAAACATTAAATAACTGACCGGCTGACGCTATCAATGTGGCTTTGCATGGCTTTTGCCGCCTCGGGCGCCTTGCGCCGCGCCATCAGCCGGGCTATTTGTATGTGCTGGTGCAGCGACTTTCGCGCCCGCCCGGGTATAAAAAGCGTTTTCTGCCTGCTCTTGGCCATCAGGCCGGCTATTTCTTGCAACGCCTTTAACAGCACGGCGTTGCCGGCCAGCCTGAAAATGGCGGCGTGAAATCTGGTATCATGCTCCCAAAGCGCAATTTTGCATTCGATGATTTGGTAGGTGATGCTCAGGAAATCTTCCTCCACCAAAGCCAGCAGATTGTACAATTCGGCATCCCCGGCTCTTTCGGTGGCCCATTTAACGGCGTTCGCCTCTATGACTTTGCGTACTTCAAACAACTGAGCCAGTTCATGCCTGCTGATATGGGCGCTATTTGTCCCGTACCGGGATGGAGTCGCTTTTCCAATCATAAAGGCATTACCCCAATATAACTCAAGTTGTGGTCCAACCCTACTCATAACCACAAGCTTCATGCATCGAATCCACTTGCCTGATGATATCGACACCCGGCAGTTCCGCCAGCAACGGCTGGGAAACCCACATATATTCCAGGTGCTTGGTGTCTTTGATGCGCACCGCGCGGCAGGTCCGGGACTGGTGAAGACCGCAGGCCGCCAAAATGGCCTCTCTTGCGGAGGGTAATACGCAGGGTATTTTGACGCTGCCTAAAAACCCTGTGGTTAAAGCGTTTTTATATGTGTTTTGCGTGTCGATTTTGTCAACCAAGGTTTGGGTGGTAAGATCGGCGAAACCGATACCCAAGGCGTTACCCTTTGATTCCTCGGTTATGTCCAGCACCGCCAGCGTTTCATAATTGGGCGCGGGCGTGCCGCCCAAACGGCGGTGCATGCCGATAACATTGACATCCATTCCCGAACCGCTGATGTTTTTGCCCATATGGTCCACCACCAGCACATGCAGATGGTTGAAGGGAATTCTAGGCAATTGTTCCCACGCCGCCGCCAGCAGTTTTTGCTCTTCTTCCTCGCGTTCCCCGGGTTTAACGCCTTTTAAGATATAAGCCTGGCCCCGGAAATTGTCCACCGCGGCTATGCCCCCCAGCAGGTTGATTCTTTTTTCCAACACCCTGGCCATGTCCACCAGGTGGCTTCCCAAGCCAGCCCGGTGAGCCGCTTCGGCTCCTTTTGCTTTGCCTATGCCCACGGCCATAATTTTGGTCAACCCGCTTTCGATAGGGGCGCGGAAACCGGTATGCGGCTTAACCCGGTTGAACAGGAATACGCCGTCGGCCTCCAGGGCGTACTTGTCACAGTACACCGGAACGTCCCTGGGCGTTTGGCCAATATGAACCGATTCCACGCATGAGCGCACAGGCACGCCCAGTGAAGCTTGAGAAATGCCCATTTTTTCCAACACCTGAAGCTGACCTTCGTCAGTCCCGCCGCCGTGGCTGCCCATGGACGGGATGATAAACGGGCGGGCGCCCCAGGATTTAAAAATATCAATTAAAGTTTTGATAACGGTAAAACCGTATGGAAAGCCCCGGGAGCCGTAAGTAAGGCCGATTTTCATGCCGGGAAACACTTTTTCACGCAGTTCCAGGCGCTTTAATTCCAGGGCGATATGCTCTTCTATATTGGTTACGGCGCCACCGCCGAATTGTCGTTTAACCAGATACATGTTCAGCATGGTCAACTACTCCCGTTAAACACTGCCTTTAATTTTGGGCGCAGGCTTTTATTTTCTCCATCAGGGCGTCCGCCACCGGTATGCCCTGGGCCTGGCGCGTGATTTCTTTTCTGTGCTCCAGCTCACCCGGGTAAAGCACTTCCTCGTGGCCGGGCATGGGCTGAACATCCTTAATCGATTGAATAAACCGGTGCATGGTTTGATAATACACTTCCAGCGGCAGGAAAGACTCAATGGATATGGCGCCTATAAAGTGTCCCACGTTCTGCGATCTGGTAAAGTCGTCCACCAGGCCGCCCACATTTTTGGTAAATGCCGCGCCGGTGATTACCGCCGACAAGACTTCCGCCACAATGGCCAGCCCGTAACCCTTAACGCCCCCTGCCGGCAGCAGCACCCCCGCGTAACCCTCGTCGGCCGTTTTGGCCATATAGCCTTCTTTATTCAGCGCCCAGCCTTCGGGAATCTCTTGCTTGTCGGCCACCATGTTTCTCAGCTTGGTTCTGGCCACGGCGCTGGTGGCAAAATCAATGACCACCGCGGGCCCGGCCTGAACCGGAAAAGCAAAAGAAACCGGGTTGGTGCCGAACAAAGGCTGCATACCGCCAAAAGGAGCCACGCTTGACGGGGCGTTGGTCACCGCAAAACCGATACAATTATTTTTAGCCGCCTGCAAAGTGTAATAGGAGACCATGCCAAAATGACCGGAGTTGCGCACCCCAACAAAACCCGTGTTGTTTGCCAGCGCCTTTATTATGGCCAGGTTGGTCGCATACACCGCGCCAACCTGACCAAGCCCGTTTTTGCAATCCACCACCGCGGTATTGTCGGTCTCCGTTACAACCCCGGGTTCGGCTTTGGGGTCGATCACACCCTTTTTAATCCTTTCCACGTAAACCGGCAAATAAGCTATACCATGTGAATCAATGCCCCACAGGCTGGCCGCCAGCATTACCTCCACCGCGGTTGCAGCGTGTTTTTCCGGCACTCCGCAGTCCATGAGTACGTTTACGCCTATTTCTCTTAAATCTTCCACCGGATAATGATTCATGATAACCTTATCTCCTTTTGGGAATCCTGATTTATGAATTGTTTTTGGCGTCCAGAAGCGCCGCTTTATTAGCGGCCATGCGCCTGCCCTGCGCGATATACACCAGTAAGGCCGCCGCCAAACCGGCTAAATCGGTAACCAGTTCGGGAACGATCAAGGCTAAGGCGCCGGCAAACAAAACGGCCCGCTCAATATTGGTGGTAACGGCGCGGAAATAGCCGATCACCGCGCAGCCCAGCAAAATTACCCCCAGTATGGCCGGCACGGCCGCCAGCAGCGTCTCGCTCATGGTCCCCCTGACAATAAGCAGCGCGGGTTCCAAAACAAACATATAGGGGATAATAAACCCGGCCACAGCCAGTCTTAACGCCGCCCAGCCCGTGCGGAACACAGGCGAGCCGGCCAGGCCCGCCGCCGCATACGCGGCTATGGCCACAGGCGGGGTAAGCGTTGATAAGATGGCGTAGTAAAATACAAACAGGTTCGCCGCCAGTTCGTCCACACCCATCACGATTAAAGCCGGCACGGCAATGGTGGCGGCCATAATGTAAGCCGGAGTGGTGGGCAGTCCCATGCCTAAAATGATGCAGGCCACCATGGTCAGCAACAGTGTGGGCACCAGCATGCCTTGGGTGAATCCAAGTATGCTGTCGGTAAACACAACACCGACACTGGTAAGGGAAACAACGCCGATGACAAATCCCACCACGGCGCAGGCCACCGCCACGGAAAGAGCGGTTCGGCCGCCGTTGATCATGGCCTCGACTATTTGCTTCGGGGTCATGCGGGTTTCCTTGCGCAGCGAGGCCACGGCCACGATGGACAAAATACCGTAAAAAGCCGCGTACATGGGCGAAAAACCGTACAGGAGGATAACCACGATGACCACCAGGGGTATAATCATGTGCCCCCTGGCTTTCAGCACGTCTTTCAGGCGGGGAATGTCGGAAACATCCATCCCTTGGAGTTCCAACCTCCTGGCTTCCCGGTCCACCATGGTCCACACGCCGAGGTAGTACAGCAGGGCCGGAACAATGGCGGCTATCATCACCGTGCTGTACGGAATGCCCGACAATTCCGCCAGTACAAAGGCGGCGGCGCCCATAACCGGGGGCATTATCTGCCCGCCGCAGGAGGAAGTGGCTTCCACGGCGCCGGAAAACATGGGCCGGTAACCTACTTTTTTCATCAACGGGATGGTGAAAGCGCCGGTGGTGACAACATTGGCCACGGCGGCGCCGTTGATGGTGGCCATGACGCTGCTGCCCAAAATAGCCACTTTGGCCGGGCCGCCGGGCGATTTGCCGGCCATGGCCAGGGAACCGTCATTAATCAGCCGGCCCATGCCGGAGCCCGACATAAACGATCCGAAAAGGACGAACAAGAAAATATATTGGGCCGAAACACCCAGCGCAATGCTGAATATTCCTTCGGTGCTGATGTACATCTGCTCAATAATCCTGGGATAACTGAAGTTCATGTGCCCGAAAACGCCGGGAATCCATTCCCCTTGCATGGCGTACAGCACGGACAAGATGGCCAACACCGGCAGAATCATGCCCATGGTTCTTCTTGCCGCTTCCAACACCAAGAGCATTAAAATGGTGCCCAGGATTATATCGGTGGAATTGGCCATGGCGTTGCGCATAGCAATACTGTCAAAGAAAAATACCAGGTAACCGCAGGTGACTAAGCTTAATAACGCGAAAACAACGTCAAAAAATGTCGGTTTATTCATTGGAGATCTGATTTTGCTCGCCGGGTAGAGCAAGAAAACCAGGAACAAAACTACGCCGAGGTGCACGGAACGCTGTTTAATGGCTAGCAGCA
>JAKSCU010000462.1 GCA_022360435.1 Bacillota bacterium
TAGGATATGTACCTCGTCAAATTCTGCATGATAATCATAAGGCTTACTATTCAGGCCAATACAAGAAATTTTCAAATGCAGCTTTTGAATTGGGAATTGATTTTAGGACTTCCAGAATTGGTAATGCCAGGGACAAGGCACATGTAGAACGGTGGTTTGGAACTTTTCAAACTGAATTTACCAATAGTCTATTTGGTAGCTTAGGAGAAGGTATAAAGACTTCTAGAGTAGGGGGTAGAGTAGGCAAAGAAATGCAGGGGCTTTATACTAAAAATAAGTACCTAAGGGATGAAAAAACCCTACGTAGACTGATTAAGGTACTTATAGCCAAGTACAACCATAAGCCCAGGAAAAATGGAAAGTCACCAAACGATATTTTCGAAGAAGCGGATAAAGCCAATCTCGTTCAATTGAAGAAACCTGATATAGTCAGGATGTTCTACCAAAACAAAGTCCGACAAGTTAAGAACTGTCAGATAAGTTTTACTTATGAAGGTCAGCCGTATACCTACAAGATCGAAAATAACATCCTGGCAAACAAACTTAATGGGAGCGAGGTCACTGTCATGTATGATATTAAAGACTTATCTAGCGTTGCGATATACGATAAGAAAGGACAAGATTATATATGTGATCTCCAACTGGAGGAAAAGATAAATGTGATACCCAAGAAAAGAGATAAATTGATCATAAGTAAGCATTATTGGTCATTGAAAAAGAGAGTGGAACAAAACTTGGCTGAGCTAATGGGCGACATTGAGTACGGCAGGGAACAACTGGAAGCTATTCCGGTGGTAGCACTTAACCCTAAAGCCCACTTGGAAGAAATACTCAATAATGCAGAAAATGAATGGTTCTCTAAAACTGAATTTAAGAGCCAGCTTAAAGCGAAACCTATTATAAAGAAGAAAGACCGGCCGCCCCTACCTAGGATATATAATGTTAAAGGAAGTTTACGTAAAATTAATTGATATGAAGGAAATACTTGAACTGGATAATTTCTTAACCATCCAGAATGTCTGTAGTATTTGTTATAAGAAAAATAGAATGATGGGCATAATAGGGTATCCTGGGGCCGGAAAGACTATTGCATTGGAGGTCTATACAAAGCATCACAAGAACGTGTATTATGTCCGTGTCCGAAAAAGTATGTCCACCAAGGATTTTTACATGAGACTATTGGAATGCATGGGTGTTGAAAACACAATGAGAGATTTACCACCTCATTTCATAATGAACAAGATTGCGTTTAACTTAAATTTAAATAGGAAGAACAATCTTATTATTATAGATGAAGCCGGAAAGTTCAAACCTGGCCAACTCGAATACATACATGAACTTAGGGATTTGACTGTTAACACCACTGGAATAATCCTTGCTGGCCCTGAATATTTCAAAGATAATCTCGATAAATGGAAAAAGGAAAGTGTTATCGGCATTCCAGAATTGCACCGTAGAATTCACTCCTTTGTTGATCTGGTAAGGCCTACAAAAAGAGAAGTCACTGGTATCTGCAAGCACCACGGAATTACCAATCCAACTACAATCAAGCGCCTTTTTAAAGACTCCGATAATTTCGGGAGTTTAATAAATCAGATTGAATTAGAAATGGACATTTAATAACTGTGAGCAATTCGTGCGACAATGTCGCACGAATTATCCAGACGTGTTTGGACAATTCAAATTTTACAGA
>JAKSCU010000530.1 GCA_022360435.1 Bacillota bacterium
CAATCATCACCGAACCGCAATCACTCGGCTCAGGTAAGCAATACGATCTGGATCATAGCTTTGATCATGCGCTGATAGTTACGGCCGCTCCTTCATGGGATTGGCTCAACAGAATAGAAAACGGATATAGGCGAGCAATGGAGAAATATAGCACGGGATTATTGGATACCTGTGGAATGATCGGAATTAGCCAATTTGGTTCACCACCGACTACTTTAGCAAGAGCAAAAAAAGCCTTTATTCCCAACAGTGAGCAGACCCTGCTCTTTAAAAAAGCAACTTCACGCAAAAGGGCATTGGAAAGCCAGTATTTGTCACCAGGTGATTTGTCATTTTGTAAGGTTACCTTCCCTAATCAATTAGTTGGTAAAGGCTTTAATCAAATATTTGATCAGATATTTGCGCTCAACCTGGTTGATTCAAAACCCTATGAGCTGATCCAACAACTGCTCATTGATGCACTGGATCAGTGTGAAAGGGTGCGGATCTTAGGTAGTGGCCGTAATCAAACCGATCTGTCGATTAGCCTCTTCCCGCTAGTTCGACCGGGGAGTCAAAGCAATTACCTTAACTGTGGCGGTGATTTAAATATTCCCCACGGTGAGGTATTTACCACACCCCGTTTGCAAGGGACAAAAGGGTTATGGCACATACCTGAGATTTATTTGGGCGGACAATATTACAAAGATTTAAGGCTTACCTTTGACCAGGGTATGATTATTGATTATGCCTGTCAAAACTTTACTGATGAGCAGCAGAACAGAGAATATATCGCAAAACAGTTGTTATTTCCGCATCAGTCACTGCCGATCGGTGAATTTGCGCTCGGAACCAATACTAAATTATACCAGATTACAACTAAATATGGCTTGTTTTCCCGACTGCCGATCTTACTGGCTGAAAAAATGGGACCTCATATCGCGCTCGGTGACCCCTGTTTTGCCCGCGGGGAGGAGGCACCGGTATATAATCTCTATAATCAAAAAGAGATGGTAGCTAGCCA
>JAKSCU010000532.1 GCA_022360435.1 Bacillota bacterium
CAAAGGGAATCGAATTAGTGCGCTTTTTTTATTGTCGATGTATAATCAAAGGGAGGAAACAATTAAACGATTAGCGAATAGAGTATAACATATTTAAATAAAAAGAACCTACTAAGGCATACTATTGAGAGGAGCGGGAGTAATAATGGCGGTGCAAATAGGGATTAACGGTTTGGGCAGAATAGGGCGGTTGGTTTTTAGGGCAGCGCTGCGCCGTCCGGATATTGAAGTGGTAGCCGTTAATCATAAATCCAGGCGGCTGCCGGTCAACGAGGTATTTACCGCCACACTGGCCCACACTTTGAAGTACGACACCGCGCACGGCAGGTTGGACGACGATATCCGCGGGTACGATAATATGATATCCATAAACGGGCGGGAAATCAAGGTTTTTTCCGAGGGGGACCCGTCCAAGCTGCCCTGGGGGGAACTGGGCGTGGACGTGGTGGTGGAATCCACCGGCAAATTCAATAAGCTGGAGGGCGCCTCGTTACACCTTGAGGGCGGGGCCAAAAAGGTGGTTATTTCCGCTCCGGCCAAGGGAGGCGGGTGCCCTACGGTGGTGATGGGGGTCAACGAGGAACAGTACGACCCCGCCGCGCACCACGTGGTCAGCAACGCGTCATGCACCACCAATTGCCTGGCGCCGGTGGCCAAGATTATAAATAGGGAATTTGGTATTGTAAAGGGCTTGATGACTACGGTGCACGCCCTGACCAACGACCAGTTGATACCTGACATGCCCCATCGCGACTGGCGCCGCGGTCGGGCCGGCAGTATGTCCATCATTCCCACCACCACCGGGGCGGCCAAAGCGGTGGCGCTGGTGCTGCCGGAATTGGAAGGGAAATTGAACGGCATGGCCATGCGGGTGCCCACTTTAAACGTTTCCGTGGTGGATCTGACCATCCAACTGGCCCAAAAGGCAACACGGGAAGATATAAACGGGGTTTTAAAAAATGCGTCCGAGGGTGAGCTGAAGGACATACTGGCTTACAGCGAACTGCCGCTGGTATCGTGGGACTATAACGGCGACCCCCATTCCTCCATTGTTGACGCCCTTTCCACCATGGTCATGGATGACGATATGGCCAAAGTGGTTGCCTGGTACGACAATGAATGGGGTTACTCCAACCGGGTGGTGGATTTGGTAACATACATTGCCAATAAAGGAATTTAATATTATTATGTATAGTGAGTAATTGACGTTAGCCCGGAGAGGGGGATAAGATGGTCAAGAAAACCGTGCGGGACATTGATGTGTCCGGCAAGCGGGTGCTGGTGCGGGTGGATTTCAACGCGCCGTTGGACAAGGAAGGCAAGGTGGCGGACGATACCCGGATCAAAGCGGCATTGCCTACAATAAGGTACCTGACCGACAACCGGGCCAAAGTAATCCTCATGTCGCACCTGGGTCGCCCCAAGGGTCAGGTGGATGACCGGTACCGGTTGGACCCGGTTGCCGGGCGCCTGGCGGAACTGCTGGGCAAACCGGTGCGCAAGGCCGACGATTGCGTGGGAGCGGCAGTTCAGGCGCTTATCGGGGAAATGGCGGAAGGGGACGTCGCGCTGCTGGAAAATGTGCGCTTTAGTCCCGAAGAGGAAAAGAACAACGAGAGTTTCGCCCGCCAACTGGCTTCCCTGGGTGACATTTATGTTAACGATGCCTTTGGAACGGCCCACCGGGCCCACGCTTCCACCGAGGGCGTGGCCGACTTTCTGCCGGCGGTGGCCGGTTTCCTGATGGAAAAAGAACTGGACATGCTGGGCCGGGTGTTGGGCGCGCCGGCCAAACCGTTTGTGGCGGTTATCGGGGGGGCCAAGGTGTCGGACAAGATGGCGGTAATCGACAACTTGTTGCGGCAGGTGGACGCGCTGCTTATCGGTGGCGGCATGGCCAACACCTTTTTGAAAGCCAAGGGCTTAGAAGTGGGCAAATCCCTGGTGGAGGCAGATAAAATCGGTCTGGCCGGGGAACTGGTGCGCAAAGCCAAGAACAGCCAAGTGGAATTGTTGTTGCCCGTCGACGTGGTGGTGGCTCCGGCGGCGACACCGGATGCCCAATCCAGAGTGGTGCCGGCGCAAAATATCCCGGCGGACGCTATGGCCCTGGATATCGGCCCGGAAACCGCGCGGCAATACGGCGACCGATTGAAAGGAGCCGCTACCGTGGTGTGGAACGGTCCCATGGGCGTGTTTGAAATGGAGTCCTTTGCCGCGGGCACCATGGCGGTGGCCGAAGCGCTGGCGGAAAGCGGCGCTGTTTCCGTTATCGGCGGCGGGGACTCGGCGGCGGCGGTGCACAAGGCCGGGGTGGCCGATAAAATTACCCATATCTCCACCGGTGGCGGCGCTTCTTTGGAGTTTTTGGAGGGCCGGGCGTTACCCGGTGTTGCCGCGTTGCAGGACAAGTGATTTTTTTGGATTGAAAATGAGGTGGTATCTGATGCGGAAACCAATCATTGCCGGGAACTGGAAAATGTACAAGACCGTCGCCGAGGCGGTCAATTTTGTTGACCTATTCCGGGAAAAAATAACCGGTTTGACCGGCGTTGAAACTGTGCTGTGCCCTCCATTCACGGCTCTGGCCGCGGTGGCGGAAAAGCTGGCCGGAACCGGCGTGGCCCTGGGCGCCCAAAACTGCCACTGGTCCAAAGAGGGTGCTTTTACAGGCGAAATTGCGCCTGGCATGCTGGGGGAGATTGGCTGCAAGTACATTATTTTAGGTCATTCCGAGCGCCGGCAGCACTTCGGCGAAACGGATGAAACGGTGCGCAGGAGGGTGCGGGCCGTCCTGGACAGCGGCTTGTTGCCCATCGTGTGTGTGGGCGAACTTTTGGAACAGCGGGAAGCCGGCAGCACCGAGGAGGTGGTGGGCCGGCAGGTGGAAGGCGCGCTGGCGGGCCTGACCGCCGCGGAGGGCGCCGGGATTGTGGTGGCTTATGAACCGGTTTGGGCCATCGGCACCGGTCGCACCGCGTCGGCGGAGGACGCCCAGCAGGTAAACGCTTATATTCGCGGTATTTTACGCCGACTGTTCGGCAACGCCGTCGCCGAGCAGGTGCGCATTCAATACGGGGGCAGCGTCAAGCCCGGCAATGCGGCGGAGTTAATGGCGCAGCCCGACATCGACGGCGCGTTGGTGGGCGGCGCCAGCCTGGACCCCGAAAGTTTCGCGCAAATAGTACGTCACTGTGCTCCCGCTAACTAGTTTCCCCTGAAAGACAGATTTTCAAAGGGGTTGGGCGTTTAACCAAGACTTTTCCATGAATCATTAACTAGCTGTCGCCGGTGGGTACTTCCGGCCCGGCGGGGGCCTTGGCGCACCGCCGTCTCGGCTGCCTGTGTCACGGTACGGTATGAAGGAGGTATTTTTTGGCTTTGGGAAAACGACCCCTGGCACTAATTATACTGGACGGTTGGGGCCTGAGCGAACACAGTGAAAACAACGCCATTGCCAGCGCCCGCAAACCCAACCTGGACGCGTTGCTGGCCCGCTATCCCCACACCGGGCTGGTTGCATCCGGGGAGGATGTAGGCCTGCCAGAAGGGCAAATGGGCAACTCCGAGGTAGGCCACCTGAATATGGGCGCCGGTCGCATAGTATATCAGGAACTGACCAGGATCAATCTCGCCGTCCGGGACAGCAGCTTTTATGACAATCCGGTGCTCCGGGAAGCCGTGGAAGGGGTGCGGAAAAACAAGTCGGCGCTGCACCTGATGGGCCTGCTGTCCGACGGCGGGGTGCACAGTCACATCAACCACCTGTACGCGCTGTTGGAATTGGCCAGGGATCAGGGGCTGGATCGGGTTTTTGTGCATGCGTTCCTGGATGGCCGGGATGTGCCGCCGGCCAACGCCAGGGAGTACATAATTCCGCTTGTGGAACGGATGGAAAAGATGGAGACAGGTCAAATAGCCACGGTGATGGGCCGTTACTACGCCATGGACCGGGATAACCGCTGGGAACGCAGCAGGGAAGCCTATTACGCCATGGTCGACGGGCAGGGTTATAGGGCTGCCGGCGCCCTGGAAGCTGTTGAACAGGCTTACGCCAGGGGTGAAACCGACGAGTTTGTCAAGCCCACCGTGGTGGTGGACGGCGCCGGCGCGCCGGTGGGCCGGGTGCGGAGCGGGGACGGCGTGGTATTTTTCAATTTTCGTCCCGACCGGGCCAGGCAGATTACCCGGGCCTTCGCGGACGAAAAATTTAACGGATTCGAAAGCCCGGCGGAACGACCCCGGGTGCATTTCGTATGTCTGACCCAGTATGACAAAACAATTGAAATTCCGGTGGCCTTCAGGCCCCAAACGCTGATCAACACGCTGGGCGAGGTGCTCAGTTACCATAACTTTAGGCAATTGCGTCTGGCGGAAACCGAGAAATACGCCCATGTTACCTTTTTTTTCAACGGCGGTGTGGAGAAGCCCAGCCGGGGTGAGGACCGGGTGCTGATACCGTCGCCGCAGGTGGCCACCTACGACTTGCAGCCCGAGATGAGCGCTTGCAGTGTCACCGACGCCCTGGTGGCCAAAATGAAGGAAAACGTTTACGACGTAATAGTGGTAAACTATGCCAACCCCGACATGGTGGGCCATACCGGCGTGATCAAGGCGGCGGTTAAGGCCGTCGAGGCGGTGGATGGTTGTGTCGGGCGGGCCGTCGATGCCGTCCGGGAAGCCGGCGGTATGGCCATTATCACCGCCGATCACGGCAACGTGGAGATGATGCGGGATAAAGAGGGAGAAACCCACACCGCGCACACCACCAACGATGTGCCCTTGATATTGGTCAGCGAACAGCATCTGGGTGTCGCTTTGCGCCCGGGCCGGCTGGCGGACGTGGCGCCCACCATGCTGCAGCTGCTGGGCATAGAAAAGCCGGCTGAAATGACGGGACGCAGCTTGCTGGAAACATAAAATCCGACGAAAAAATTGTTTTAATATCCTGGCGGACGGGTTATATTTAGGGCTAAGAGCAAGAAACCAAGGAGGTATCAAAATGTCCACAATTATAGTTGATATCGCGGCCAGGGAAATCCTGGACTCCCGGGGCAACCCCACCGTCGAGGTGGACGTACTGCTGGAGGACGGCACCACCGGACGCGCGGCGGTGCCCTCGGGGGCATCCACCGGGGCTTACGAGGCGGTGGAATTGCGGGACGGCGACTCAGGCCGGTACAAGGGCAAAAGCGTAACCAACGCCGTGGAAAATGTGGCCGGGCAAATTGCTCCGGAAATCGTCGGCTTCGACGCGCTGGACCAGGTGGGAGTGGACCTGACCATGCTCGACCTGGACGGCACCCCCAACAAGGGCAAACTTGGCGCCAACGCCATCCTGGGCGTTTCCATGGCCGTGGCCCGGGCCGCCGCTAGGTCTCTGGAAATGCCCCTGTACCGCTACCTGGGCGGCGCCGCCGCCAGGCTGCTGCCGGTGCCCATGATGAACATACTGAATGGCGGCGGGCATGCCGACAACAATGTGGATATCCAGGAGTTTATGGTCATGCCGGTGGGAGCCGAGGATTTTGCCGGCGCCCTGCGCATGGGCGCGGAGGTGTTCCACACCCTGAAAGACGTGCTGAAGAAGAAGGGTATGAACACCGCGGTGGGCGACGAGGGCGGATTCGCCCCCGATTTGGGTTCCAACGAGGATGCGCTGGCGGTAATCATGGAAGCCATCGAAGCCGCAGGGTATAAGCCCGGGGAAGAAGTGGCCCTGGCCATAGACGCGGCGGCCACCGAGTTTTACAAGGACGGCAAGTATGTGCTGGCCGGGGAAGGCCTTACCCATAGTGCCGATGAGATGATTGCATACTATGCCCGGCTGGCGGACAAATACCCCATTGTTTCCATCGAGGACGGCCTGGCCGAGGACGATTGGGAAGGCTGGAAGGAACTTACCGCTAAGCTGGGGGGTCGGGTGCAGATAGTTGGCGACGACCTGTTTGTCACCAACACCGAGCGGCTTGCCCGCGGCATCGAAATAAACGTGGCCAACTCCATACTGGTCAAGCTGAACCAAATCGGCACCGTCACCGAGACCCTGGAGGCTATTGAACTGGCCAAGCAAGCCGGCTATACCGCGGTGGTGTCCCACCGGTCCGGGGAAACCGAGGATACTTTTATCGCCGACCTGGTGGTGGCGGTGAACGCCGGGCAGATTAAGACCGGCGCCCCCTCGCGCACCGACCGGGTGGCCAAGTACAATCAACTGCTGCGCATTGAGGAAGAGCTTGCCGCCACCGCTGTTTTTAAGGGACGCCGGGTGTTTTACAATTTGCCTTGACCTTGCCGGCGCTTCATGCCGGCATACATGCGCGAAAAGTTTTTTCGCCCCCGGCCATGCCGCGGCGCGGGTTGAGGTGACATTAGTGCTTGATTTATCAGCCCGGGTATATTAAAATGTGTATAGTGTTGATAGGAGGAGTTAGCGGTGGATGTTGCCAAGGTAATTTTAACTTTTCTGCATGTTGTTTTTTGTCTGGGTTTGATTGCCGTCATCCTGCTGCAATCAGGTAAAAGTGCCGGCCTTTCCGGCGCCATCGCCGGCGGCGCCGAAACATTTTTCGGCAAGAAAAAGGGAATGGATGAGTTTTTAGGCAAGATAACCGTGTTTGTGGCCGTAGCATTTGGGATTACGTCTCTAGTGCTGGTAGTATTTGCGAAGTAAAATCCGGGGCCAGCCCCGGATTATGCTTTTCGCTGAGCTTGCTTGACGGCGAAAAGTTACACTTGTTTAATCGTATTGTTTGTATTATGGAAAATAGTTATTTGTAAAATTTTACTCCCTATGCTATAATTTTTTTGACATGTAAAGGGCGGGGGAGGTGAATTTTATAGCCCGGAGTAGTATTTGGGAGTATGGCGGCACTGTCACTTGTGAAAAAACTAATTTGTTGCAGGGGAAGAGGAAAGGGTTTCTTTACCACGCATTTGTACAGCCGGGGCTTATTTGATCCGGCGACCGGTGTAGCCTGTCTATTTTATTTAGCTATTCACTCGTAGAGGTTGTTCGAAAGAACTTCTCACATTTATCGCACTCCTTTTCGAACACTAACTTGCAGAGGAACACCGGTAAAGTTTACGGAGTCATTCAATTCTTTTGGAGGTGAATTTATTTTGGGTGAGTTTGGTTGGGTTATTTGGGCAGGTATTATCAGTGCCTTACTAGGTATCTTGTTCGCAGTCTTCCTTACTAGTTGGATTATGAAGCTTCCCGCCGGCACTGAAACCATGCAGGCCATTTCCAAAGCCGTGCAGGAAGGCGCCATGGCTTACCTGAACCGCCAGTACACCACCATCGCCATCGTGGGTGTTATTGTAGCCATTGCCTTGGCGATTTTCCTAAACTGGCAAACCGCTGTTGGATTTGTTGTGGGTGCGGTTTTTTCCGGTCTTTGCGGCTACATCGGTATGGGTGTTTCCACCCGGGCTAACACCCGCGTGGCCGAAGCAGCCAAGTCGGGCCTGGAAAAAGGCCTGAACGTGGCCTTCAAGGCCGGCGCCGTAACCGGCATGATGTGTGTGGGCCTGGCCTTGCTGGGAGTGAGCGGTATTTACCTGATCTTCCAGGATGTTCACTACTTGATTGGTTTAGGTTTTGGCGGTAGCTTGATTGCCCTGTTTGCCAGGATCGGCGGCGGTATTTTCACCAAGAGCGCCGACGTGGGCGCCGACCTGGTGGGTAAAGTTGAAGCCGGCATTCCCGAAGACGACCCGCGTAACCCGGCCACCATCGCCGACAACGTGGGTGACAACGTGGGTGACTGCGCCGGTATGGCCGCGGACCTGTTTGAGACCTACGCTGTGACGGCTATCGGTGCCATGCTGCTCGGTTACTTGATCTTCAACGCCCAGGAGTTCGTCCTGTACCCGGTGGCGCTGGGTGCCGTTGCCATCCTGGCTTCCATCATAGGCGTAAACTTCGTGCGTCTTGGCGGTAACAAGGACATCATGAGCGCCTTATACAAAGGCGTCTGGGTGTCGGCGATACTGGCCCTGATTGGTTTCTATCCGGTGACCATCGCCATGCTGGGCGATCTCACTTACTTCTACGCCGCCCTGGTTGGTGTGGCCGCCACTGTTGTAATTATGTATATCACCGATTACTATACTTCCACCAAGTTCCGTCCGGTCAAGTCCATTGCTCATGCTTCCCAGTCCGGGCACGCCACCAACGTGATTACCGGTCTTTCGGTGGGCATGGAGTCCAGTGTGCCCCCGACCCTGACCATCGTAGGCGGCATCCTGGCGGCGTTCTTTATTGGCGGCGGCGGCGCCGAAGGTCTGTACGCTATCGGTATCGCTTCCATGGCCATGCTCTCCATGACCGGTATGATTGTGGCCCTTGACTCTTACGGACCGGTTACCGACAACGCCGGCGGCATTGCCGAAATGTCCGAAATGCCCGGCGATGTGCGTGAAATCACTGACGCCTTGGACGCCGTTGGTAACACCACCAAAGCCGTTACCAAGGGTTATGCCATCGGCTCCGCGGCTCTGGCCGCCATCGTGCTCTTCGCCGACTACACCGCCGCCCTTGCGGCCCAAGGTTCGAACCTTATTTTCAGGCTGGACGATCCCATGGTTCTGGCCGGCCTGTTCATTGGCGGCTGTGTGGTATTCCTGTTCTCGGCTTTCGCCAACGGCGCTGTGGGCCGTGCCGCTTACGCCGTGGTGGAAGAAGTGCGGCGGCAGTTCCGGGAAATCCCCGGCATCATGGAAGGTACCGCCAAGCCGGAGTACGGTCGTTGTGTGGACATCGTGACCCGGCGGGCCTTGAAAGAAATGGTTATTCCCGGCTTACTTCCCGTTGTCACCACCCTGCTGGTCGGTTTCATCCTCGGCCCCCTGGCCCTGGGCGGCACCCTGATCGGTGTTATCGTGGTGGGTATCTTCATGGCCTGCTTCCAGAACAATGGCGGCGGCGCCTGGGACAACGCCAAGAAGTTTATTGAGGAAGGCAACTACGGTGGCAAGGGCAGTGAAGCTCACGCCGCGGCGGTTACCGGCGACACCATCGGCGACCCGCTGAAGGACACCGCCGGCCCGGCCATCAACCCGGTAATCAAGGTTGTTAACGTTGTGGCCCTGCTGATGGTTCCGTTGATGGTTGCTTTGATGAAGTAAATTCAACTACCGAAATACAAAAACCCCCGCCTCCGTGGCGGGGGTTTTTATGCCGGGAGTATGCGCAAGAAGGAGGCAGGCATCCTTTTTTGCTTTTGAAAAAGAGTGCCTGTCGTCTTTTTAGATTTACCTTAACGCAGGCACAATGGTTCAGGTGAGTGCACACCGTCGTTTATAACAGGTAAGTCTTGCCACAACGGGTTATAATATGTAACAATAGGGTAAGGGGTGAGATACCTGAACAACCTGGTAAAAGACGGCACTCACATGTGCTTCGGCTGCAGCGACAAGAACCCCATCGGGTTAAAACTGAAATTCAAGCTGGACGGCGATATTTGCCGCAGCGAGTTTACCGCCGGGGACCAACACCAAGGGTGGAACGGTTACATGCATGGCGGTTTGATAGCGTCGCTTCTGGACGAAACAATGGCCTGGTGGCTTTGGCTTCGGGATATTCCCATAATGACCGCCGAGATGACCACCCGGTACAGCCTGGGCGTACCGGTTAACACCAAGCTGGTGCTGGAATCCTGGTGTGAGAGCGAAAAAAAAGGCCGCCTGTTCGATATGGCCGGGCGGTTGTTGTTGCCCGACGGAAAAGTGGCCGTGAAGGCCAGGGCCAAATTTATGAAAGTGGACCTGTGATATAAACCAATCATTCAGGGGGTTAATAATGAACCGGGAAGAAGCTTATCGGTTATTGAAACAGCACCTGAAAAATAAAAATCTGTTCAAGCACTGCCTGGCTGTGGAAGCCGTGATGCGACGCCTGGCCCGTCATTTTGGCGCAGACGAAGAAAAGTGGGGCTTGGCCGGCCTGTTACACGACATCGATTATGACCGCACCAAGGACGAGCCGAACCGGCACAGCCTGGAGGGGGCGGAACTGCTGGCGGAGGCCGGCCTCCCGGAGGACGTTGTTTACGCGGTAAAGGTGCATAATCATGTCCATGGACTGCCCCGCAAGTCGCTGATGGACAAGGCCCTTTACGCCATCGACCCGCTGACCGGCCTCATTGTGGCCGGCGCCCTGATTAGGCCCGAAAAGAAACTTGCCGCTGTTGACGTGGAGTTTCTCAAAAACCGTTTCGGGGAGAAATCCTTCGCCCGGGGAGCCAACCGGGAAACCATCGCCGCCTGCTCGGAAGTGGGTTTGTCGCTGGAAGAGTTTCTGGGCTTGGGGCTGGAAGCCATGCAGGGTATTGCCGGCGAAATGGGCCTGTAAACCATTGACAAACAGCGGCGCGGTGGTATAATAGTATACTACCGCGATTCCGTGGCATACCTGTGGCAGAGCCCTCTCTTATACAGGAGGCTGGGCTTTGATGGTAGAGATAGAGGTGTATAAAGAGTGTCAGCCAGGACTATCACCAACCGCAAAGCCCGGCATGAATACCATATCGAAGATAAATACGAAGCCGGGATTGCGCTGACCGGAACGGAAATAAAATCCATCCGTGCCGGCAAGGCCAACCTGCAGGACAGTTATGCCCGGGTTGAAAACGGCGAGTTGATGCTGTACAATATGCATATAAGCCCTTACGAGCAGGGCAACCGGTTCAATCATGAACCCAAGCGCCCGCGCAAAATGCTGATGCATAAGCGCGAAATTATGCGTCTGCTGGGGCAGACCCGGGAAAAGGGGCTGTCTTTGATACCACTGCAGCTTTATTTTAAGGGTGGCTGGGTTAAGGTGGAACTGGCCCTGGCCCGGGGCAAGAAAAAGTATGACAAGCGCGAGGACATAGCCGCCCGCGATGCCAGGCGGGAAATGGACCGGGCCATGAAAAACAAGATGGTGCGGTAATTTTATCTTAGACTACACTATACGGGGGCGAAACGGTTTCGACGGGGGAAGTTGTGGCAGGATAAGCGAGCCGGGATCCCACCAGCCCGTAAAACGGTGGAAACAGTTAATAATAACTGGCAAACAAGAAAACTACGCCCTGGCTGCTTAAAGCAGCCAGCATCCCACCCGCACCTGCCTGTGGCGCGGGATTCGGGGTGTCAAACTAACAGGCTTGCTTTTAAACCAATTCTCGGAGGTTTAAGAGGACACTCATCGAGATAGCTCCGGCGAAGCCTGGTTGTGGGCGCCAACGGAGCGAAGCCTAAAACACAACCTACGCTCGTAGAAGGTTCTGTGGCTCTTCTTTCGGACGGTGGGTTCAACTCCCCCCGCCTCCACCAAAATATTGAAATCATAACAATGTCTATAAAATTAGCTTTTTTATCGATTTAATGTAAGTAGTAAAAAAGCCGTAGTTCCTTGTTGGGTAAGGGATTACGGTTTTGTTGTTTCTATTTTTGTGGCCAACACTAATTGCATTTAACGGAAATTCTCCGAAAACATAAACATGGCCCTTTTGGGGCTTTAACAAACTAATGCAGTGTTTAATTAAAGTCGATTTGCCTGCCCCATTATCGCTGTGATTTTATCTCTTTCAATTGATGATGAGATATCTTCAATGCCGCATCCATTGGGAAATGAATGTGTTAAATGAGCAAATGTGACGATGGGCTGATACTGCGTGAACATAATTAATAACTGAATTTGTATTAATTGCAGCCGGATACAGTTGCCCGTTATTAAATAAGAAGTTATAGCTTCGGTCTTATAAAAGGCTATACAGGATAAACCAAAGATTCCACTAGAAACTGGTAATTAGTTCTCTTGATAAGTCAGTAATAAATCTTTCTTCTTTGGCTTTAATTATCCATAAAAATTATTTATTTGTGATATATAATTCATTTATTTATAATAGTCTAAATTACTTTTTAGGTGAATTGCATGAATGGAGGCTATCTATCAGTATGTACAAGCACGCAAGATTTTTTTTAGTTCTGGTTTTGTTGACCAGCTTGGTTTCTTCATTAGTGGCCTGTAACAACAATTCAGAAACCGGCGGCGCCCCGGCACAAGAGCGGGTGTTGCGCATAGATGAAGAAAATCTGGGTTACCCCTCGGTATACACGGTTTCTCCCAGAGGCAGGGGCTACCTGATGATGAGTTTCATATTTGACACTCTGACCTGGAAAGATGAAAACGGCATTGTGCCATTGTTGGCGGAAAAATGGGATGTTTCGGAGGATCAAAAGACGTGGACCTTCCACCTGGCCCCCAGTGCCAAATTCACCGACGGGCAGCCGGTCACTGCGGATGACGTGGTTTTTTCTTTCAACTATCTGATTGAACACCCCCATCCGTGGGTTTTCCTGAACATGATCGAAAAGGTGCAGGCAGTCGATCAGCACACGGTGGAAATCGCGTTAAGTCAGGTTTATGCTCCCTTTCTAACCGATGTAGCCGGAAACGTGCCGATAATGCCCAAGCACATCTGGGAAAGTGTAACCGAGCCCGAAAAGTTCAATACTCCCGAGGCGGTAATCGGCTCCGGTCCCTTTAAACTGGCGTCCTACCAGGCGGATACCGGCACTTACGTCTACGAGGCCAACAAGGATTACTTTCTCGGGGCTCCGGTGGTGGATAAGCTAATCTTCAGCCCGAACCAGAACTCGATGCAAGCCCTTGAGAAGGGGGAACTGGATGCGGCCCAGCGTGTTAAATACGGTGAGGCGCAGCAGCTCAAGCAGGATGGCAAATTCACGGTTATTGAAGGGCCGGGCTTCTGGGTGGCCAGGCTATATTTAAATTTCGACCGGCCCGAGTTTCAGCAGCGCGATTTTCGCCAAGCCCTTTATTACGCCATCAACCGCCCGGAAATCGTGGAGAAAGCAACCCGCAACAGCACCGCAGCGGGTAATCCCGGACATATTCATCCGGATTCCGAATGGTTCTATAATGACGTGCAGCAGTACAATTACGATCCGGAACAGGCTAACCTGTTACTTGACGAACTGGGTATCAAGGACACCAACGGAGACGGAGTGCGTGAGTATGGCGGCCAGCCCCTGGCTTACGAATTTTTGGTTCCGGATGACTCGGTGAACCAGGCGGAGTTGATCAAGGCTTACACCGCAGCGGTGGGGATTGACCTGACCGTCAAGGCTATGGACACGCAAAGCGTAGACTCTCTAATCAAAGAAGGCAAATTCCAACTGGCCCTAAAGGGTCATGGTTCCTTTGGCGGAGATCCGGTGCTGTTGGCCCGGTTTGCCTCGCCCAACGTGATGGTGGGTTCCACCCCCAAAGTGACGGCTCAAGGTGGCACCGGTTGGTCCAACGCCGAATTTGACCGCATCTTCGAGGCCCAACTGCGGGAGACGGACCGGGCCAAGCGGTATCAACAAGTGGCCCAGCTGCAGCGGATCATCGCCGAGGAACTGCCGACGCTGACCCTGTACTACCGCAAGATCACTCTCGCCTACGACCAGAACAAATTCGACGGTTGGTTCTTCACCAAAGACGGGGTGGCCATCGCGGTGCCCACGGTGCAAAACAAATTGGTGTACATCCGAGGTGAGTGGAAGTAGAAAGCGGTGGGATGGCCAAAAAAATTAGTTCCAGCTTAGTTTATATCTTTTTGATTGTGCTGCTAAGTTTCGTGCTGCCCAGGTTAATCCCGGGCAGCCCTTTATTCGTATCAAGTTCGGACCTGCATGTATTGAATGCCCAGCTTCCGGAAAAAACCTTCCAGGTATTTCAGGAGTACTATGCGCCGGACCGGCCATTGGCTTATCAGTTCGGCCTGTACGTGTGGAATCTAGTCCGACTCGACCTGGGCAGCTCTTTCTACTACCGGCTGCCAGTGACGGAAATCATCGCCGGGCACCTGGTTTGGACGTTTTTCCTATCCCTGACATCCCTCGGGTTCTCCACGCTGGTGGGGATCCTGCTGGGATTGGCCCTGGCGCACAGGGGGCGAAGGCGGAGTATTTGGGCCCTAAATTTCTTTATGGTAATTCAGTCCATTCCGGTGTTTGTACTGGCGGTGTTAATGCAGCTGGCGTTCTGCTTCAGGTTCAATATCTTTCCTTCCGGCGGTGCTTACACTCCGGGGCTGCAGGCTGATTTCCTCACCTTTGCCGTAAACGTCATGACCCATACGGCGCTGCCCCTATTGGTTTTGGTGTTGATGCAGCTGCCGCCGATAGTTGTACTGACCTATAACGTGTGCTCCAAGGTAAGAGGTGAGTCATACGTGGAGATGGCCTACTATTTTAATATCCGGGAGGGGTTAATCCGCTCCCTTTATGTCTTGCGCAACAGTCTGCCGGAGATTCTGGCCAAACTAAATATTCAGGTCCTGGCCTCCCTTTCCGGAATTTTGTTTGTCGAGGTAGTCTTTTCCTATCCCGGCCTAGGCTCCCTGCTGAAAGTGGCTTCCTCCAGCAGGGATTATCCCCTGCTCCAGGGGCTGTTATTAATCACCGGGGTGTACGGAGTATTGGTGAATCTGGCTTTTGACCTGTTGGTTAAAAAGGTGAGCCCGAGGTTTCGCACATGAGAATACTCCGCGTTATCAGCCTGGCGGTAATTCTGGGCATGCTGCTGATTGGGTTGGCCTACCCCGTTTTGACACCCTATCATGCAGGGGACTTCAGCCATGAAGTGCTTATGCATCCTTCAGGCGCGCATTTGCTGGGCACCGACGAGATGGGCCGGGACATTTTCTCTATGCTCCTGGCGGGATTCAGGGTAACCCTGGGCATTGCCCTGGCGGCGGCTCTTATTGCCACATTTTTGGGCACGGTGCTGGCCGTCCTGTGCGCCTACTACCGGGGCTGGTTTGACCGGGTCGTGGTGCGGTTCACCGCGCTTTTTATCATCGTGCCGGAGATCGTGGTGCTGCTTTTTTTCGCCTCCTTCGCGAAGCCGGCGGTCTACAACACTGTCCTGGCCATCGCGTTTTTCTCCTGGAGCAAGGTCACCCGCATCATCCGGGCGCGGGCCGTTCCCACCATCGCCAGGGAGAAGATTCAGTACACTTTGCTGCTGAAGGGGAATTTGGGGGACATTCTGGCGAAGATGTGGCGCGAGCTTTACCCGGCGGTGGCCACGATGTTTGTGTTTCAGTGCAGCAAGGCGGCGGTGTATGAAGCCACCCTTTCCTTTTTCGGCATCGGTGACCCGCTGGTGCGCTCCTGGGGGCGGATGATCCGCGCGGCGCTGGACTATGAAGGAATCTTCATCGGCGGCGTATACCTGTGGTATTTGTTGCCGCCTATAATCTGCATTTCATTGTTTGTGGTGGCGCTGTCATTCTTGGCTTTTGAAAGGGATTGGATGAGCAATGACACCGATGGTTTTAGAGCTTGAGAATTGCCGGATTCGGCATCCGGGTGCGGGTGAGTGGTATAGTTACCCGGACCTTAATTTAACCGCCGGTTTCTGTCTGGCACTGATGGGCCGCACAGGTTCCGGAAAAACGACGCTGCTGAACGCGCTTTTTGGATACTCTTTTTCGGGAACGGTGATGTACCGCCGGGCCAGGATTCTGGGCCGGGAATTGCGGGTGTGGGGCAAGGACCGGTACCAGGTAATCAGCTATATGCCCCAATTTGTACAGAGCGGATTTAATCCGTCCCTCACAGTGGGGCAGCAGCTGCGGCTCGCCGGCGGGGGTAATATTGATGAGGATCGGCTGCGCAGCTTTTTCCTGGAACTGGACCTGACCGAAACGGTGGAGCAGCTTCATCCTTTCCAGATCAGCGGGGGGATGAAGCAACGGTTGGCGCTGGTGATGGGGTTTTTAAAAGCGCCCCGCCTATTCGTTTTAGATGAGCCTTCATCAGCCCTAGACTACATCACTCTGCGGCGGACGCTGCGATTTCTCCGGGCGCGTAAGGCCGAGGGTTGCGCTATGGTGGTGGTGTCGCACCATCCCGGTTTCATCGAGGGTATTGCGGATCAGGTGGTTCAACTGGGGGAGGTGGATAACAATGCCAAAACTCTTGCGGGCTAAAGGACTGACCAAGACATACCAGGGCAGCGGGACGGTGAAAAACGCTGTTTCTGAAGTAAACCTCATTATCCCGGAGAATAGCGTGGTGGGGCTGATTGGGGAGAGCGGGGGCGGCAAGACCACGCTCTGCCGGCTGATCCTGGGTTTGGAAGAGCCTGATAACGGGATGGTGCAACTCCGGGGCCGGGTGCTGCCTCACCTGCGGCACCGGAGTTTTGCCGACTGCGCCGCCATCCAGTATGTGTTTCAGGACCCCTACGCCGCCTTGGAAGAGGAGATCACGGTGTCATCCACACTAGCGGAGCCGGTACGGCTATGCAAACGGAACCGACGCGAGCCAATGGACCCCCGGGAAGCCCTGGCTTTGGTGGGTCTGCCCGAATTTTTCCTGGCCCGCCGGGTAAAAACATTGAGCGGTGGGCAGCGGCAAAAGGTGAACATCGCCAGGACCCTAGTGACACGTCCGGAACTGGTAATCGGTGATGAGTGCACATCTATGCTGGATGCGGAAACCGCAGCGGAAATAGCCGGTATTTTCAGCCGGTTGGCTGCAGAGCAAGGAGTCAGCTTTTTGTTGGTCACCCACGATGTGCACCTCATCCGTGGGCTGTG
>JAKSCU010000480.1 GCA_022360435.1 Bacillota bacterium
TCGACGGTGATGATCGGCGTGCCCCGCTCGATCAACGAGTGGATCAGATCGATATCGACCGGCATGGCGAAGCGAGCGTCGTAGATGGCGATGTCGTAGCCCTGCTGCTGAAGCTCGGGCAGTGCTGCGAGTGCGATGTTGACCATCACGCCGTATGCCAGCACAGCGGCGGCGGGTTTGTCACCCTTGGCCGGGCGCACCAAGTTAGCTTTGCCAAGTTCAAACGGCGGGGTTTGCTCCTGAATCGGTTTAGCAGACACGTTGTCGCGTGGGTAGCGGATGAAGCTTGCGCCCGCCTCGTATTCGTGCATGAACTTGAGGCCGGCCTTGAGCGTCGCTTCATCGCAGGGCGCGAGCTGCACGACGTTGGGCAGCGAGCGGAGCATGGCGATGTCCATGAAGCCGTGGTGCACTGCGCCGTCGCCGCCGACGAACCCGCCGCGGTCCATGCAGACGCGGACCGGCAGCTTCTGCAGCGCGACCTCCTGGAAGACCTGGTCCAGCGCGCGCTGGGCGAAGGTAGAATACACGGCGAAGAAGGGCTTGACCCCCGCCTTGGCCATGCCGGCACACATGTCCATCGCGTGGCTCTCGCAGATGCCCGTGTCGATCACGCGCTCGGGTAGCGCCTTGGCAACCTTGGCCAGGCCCGTGCCGTCGGGCATCGCGGCGGTGACGGCGACGACCTTGTCGTCTTCGTTCATCAGCTCGATCATCGCGTCGGCGTAGGCCTCGGTGAAGGCGCGCCCGCCGGACTTGACCTCGACGCTGCAGCCGTTGACCTTGAAGGGCTTGGGGCTGTGGAAGGTCGTCGGGTCGCCGGTCGTGAAGTCAAAGCCCTTGCCCTTGATCGTCTTGGCGTGCAGCAGGACGGGCCGCTGCATGAGCTTGATCTCCTGGAGCATCGGGATGAGCACATCCAGGTCGTGGCCGTCGACCGGTCCGACACAGGTGAGTCCGAAGTGCTCGAAGAGGTGCTCGGACTTGAGCATGGCCTTGAGTGCCTCGGTCGAGCGGTGGTACAGCGACTCGAGCTTGCGGCCAACGAAGGGGAAACGATCAAGGATGCGGTGGCTCTTGCGTTTGAAGCCGGCGTATCGGTGGCTGACGCGGATACGGTCGAAGTAGCCGGCCATCGCGCCCTGGGGCTTGGCAATGGACATACCGTTGTCGTTGAGGACGACGAGGAGCTGGCGCTTGAGCGTGCCGGCGTTGTTGAGGCCCTCGAGCGCGACGCCGTTGACGATCGACGCGTCGCCGATGAGCGAAACGACGTGGCGGTCGCCCTGACCCATCAACTCATCGCCGCGGGCCATGCCGACGGCGGTGCTGATCGCGGTGCCGGCGTGCCCGACGGAGAAGAGGTCGTGGTCGGACTCGGCGGGCTCGGGGAAGCCGGCCATGCCGCCGCGCTGCCGGAGCTTGGGCAGCCGATCGAGCCGGCCGGTGATGAGCTTGTGGGGGTAGCACTGGTGGCCGACGTCGAAGAGCAGGCGGTCGTTCTCGGGCCCGAAGTCGAAGACGTAGTGCAGGGCGAGGGTGAGCTCGACGACGCCGAGGTTGGGCGCGAGGTGCCCGCCGGTCTGGGAGACCTGGTCGCAGATGGCGTTGCGGATGTCCTGCGCGAGGGCCTTGAGCTCGTCGATCGTGAGCTTCTTGAGGTCGGCCGGGCCGGCGATAGTCTGGAGCAACTCGTAAGCCATAAGGTCAGGATCGGGCGGGGTCGGTGCAATGCTTTATTGTAGGGGATGGGGGAGGCTTGGGGCTTGAAAGATCAATACAAGCCTCAAGCCTCTATATCAACGCTCCCGGTTTGCCAGCCGTTCGGCCATCTCGCGCA
>JAKSCU010000566.1 GCA_022360435.1 Bacillota bacterium
TCACGCCGGGGATGAAGGCGCCCATGAACAGTTTGCCCACCGAGATACCGGCCAGCGGCCCGTAAATCAGGATCAGCACGCTGGGCGGGATTAGGATGCCCAACGTGCCGCCGGCGCAAATGGAACCGGTGGCCAGCGGCTTGTCGTATTTGTACCTAAGCATGGAGGGCAGCGCCAGCAGGCCCATGGTGACCACCGAGGCGCCGATGACGCCGGTGGCGGCGGCGAATACGGTGCAGGTGAACAAAGTGGCGACGGCCAGCCCGCCCCGCAGCCGGCCCATGATCACATAGGCGGCGTCGTAGAGCCGGGCGGCCAGCCCGGATTTTTCGATAATTACCCCCATGAATACGAACAGCGGGATGGCCAAAAGGATGTAGTCGCTCATCACGCCAAATATGCGCAGCATGAACAGGTTGACCACTTGGGGACCGACGAATATCAGACCGAAAATGGCGGCCAGACCGCCCAGCACGAAAGCGACGGGGTAGCCCAGCACAATCAGGCCGATCAGGGAGCCCAGCATTAAAAAAGTAATCAGTTCGGGGCTCACGGGCGCTCACCTCCCGTCACCAACACGTAAAGGTCCCGGATGAATTCCGCGATACCCTGCAGGAGCAGCATCACGGCGCCTACGGTAATCCAGGTTTTAAATGGGTAGACGATGGGCTGCCAGGTGCCGACCCAGCTTTTTTCCTGGTTGGCCCAAGAGAAGAGCATATGCGGGACCATGGCCTTGACCATCAGTGTCCACAATGGAAAAAATAAAAAAAGGGCGAAAATTACGTACAAAAGGGCCTGGACCCGCGGCGAGAAACGGTTGTAAATGATGTCGATGCTGACGTGCCCTTTAATCTTCAGGGTGTAGGCCATGCCCAGCATCAGGGTCAGGCTGCCCAGAAAGTAGCTGATGTCGTAGCTCCACAGGGTTGGACTGCCGAATACGTAGCGGGAGACCACTTCGTAGGACATAGTCAGCACCAGGGCCACCATGGCCCAGGCGAATGTTTTGGCGATTATTTCACTGCAGCGGTCGATGACGTTCAGTACAGATTTTAAAGTGTTCAACGGAATTCTCTCCCCTCTTTGGCTGACGGCTGTGGCGCATTGGCGGGGAGTGGCAAAAGCAAGACCAGTTGTACAACTGGTCTTGCTTGCCACCGGCCTTTTTGTTGGTTACTCGGCTCGGATGGGCATCATGAACTCTTCGTAATCCACCAACCTGTCCCGGTAACTCTGCATGGATTCCCAAATTTCCGCGAATGTGCCCCCTTCTTCCTGGGCTTTGGCGTCAAGCAGCTTGATTGTTTCCTCATATAGCTTTTGCTGTACCGCCGGGTCGGCGGTAACTTTCTGGACGCCTTTTTCCTCAAAATAATCCACTGCGTTCATGCTGTCCTGCAGGTCCTTGCACCATCCCCACAGGGTGACGGACCGGGCGCTGGATTCCACCAGCAACTGCAGGTCGGGGGGCAGCTCGTTCCAACTGTCCTTGTTGATGCCGATGGTGAAAAGAGTGCCGGGCTGGTGCATGCCCGGGCCCGAGATGTACTTGGTCACTTCCTCGAAGCCCAGGGCTCTGTTTACGCCGGGGGTGCTGAATTCGGCGGCGTCAATGATACCCCGCTCCAGGGAGGGATACACTTCGGCCCCGGGCACGCTGGTGACGGAAACGCCGACATCGCGCAGAATCTCTCCCCACCAGCCCACGGTGCGGTACTTCAGGCCGGTGAAATCATCGAAAGTTTGCATGGGCTTGTTGGAAACCGCCAATTGCTCGGGGTGGGTCACGCCAAGCACCAGCAGCTTGATATTGTAGCCCGCCTCGTCGTAAGCCTTTTGGATCAGTTCCAGCCCGCCGCCTTCGTACATCCAGCCCAGGTACATGAAGGGCTCCATGATCATGGGCACCGAAGCGATGAAGGGAGAGCTGGGAATTTTGCCGATCCAGTATCCCGGATAGTCGTGATAAGCGTCGGCTGTTCTGGCGTTGACGGCGTCCAGCACCTCGGCCGCGCCCACGATGGCGCCGTCCGGAAAAACTTCGACTTCCATGCGGCCGCCGCTGGTTTCATTGAGAATTTTGGCTAATTCCACGGGCATCTGGTGTAGCGCAAGTGCTTCGGGCCAGCAGGTTACTATTTTCCACTTGTACACCTTGTCCGGGGCCGCCTTGGCCTTGTCCCCGCCTTCGCCGGACTGGGACGCGGTGTTGCCGCCGCAACCCACCGCAATGGCCGCCACAAAAGCAAGTACCAGCGCCAGCGCTAAAAATTTTTTACCTTTAAACATTATCCTTCCTCCTTTAACCAAATTAGTAGACTAAACATTTAACTCAAAATACAGTCTGCGCTTCCCCTCCTTTGACACCCATTACCTGGTCTTTGAAAATCCGCGGATCCATTTCCCTGAGTTGGTCTGCTACGTCTGGCGCAAAATCCATTTGTCCCAGAACATCCCTTGACAAATCTATTCCGGGGGCAATTTCCGTAAGCAGAAGCCCTCGCTTGGTCAAGCGGAAAACCGCCCTTTCGGTGACGTACATGACTTCCTGGTCCTTTTCCGCCCCGTAAGGCCCGCTAAAGGTGACCTGTTCCACCCGGCGCAGGAACTTTTTAATTTTTCCTTCCCGGACAATGTTCAGCCGGCCGTTTGCCATGTTCACTTCCAGGCCCCCGGAGGTAAAGGTGCCGCAAAA
>JAKSCU010000536.1 GCA_022360435.1 Bacillota bacterium
CTCGTCGGGCTTCTGGCGGCATCAACACCAACGCTCGCCAGGGATGACTTCGACACGCTTCCTATGCTGGGCTTGGCCATTTACGACATCTACCGGGTCCAACTTTTGGTCTCCGGCTGGGAGCCGCTTCCCTCGGAATTTGCCTATGAGGACGGTTTCCCTGAAGTGTCCTGCGGTAACCGAGTCTGTATCGCCGATTGGTCGATGCCCGATGGTGGCACGATAAGTTTTACGCTCTGGCCGTTCTACACCCCTGACGATCGGCTGTTGCTCTTAATGCCGCCGGAAGCCGAATACCCAGAGTAACGGCCTAACCGCCAACGTTTTGCCATTGCCGGCCCGGGCAACTATTCTGATCGAATGATGAACCGACGCCTGCGCTTCGTTCTGATCGTTGCTAGTGCAGTCATGTCCGTTTCGGCGCCACTGCCCGCGAAGAGCGACTCCAACACCCTGCCCACTCTCGGATTAGCTCTCTATGACGGTTATCGGGCGCTGCTCTTGGACTTGGGTTGGAAGCCGATTCAGATGGGCTTTGATTCCGATCATGGGTTCCCTGAGGTGTCCTGCGGGTATCGACGATGCTCCGCTGACTGGTCGAGACCCGATAGCGTGAATGTGAGCATCGTACTCTGGTCCTATTACACTGACGACGAACGTCGGCTGCTGTTCCTGGCCCCTCAGGTCTTTCCCGACGCCGGCCGCCTCTACGCGGAGGAGGAATACTGCGCCACGCGAAACTTCATCATCATGGGCTCGATCCGCGAGGCGCGGAACCCCACATGGTGAAGGGTCATAGACTGGAAGCCGACCTTTGGACGTGCATCGGTGACGAATGCGAACACAACTACGCCTACGATGAAGACGACTTTCCAACTGCTTCTCACTTCTAGAGGCTGTTATTGACCTGCGGCGAGTATAGCGACGTTTTTCAACATGATGCATGCGAAGGCGACGAGATAGAGGTCTGCGAGGGTCTGGGCGCTTCGTTCGTAGTCCTTGACGTCGTCGTCCGAAACATCAGATGGATGGGATTTGCGAGACGTCATCACCCCGCAAACCTCAAAAAACCCCCTTAATCAGTCCCTAACAGCCTCTAGGTCGTCTCCAAGACCCCCGACGCCATCGTGATCTTCAACGAGCATGCGAAAGTCACGACCACCCTTCCCGCTTGTGACGGGCCGTTGCCTTGAGGGGGTGTGGGGCTTGCGCCCATACGTCGCATAAGTGACGATTGTCACCCCTATAGGTGTTGCCTTCTTGCAATCGTCCGAGTTTCGGACTAAATTTCTTCCGCGTCCGGGAAGGGTCGCCAAGCGTCCCTCCTCAAGGCTGAGGCCCTGATAGCCCGGTCGCCTTTTTCCTCCGGCGCCGCGATGCACCTTTGTTACATTGACGAATCCGGCACGCCGGACATACCAGGAAACACCTCCCACTACTGCTTAGCCGGCCTTTCGGTGCCGGTTTGGCATTGGCGCGACGCAGACCGCGAAGTTGCCGAAATCCTGCGGCGCTATGGGCTCGAAGACGCCGAATTACATACGGCGTGGCTTGTCCGACGCTACATCGAACAACGCAAAATCCGCGACTTCGATGACCTTGATTGGAGTGAGCGAAGGGCTCGCGTCGGACAATACAGGAATAATGAACTCTATCGTCTCCAAGCACTTCCGAACCCAAAGCCCTACAAACAGGCAAAAAAGACCTACAGGCACACCGAACCTTACATCCACCTGACCGAAAAGCAGCGACAGAGTGTAGTACGCGAGGTTGCTGAA
>JAKSCU010000537.1 GCA_022360435.1 Bacillota bacterium
ATAACTATCAGGTCCGAATCGACCTCAATAGACGCTTCTATTGCCGATGCGATTACCGCATCATCCACTGCAAAAGCCGCCATACCATCCTTTGCTTCCACTTCGGGGGCTATATTGACAGAGTTTCCGGTTTCAGGGTCGATTACAATTTCACTGTCGCCGCCTTGACCCGATGTTAACAGATAACTGCCCCCGTGCGTGAGCTCAAGGGTAATAAATCCGTCGTCAACTTTTGCCGTGCCCGTGGTGTAATAAGTCGAAGGATGGTTGCGTGAATCAACCCACTCACCCGACTCCACATCGGTGTGAACTATCTTTCCGTCGCAACTGCCCTCCACATAGGTTATTGAAATGTTAGTATCATCTTTAAAGTACCTGGAAACATCAAGGCTTACATAGACCTTGCCCGCAATTGCCGTACGCCATACGAATTCCGCCAGCACGGAGTTGGACGACTCTTTGAAAAGATCTACATCGGTGTAATATGGCTGCGCTATGTTGCGTTTTTTAATATCCTTGGCATTAAATACCCATTTGTACCTCACATCGCCGTCGGGATCATTGTCGTCCGTCACATAGACTTCCCACCACTGGGATTTGCCGGCCAGTTCATTAAGGGCCTTCCAGGCAATTTTGGACTGCCTGCTGTCCGCCAAGTGGGCAAGGTACGGATTTTCCTCGGAACCGGAACCGCCTTCTTTCTTCAAATCATTTTTTAAAATATATCTCATCCAATTGGGATACAAGGTCAAATCCGAGGTAACCCCATCCCCGAAGTGGTATTTGTCTGTCAGTTCGCTGTCGGTATACCAGCCGAGAACGAGATAACCATAGCCGCTGTCAAAGAAACCGGGGTCCTCGGCTGTCTCCCCGCTTACCACTTCCTGGGGATCAATGCTGGCATTCCACCCGCCTGTGTCGGGATCTTTGCCCGTTTCAAAGGTGACGGTATAGGTGGGTTCGCCCGGTTCGGTGCCGCCGCCGCTTTGTTTAGTCCACTTGGGGTAGAGGATGACGTTTTGGGAAAGGGGCGCCGCAAAATTATATTTGGCGGTCAGCCCTTTATCGCTATACCAGCCGTCAAAGGTATGGCCCTCTTTTGCGGGATTCTCGGGCCGGGTCACTTTATATTGGTTTTCAGCGCTTAGAATCTGGGGATGGATTGTGCCGGGATAGATCAAGTCGGCAACTTCCGGCGCGAATTCCGCCACATACTTGGTCTCTTTGTCATCGTCTTCCGGCCTCACCAGTTCAAAGTAACCGCCGTTGCGCAGATCAAAGGTGATAAACCCGTTGGTTACCACGGCGGAGGTGTTGTTCTTGATATAGGTGGGTTCCATTGCCAGCATATAGTCGTTTTCAACCGTAATTCCGTGATACAACGTCCCATTGGCCGCGCCCAGCAGGTAGTTAATGTTGACGGTATCACCTTCGCCAAAATACCCGCTTACATCCAGTTTATAGGTCATGGGACCGGGAAAGTCGCGGGTTTGCGTATGCAGCATGAGAACACTTTTATCATCCGCCCTTACAGCCTGTAATTTTTCAATGGCAGCCGGTCGCCTCTCGGCATAATCATTATTATAAAGCACATGAGTGTACATCCCCCTAGGCCCCGGTGTTCCGTCAAACGAGAAGCCTATCACGGCATCCGAAGGATTTAACACAACTCCGTATGCCCGGGGCGACCGGAACCAGCCGTCCCAATGGCAAGGCAGCAGCCTGCTGCCGTCGATGGTGAAAGAAGCGTTCAGTCTTCCACTTGCAGGACCTGGAGGATCCTCCTGGTAACCGTAAACATTCCTGTCTTCAACCTTGACGCTGTAGGGCATGCCATAGTCTTTTGTGCCTTCGGTGTCATAGCCTGCTATCAGATTTAATACGCGGAATGTAGTGTCAATGTATTTAACATCGTGTGCCCCGGATATCTTTGAACCGTCCTGTGCATAGAAAGTTCCCAGCATGGTATAAGGCTCTTCCGCCGTGCCATTTCCCTTGTAGGACTTCTCTTGGGGAGTGTGCCCGGCATTCTGGTCAAACCCGCCAATCATTTTCGTTGACGCGTCAAAGAAATCGTATTGCAGTGCAATAACGTACTCTCCGACCGGAACATAAAAATCAATTTTTTGATTGTCCACTACTGCGTGGGTTGTGTAGCCGCCAACATCGGAAATTCTTAAAATAAAAGTGTTAAAAAAGTTCTTACCGGTCACATCCATGCTCTGATTTCCGGACTGAGCGGCAGTATAGGTTACGGCATCATCAGCAATACGCCACTTGGCATAGAGAGTGGCAGAGGAAGTAACGGTATCGGTGACAAAATCCCATTTTTCAGCATAGTCCTCAGCCTTGTACCAGCCTTCAAAAATAAAGTCCCTCCGCTCCGGTTCAGCCGGCTCGGCGACAGAAGCTCCGAAATCCACAATTACATTGTCAATGGCAGTTGCGCCATTGGTGTCAAAGGCAACAACATAGTTGTTTCTCACGTTAACCACAATCACAGGAAGGCTGACGCCTTCTACCGGCGCGCAATCATCCGGAAGCACCGCGGTAAAGTTATAAGCGCCGGGAGAATCAGGAGCATAGCCTCCTTCCGCCGACCAGGTGACCGGAATAAGAGCCGCATTGTCGTCCGTCAACGTTACGTCCAGTTTATCTGGCAGCCCAATATTCTCCTGCGCAGTACCGTTATCAACCTCTATATTATCAAACTCCAAATCAGCAAAAGTCTTTATGGTCCAATCAATCTCGTTGGAAAAATAATCTGGCAGCTCAGCAGACTGATTGACCGACTGGGGAAGGTTTTTTAAAGTAGGCAGCTTTCCGGCTTCCAGATTCCAAACACTGCCGTCCCAATAGTCAAACAGAACAAAGAGCTCACTTTCATCTGCAAGCTCCTCATAGGTAACATCCTCGCCGTCTCCCCCGCTGAGCTTACGCTCCTTCACAGGGCAGTAAATAAGCTTTCCCCCCCCTGAAAGACGCATGTCGCTGTATGCATAATTACGCTGCCCTGTAGCGGCATTCCTGACGAACTCACCATTTCCACTTATTGTTTCATATACCGGAAAAACCCTGTTATAGTAAGCGTATTCACTCTCCTCAGTAGCAACCGAAGGATTAAGGGCCAGGCAGTCCACTATTTGATGCGCCGGAGTTGAGGCGTCTCCGATAATTCCACCCGCATGCTGCTTATTATTAACGAGTATTGTGCTGTAGGAACTTTTAACAGATCCTCCTTCTCCGATAATTCCGCCACCCCAAAAGCCAGTTGCAGTAACCTCTCCTTTGGAATAGCAGTTAACAATGTTTGTAGCATCTCCGGCAATACCTCCTGCCGAACGCTCGGCAGTTATCTCAGCATCGACAAAGCATTCACTAATGCCAGGTTCAATAGGTGGTAAAAATCGCCCTGCAATCCCGCCGGCCAATTTTTTCGCGCTTACAGTACCGTTGAAGCTGCACCTGGAAATCTCTAATTCATCGTCAGTCCTAAAATGCTCATATGCATCACCAACTATCCCACCTGCCATTTCACCGTCTGTTTCTACTTGAGAATCGGAAACAGTGCAGGAAGATATCACATTACCTTTTCCTTGCACACGACCTATTATTCCGCCTACTTCTCCATAGGCTGCACTAATGTTTAAACCACTAACATTGCAATTACTGATAGAAGCAAAGCCCGGGCTAAAACCGGCTATTCCTCCAGCCCTACCGCGTCTTGCTGTTATTGAGCAATCACTTGTATTTACGTTTTCAATTACGCCATTCTCAATTGCTCCGGCAACAGCACCAATATAACTGTCTCCGCTAATTGTTGCCCCAGAAATAGTTAAATCCTTGATTGAACCGTTCTCAGCCAACTTGCCAAACAGGCCGGTATTAAAAACCCTAACATCTATATCCTCATCAATAATTATGTTTATATCCAGGCCTTCAATGGTATTATTGCCACCATCAAATGTTCCTTTGAAAGGAGTATCATGTATTATATCGAAGTTTCCTCTACCGATATGTTTATCTTTATACTTTC
>JAKSCU010000539.1 GCA_022360435.1 Bacillota bacterium
ATATTTTGCCGGTATTCCGCCAAGGTTTCAATCCACCGGTTGAGGCATTCCACCCCCGTTGCGGTAAGCTTGTAAAAACGCTTGGCCGGACCGCTTTCGGACGTCTCCCAGGATGAAACAACAAGACCCCGGGATTCCATGGATTTTAAACTCCGGTATATACCCGTGATATCCGGTTTTTGACCTTGAAATGCTTGCATTACTGAAATTACATGGGCGATTTTATAGCCATGCAGTTCTTGCTCGGCGAGAACAGTCAATATCGCCGGCTGAATTAGTTTATCAAGATTGTTACCGGTGCAAGAACATTTATCGTTAATCAAAGTTGTTTTTGGCATAGATGTTCTCCAATATTAGACTTAATCTTATACTATTACAATGAATTCTAGACCTTTCCTTTTGGGCTGTCAAGCAATATTTTAGGCGTATATAGTTCATAAATTACGCTCCTTTTACATAAAATAGAAATGTTGTCACTTGAGAAGGATATGCAAAAGGAGGACACTCAATGCGCGTTGCCATGCTTTCCTGGGAATATCCGCCCAAAAGTGTCGGCGGCCTGGCCCAACATGTCTATGACCTTACCGGCGCATTGTCCGGGCACGGGGTTGAAGTACATCTCTTTACCATGGGTGAACCCGGCATACCGGATTACGAACGCGTCAAAGGGGTGCACGTGTACCGGGTTACCCCTTACAGCGTCTCATCGTCCGATTTTACTACTTGGGTTTCCCAGTTCAACGTGGCCATTCTCGAAAGGGCCGTCCCGGTGATGAACGAAAACGGGCAGGAAAACTGGAACATTGTACACGCCCACGACTGGCTGGTGGCTTACGCGGCCAGGGCTTTGAAACACGCTTTCCGCCTTCCCCTGGTGGCCACCATCCACGCCACGGAATACGGCAGGAATTACGGCCTGCACAACGAGACGCAGCGCCATATCAGCGACGTGGAATGGTGGCTGGGTTACGAAGCCTGGCGTATAATTTGCTGCAGCCACTATATGGAGGGCGAGATTAAGTTTATTTTCCAGATTCCCGACGACAAGTTGACGGTTATACCCAACGGGGTGGCGCCCCAAAACTATTTACAAAAAAACAACACGCTAACCCGCGACAACTACGCCGCTTCCGGTGAAAAAATAGTATTTTACGTGGGCCGGCTGGTACGTGAAAAAGGAGTTCAGGTTTTGCTGGACGCCGTGCCCATGGTATTGGCCAAAATGCCCACCACCAAATTCATTATCGCCGGCAAAGGTCCCCACCTCAAGGAACTACAAAACCAGGCGGCCCGGATGGGTATTGACAAACAGGTATATTTCACCGGTTACATCGACGATTACACCCGCAACTCCCTTTACGGATGGTCGGAAGTGGCGGTGTTTCCCAGCCTTTACGAGCCTTTCGGCATCGTGGCCCTGGAAGCCATGGCCGCCCAAACCCCGGTGGTGGTCTCGGACGCCGGCGGCTTGAGCGAAATAGTGGTGCACAATTACGACGGCATGAAGGCCTATCCGGGCAACCCCCGCTCGCTGGCCGATAATATACTGGCGGTTTTGGGAAATCCCCGCTTGGCAATGCAGTTGAGGCAAAACGGCTGCCGCAAGGTTAAGCAGCAATTCAATTGGCGGGACATTGCCGCCGGAACCATGGAAGTTTATAAGGAAGTATGGGAAGAACACCGCAGCTGCAACTGGTACGTCCGGCAAGGGGGCATATTCGAAAGATTCTCCAGGGTTTGGGGGCGCAACTAAGACAACAGGCGGTTCAATCCCGCTATTTATGTAAATACTTTAGCTTGATAAACCAAATAAAGGAGGCCGCCAAATTGCAAGCAATTATCATGGCCGGCGGGGAAGGCTCCCGCCTCAGGCCGCTTACCTGCAACCTGCCAAAACCGCTGGTGCCCGTTGTGAACGAGCCGGTTATGCACTATATCATCAATCTGCTGAAAGATCACGGTTTTTCCGATATCGGGGTAACCCTGCAATACATGCCCGGGGAGATCCGCAACTATTTCGGCGGCGGCAGCGAATACGGCGTCGGATTGAGTTATTTCGTCGAAGATACGCCCCTGGGTACGGCGGGAAGCGTTAAGAACGCTGAAATGTTTCTGAACCGCACTTTCATGGTTATAAGCGGCGACGCCCTAACCGACTTCGACCTGACCCGGGCCATGAATTTCCACCGGGAGTCGGGGGCCTTGGCCACCTTGGTGTTGACCAGGGTGGAAATCCCGCTGGAATACGGGGTTGTGATTACCGGTGGTGACGGGAAAATTGTTCGCTTCCTTGAAAAGCCGGGTTGGGGCGAGGTGTTTAGCGATACTGTGAACACGGGTATTTACATCCTGGAACCCGAAGTGCTGGATTATATACCGCCGGGCAAAAAATTTGATTTCAGCCAAGACCTGTTCCCCTTGTTGCTGCGGGAGGGCAAGCCGCTTTACGGCGTAGTGCTGGAAGGATACTGGTGCGATATCGGCGATCTGACACAATACCTGAACGCCCATTTCGATTTTTTGTCGGGGGCCGTAAACCTGGCCGTACCGGCGGCGGAAACCCGACCGGGCGTTTTCACCGGGGAAAATGTGAGCATTGACGACTCGGCCAGTTTCGACGGGCCGGTTTATATTGGTTCGGGAACGGTAATCGGCAAAGGGGTAAAGGTGGAACAGTTTTCGGTGCTGGGTTCGGGTTGCATCATCCAGGACGGTGCGTCCATCAAGCGAAGCGTGCTTTGGAACAATGTATTCGCCGGGCCGGGAGTTAACCTGCGCGGCGCCGTATTGGCCAGCGGTGTGCAGGTGCATTCGGGCGGCAGCGTTTACGAAGGCGCGGTGGCGGGCAACAACTCAATCATTAAGGAGAGGAGCATTATCAGCCCCGATGTAAAGCTTTGGCCGCACAAAGTGGTGGAAGCGGGTTCCGTGGTGCGGGAAAGCGTGGTGTGGAGCACCAGGGCCACCCGGCGGGTGTTTGGCGCCCAGGGCATGTCCGGTGTCGCCAATGTGGAAATAACGCCTGAATTTGCCGTCAGGGCGGCGGCGGCGTTCGCCACCGCCCTGGGGAACGGCTCAAAGGTGCTGGTGAGCAGCGATACCGGCGCCACGTCGCGAATGATTAGAAACGCCCTGATATGCGGACTGCAGTCGGCGGGCGCCGGAATACTGACCATGGCCGACGGGACCACCCCTTTGCACCGTTTCGCCGTAAGGGAAACCCGCTGTGACGGCGGCATACACGTACGGGTGGCGCCTCACCGGGCCAGCGCGGTGAACGTCATTTTTACAGGCCCCAGGGGCGGCAACATACCCCGCAGCATGGAACGCAAAGTGGAAAACCTGTTGGCCCGGGAGGACTTTGGCCGGGCCGGCCGTTCACAAATCAGCGAATCCCGGTTTGTGCCGGCCATGCCCGAGACCTATATCCGCCGGCTGCTGCATGGCACCGACACTGGCGCTGTCAGACAAGCAAATATTCACATCGCCGCTGTTTACGACCGCAACAGTGTGGGATTATTGCTGGAACCGCTGTGCAACGAGTTGAACATTACATTGGAAAAAGCTACCGGAGAGGACGGGCCGCCGGACAACTGGACGGATTACCGGCATTTGTCCGGGCGGGTGGCGGATCTCATAACCAGCCGCGGCTTGGCCATGGGAGTAATTATGGATACCGGCGCCGACCACTTTGCTTTCATTGACAACCTCGGGCGGACAGTGCAGGAAGACATGCTGATGGCCCTTATTGCATTGATGATCCTGCGTTCACAAGGTGAAACCGTGGTGGTGCCTGTTACCGCCACCCGGGCCGTCGACAGCATGGCCGGACTATACGGCGCCAGGGTAATCCGCACCAAGACCGCCCTGCAGGATTTTTACGAAAAACTTCTGGACCAGGAAAACACTGCCGACATTGCCGGGCAGGGACCCATGTCCCAGTCGTTGCTGCATTTCGACGCCCTGGCGTCACTAACAAAAATTATTCAGTACCTGGCGGTGGAAAAAGTCAATTTATCCGACCTTGTGGACGAAATACCCGCCTATTTTATGACCAATAAAGAGACTCCGGTGCCATGGGAGGCCAAAGGAACCGTGATAAGGAGCATCGCCGAGGAAGCCGCCGGCGATAACCATGAATTGTTGGACGGGGTCAAGGTTTATCATTCCGAGGGCTGGGCGCTGGTGCTGCCCGATCCGGACCAACCGGTATGCCGGGTATTTAGTGAGGGCAGCACCATGGAGGCGGCTGAATCACTGGCGGATTTTTATATTGAGAAAATAATGCGTATCGCCGCCCGATAGAGCGCACTTAACGACGGTATTACAACCAGAGGTACAGGAAGCAGCCCACAAAAACCGCCGTCAGCGAAAGGGCGGCGGCCAGCCTGGCGGTGCGCAGGCCGGAGACCTCTCTGAGGGATGCGACAAGCGCGGCCAAAAATGCCGCCGCTCCCACCGCCAGAACCGCCAAAACAAGCAAATCGGTATATCCCGCCCCAAATGCCGCTAAAAATGGTAAAGCGGGCCACAGCAGCGGAACCGCAAAACCCGTTCCCACATAGTAATTTAACAACCCGGTGCTGCCGCCCACACCCCGGCAGAAAGTCCAGATAAAAAGCGTGCCGCCGGCATGGACCACCAAGGCAACCAGCACACCCGAGAGTATGATTAGAAAGGAGGCAACATTTCTGCTAAATGCGTCGGTAAACACCGCCAGTTGTTCCAGGTTGAGCAGTAATGATGAGACCCCGTAAAGCAAGCCGGCGACCAATACGTTGCAAAAAGCCGACAAAAAGGGGCGGGCCGGCAATTCCCCCGGTGTAAAGACCGAAAAATCAAACCGGTACAACCTGCTCAAATAACTAAAATAGGCCAATAATTTCCCTCCCGTTCTTTATTGCCGGTGGCATTGGAATAAATTGTTTTGATAATTATAAACTACTTTCATAAAAACGGGCAAATTAGAGGTAAAAAGGCCCAGAGGTTTAACCTCCGGGCCTTTTATTTTATACTCTTGGCAAAGTACACCCACGGCCATATTAATGGCCGGATTCAAGGACAAGAGTATCAAAAAGCGCGCGCAGAGGCCAAATGAGCGCGCTTTTTTATTATTAAGCCCAGGGTTGCAATCCCCAGAAAAAGATAGCCATGCAAAAAGCCACGGCAATTAGCGGCCACACAATTCCGGCATAGCGTTTTTCATCATAATCGCTTCCCCAGCCGTGAATGCGGTCGATCATCCGCTTATCCTCCATGGAGGGCGCAAAAGCGGACAGGGCGGGAATGCGGTTGAAAATCAACGACAGCACAATGAACATGGCAAAGGAGAGAGGGATGGCCACCAGGCCGCCGGACATGCCCAAAGCGGCGGTAACCCCGTTGCCCACTACGATACCGGGTATCACGTGGGGTGAAATTATGATGTAGATAAAGCCGCAGACTATGGACGATATGATTAGCGCCAGACGGTTGGCCTCTTTCCACCAAACGCCCAGCAAAATAGCCGGTGTGGTGGTGCAGGCCAGCAGCCCGAATGCCCACAGTATGCTGGTGACAAGGAATTTGGGCGGAGAGAAAGCCAGCAGAATAGCGATTACGCCGCCCAAGGCCAGGGCTACGTAACCAATGCGCATTTTGGCCCTGTTCTCCATTTTGGGGGCAAATATATTTAAAATATCATGACCAACCAGCGCGGCTATGGCCATCAAATTACCGGCAACCGTGGATAAACCGGCGGCCAGCGCGCCGCCCACCACGAATGCGGTCACCCATTCGGGGTTATAGATAACATTTAAAATAAATACAATCTGATCAGGCTTGTCGATAATGGTACCCGTAGTGGCGGTGTAATAGTTGCCGGCAAAACCGACGATGTAACCGCCGCTGAAAAGCAGGCCCAGGAACAGGTTGAACCATACCACGGCCCAGCGAGCCGACTTCACGCTGGTTGCCGTAAACACCCGCATGGCCAGGTGAGGAAGTGCTATGGGACCCAGGGTGAAAGCCGGAATCAAGGCAAAATACCAGCGAAAATCGTATGTGGTGTCGAAGAAATCCGGCACCGCGGCCAGCATGGCCGGTACCATGTCGCCGTAGGCCAGGGGCGGAAACCACCAACCCGAGGAACCCATGGCTTTCATAATGGCCCCCATGGGCACCACCAGCGCCAAAGTCATTACCACCATCTGGAAAGCCGCGTTATAGGAAGCGCCCAGCATACCGCCCAGGGTAATGAATCCCACAGTGGCCAGACCGGCAATAAGCAGCGCCGTTTCATAAGGAATACCGAACAGGATTTCAAATGCCTGACCCAGGCCAATCATCTGCCCCAGGGCGTACATTATCATGGTCAGGGACATCCACCCGGCAATTACCACCGTGGAGCTATTGCCATAGCGCATTTTGATAAACGACGCCGGCGTGTAGACTTCCATTCTCCGCAGGGTGGTACCGTACAGCAACGTAATCAAGGGAATGGATATGGCCCACTGAATCCATAAAAAGACAAAGGGCGCTTTCAGATTAAGAACCAGTCCGCTCAAGCCCATAAAAGTGGCCAGGCTGGCCCAGGTGGCGGACATGGCCAAAGCGTTGGTTATAGGGCCTATAGTAAAGCCGGCCGCGTATAAATCGCCGGTGGTCGCTGTTTTGCGTGAAGAACTCCAGCCGATATAGTAAAAAATTGCAAATAGTAAAATAACAACACCCAACCCCAACGGCAAGTTGGTTATATAGAACATTTGTTCACCCATGCTTTATTCCCCCTTCGCAGCCGACGTGGTTGGGGAGGGCGGCGGTGAAGCAGGTTGATTACCTTGGGCCATAGCCTCCATGTCGTCGTCAAATTTGTTCATTACTATCGCCATCAGGATACCCGCGGCGGTCAGACCAAACCAGCCCAACAGGACGGGGACAATATAATGCACCGGGAACCCCCACATCCAGCCGCCTTGCAAGCCCGGGAAAAGAACGAAAATGGAGGCGGAATGGCCCAGTAAAATAAACAATGCCGTAAATCCTACGGTAAGGAGGATTTCTTTTCTATACATCTCTTTTTTTTGCATGATGCACCCCTTTTTCCAAAGTAGCAACACGAATAAGCGATTAAGACCAATTGTATTAAGGCAGCCTATTTATTATCTCGCCTGTCACCCCCTGTTTCAGTTATTTAACATGCTGCGTTAATTACTCTGTTTGGCTGTGACCCCACCGCAAGACCTGGAAACTTGGCACAGCAAATGCGTTAATGACAGTAAATTTTTATAATTGCAACAATTGTGCCTTAATTCACCGTATTCGATAAATTTATAACATTTCAACAATGCCGCCGGTATTACTCCCATATTGACTTCAGGTTTAATCCCCCGGTCCCAATGCCTCCGGGTTTGCTTTTAAACCATTTAGTTAATTATAATTAACTTTTTGTACTTAAAGTGTACAGCGCCACATGACAGGCGTATTATTCCGGCCTTTTGCCGCCTTGTATTTAATCCGGTGCCAATTGACACATACAGTGTAAACGCATGTGACACCCAACCGATATTATTTGGGGGCCGCTGCATGTCAAAGTGTATTGACGGGGTCGAAGTTCAAAGATAGAATATTAAATATATTGGCAATATTAAACCTATTTTTTTAATGCCATGAACTGGCGCAGTCAGCACCTTGCTTAGCGGAAAGAAGGTGGCGGTGTGTTTTTGACAAAGCTGTGGCCCCATAACATTTGTCCCGCGGATGAAACACTGGTGGAGTTGCGGCGTCGCTCCAAGTCTTGTTCCGGCAGGGATTTTTTGCACACGCCCTTGGATATGGTACGCTTTGTAATTATAGACCTGGAGACCACGGGTTTTGAAGCGGATAACGGTGATGAAGTTATTTCCCTGGGCGCCGTGTTGGTGCACAAAAATAAAATCTGTATGGAAAGCAGTTTGGACTTGCTGGTGGACCCTTGCCGGGAGATACCTGAAAATATAATTAAACTCACAGGTATCGACAACGACATGGTTAAGGGCCGTCCCTCGGTATACAACGCCGTTATCCAGTTTCTCACCCTTTTGGAGGACGGGGTTATCGCGGGCCACGCCCTGGGATTTGACTTGGGTTTTATCAACTACAAGCTTTCTTTACGCAGGGCCGGCAAAATAGAGTCCCTGATTTTCGACACTAAAATAGTGGCCCGTTATCTGTACCCACTATTGCCTGATTACTCCCTGGACAGCCTTCTCAAAGCCTGCGGCATTCAACCCGCCGGCAGGCACACGGCTCTGGGAGACTGCCTTTTGACCGCCGGGGTTTTACTCCATCAATTGGCGGAATTGCGCCATAGAGGAATAAACTCTCTGCATCAATTGTTTAACGTGCTTGACGATAGAAAAAGCACCATTTGCTTTTAAAAAAGCGTGCTTTTCAAATGTCCGGCCTTGGCCGTTAGGGGCAAGAACAGCGGCGCGCTTTTCCGGCGCAAATATGCTTTTCCTCTTTAAACCGTGGCCTGATAAGACCCGGTTTCTTTATTGGTATACAAGTCAACGTCAATATCGGGAAATATATTGTTCTTGTGCTCCAGATCGTTCAGCATATTCCCGTCAATCCGGTTTTCCATGATCTGCCCATGGAGCCTCAGAAAATTGTCAATATGCTGCTTGGTGCGTCTCACGGCGTACTCCACCATTGTTCCCGTGTGCATGATAAAAGCCCAATCACTGCTCTGGGCCAGCATCAACTCCCTGGCCGCCTGTTTAACCGCGCGTTTCCGCAGGCCTCCGGCATACCGGTTGTGTTCCGCCAGTTCAATCATTTTTTGGGCCGCCATGTGCAGGTGGCGGTATACCCAGTCGTTTTCCCGACCCAGCCAAACCTCGTTGTATCCCTTGTTGCCCCAGGTGGAAGGGCAGGGACGGACCACCTGGTTGCACCGATATTTCTGCAAATAATCCCCCGGGGTCATGGTGTCAACTGCAGGGAAATCATAGTGCATTTTCAAAAGCACGGTTTTTAACCAGTGCGGGCCTTCAAACCACCAGTGACCAAAGAGTTCGGCGTCGTAAGGGGCCACTATGATGGGTTCGCGGTCCATCAGCGAGTCCAGGTGCCGGATTTGGTGCTCACGGTTGAAAAGGAAGTTTCCGGCGTGCAGTTCGGCCTTTTGCCGGGCGTTGTCCATATTATACGGCTCCTTATGTTCACCCCTGCCTGTTATCCGGGAGTATTTGATCCCGGTGTTCACTCTTATGCCGTCGGGGTGTATATAAGGCTGGATATATTCGTAGTCCAGGTCGTGTCCGATGTCCCGGTAATACTCGCGATAATCATAATCACCCGGGTAACCCTCATTGGAGCTCCACACCTGCCTTGATGATTCAATTTCCCTGCCGAACACCGCCACCCCGTTGGGGCAGTATACCGGCGCGAAAACGCCATACCTGGGCCTGCGCGAAGCAAACAGCACCCCGTGCGTATCGGTAAAGAAATACTCGACCCCAAACTCCTTTAAAATATCATCCAGTCCGTCGGTATAGGCGCATTCCGGAAGCCAGACACCCAGCGGCGGTCGGCCGAAATGGCGGTTGTAAAGTTCCACCGCCGTCCCGATTTGCGCCCGCACAGCCCCCGGCTGGTTGAATAGCAGAGGTAAAAAACCATGGGTGGCCGCGCAAGTGATTAATTCCAGCCTTCCCTGGTGTTGCAGTTTGTTAAACGCTTGGACTAGGTTGCGTTGATATTTTTCATTAAAAACATATCTGGTATGATAAAACCTGTCCCGGTACATTTCGGCAAGGGGACGAAATGCCGTGTCAGCGGTGCGGTTCACTTCTTTTTCCGCCAGTTCAATCAACTTTTCCAGGTGTTTTATGTATCTTTCCTGGAGCAAGCCGTCGGTAAGCATGGTAATCAGGGTGGGTGAAAGCGAAAAGGTCAAGCGAAACGGCACCTTTTGTTCCACCAGTTCATCAAAGGCGTTAATCAGTGGGATATATGACTCCGTAATAGCTTCATAAAACCAACGTTCCTCCAGAAAGTGTTCGTGTTCCGGGTGCCTGACAAAGGGCAAATGGGCGTGTAAAACAAAGCAAAGATTTCCTTTTTTCAAGTGTCCGTTCTTCCTTTCCGGTGTTTTTCCCCTTACTGAAAAGGGCGCTTTAACCAATGCCTTTGGCCTGCATTTTTACACTTTATTTACCACGGGTTGTTATTCGTTTCTTTCGGCCCCAAACTCGGTGGAACTAACGCCCAACGGCACCAAACCCTTGCGCCGGGTCGCTTCCTCGACAGTCGTCGGCGAGCTGCCGGGATGCAATCGCGTGATGGTCCTGTATATCCCTTCGATCCACATCCATTCCTCGTCCACCAGGTTGGAGACATCCAGGCTGGGCGTATGCACTATATTGGAACGCAACAGGGCAACAAATCTACCATCCGGCAATACCCGGCCCAAATCGATACAAAAGGTCGAATTGGGCTGCGCCACCTCGACATGCCAGTTATCATCGTAATTACTGATGTGAAAATCCATGTATTTATTGGCATTTGATCCGCTGAAATCAACAACGCCGGTCACATCGTAAACCCTCAGGACCGGCCTTGATTGTCGCCATGCTTCCGGACCGTACTGCCGGTTAAACTCCTCCTGCCTGGCGGCGGTAATCTCCCAGTAAGCAAAAAGCCAGTTGGGGTCGCGCACCATCAGTACCAGCCTGTCAACTCCGTAATACCTGGGTATCTCAGGAATTTGAGGCTTGGATTTTGGTTTTGGTACCGATAGAGTCAGCAAATCTCCGGCTATTTCCTCGGCCAATTCCTCCGCCGGCGCCGGAATTTTTGTTTCATTATAGGCTTTCCCGGCCAACCGGCGACGCTCGCCGGCCCGCCACAAAAAAACGGCCAGGAGCAATAAAACCGCGGCCGACCCTAAAACCCAGGCCAAGATGCTCATTTAATCCCTCCTCATGGTATATGAAATTCCAACGCGGGATAGCCATAAACAAAAAAACGGCGGTACATTATGCCAAAAAAATGGTTCTATCCGCGGCGTACTTTTTTATTAGCAAAGCTTTTTTTATTATTGCCAGTAGTCTTTTTGATTATAAATATTTCATACTCTTAGGTTATACCCGGCCATATTAACGGCCGGATCAAGGATAAGAGTATTAAA
>JAKSCU010000540.1 GCA_022360435.1 Bacillota bacterium
AACAGCCACTTCATCAAAATTGGTTTTCCTGACTTCGGGATCGAGGAATTTCATTGAGAACCTTTCATGCTCAACAATTTCTTTCTCCTCTGCTGCTTTTGGTATTTCAATTTCTTCTCCTGTATTAAGTTCTCCTTTTCCACCCATATATTTGTCAATGGACTGTGCCGCTTTTTTCCCGTCTGCAATGGCTGTGATAGCCACGTCGGAACCTCTTGCAACATCACCTCCGGCAAATACACCCTTCATCTTGGTCATCAGCGTATCCCTGTCCGTAATAAATGTACCCCACTGGGTAACTTCCACCTCATCCCTGTCAATGAACGGCAAGTCGGAAGACTGGCTGACTGCAGGAATCACCATATCAGCTTCTACAATAAATTCTGAGTTTTTCACCGGCTTCGGTTTTCTTCTTCCGCTTGAATCAAACTGCCCAAGCTCCATTTTTACGCACTCAACAGCTTTTACCCTGTCTTCGCCTTTGAAAACCGTAGGTGCAACCAATGTAATTATTTTAATGCCTTCCTCCATTGCGTCCTTTATTTCTCTCCTGTCGGCCGGCATATCCTCAACAGTTCTTCTGTACAGTATGGTTACTTCCTTTGCCCCAAGCCTCAAAGCAGTTCTTGCAGCGTCTATGGCCGTATTACCGCCGCCGATTACCGCCACCTTTTCTCCGACCTTCACGTATCTTTTAAGATTGACATCTCTCAGAAAGTCAAGTCCATGGTAAACTCCCTTTAATTCCTCACCGGGAATGTTAATCCTGTTGGAGAACTGGGTTCCGGTTGAAATATATACGGCATCATGTTTGTCACGGAGCTGGTAGAATGTAATATCACTTCCAACTTCTGTGTTCAGGTGTATCTTCACTCCCACCTGTTCAATCATTTTTATTTCATGCTGCAGCACATCGTTGGGAAGCCTGTACTCCGGTATTCCGAATGCGAGAATTCCACCGGCTATGGGCTGTGATTCATAAATATCCACTTCGTATCCCAATCTTGCGAGGTAATATCCGCAGGTAAGTCCTGAGGGTCCGGCTCCTATAATTCCAACACTCTTGCCCTTTTTAGGGAACACCAGATCCATATAGGGTTCTT
>JAKSCU010000541.1 GCA_022360435.1 Bacillota bacterium
TGTGCGGGTGGTACGCGATCCCCTGCTTAACAAGAGCAACTTTATCAGTTATGCGGCCAATGCCAGTTGGCACCAGGAAGTGCTGGCGGCGGCGGAAAGAGCCCGCAAGTATATCAACTATTATTTAGGCGGGCTGGTGGAAGTGGAAAACCCCGATGCCAGATTTTTTATCGCGGCATCCGGCACCGCTGTTTCGCAAAGCCGGGAAGCAATAAAGGTTTTGCAGCGGGAAGGCATTGATGCGGGGCTGATTAAAATTAAATCCGTCCGTCCTTTCCCGGCAGAGGAAATTACGGCTGCCACGGCCAATGCCGAGCTTGTCGTGGTGCCGGAATTCAATGCCGGGGGCTGGCTGGCCCGCGAGATTAAGGCGACCTTGGATCATAACAGCAGGGTGGTGGCCGGCCCCAGGGTATTTGGCGGTATGACCATGCCTGTGGCATTAATTGTGGACGAAATTAAGAGTGCCTTACAAAGTAAATGTCTTCTTTAAGGAGGTGAAGGTGTGTCTGAAAAAATAATTACTCCGGTTAAGGAGTTCGCTGAACTTTTACCGCAGGAGTACAAAGATCTTGTGAACGAGGGACCTTTTTTTGAACGCAGGAATAAAAAAGATTTGGGCACTTTTAAAGAGCTTATCGATGAACACCCTCATTGCGCGGGCTGCGGCGTAGCCCTGGGGGTTCGCTTGTCGCTGGCCGCTCTGCCGACGCCGGAGGACACCCTTGTTATCGGGACCCCCGGGTGTTCTTTTTTCGGCCTGGCCCAGGCGGCCGTGCACTATTCCAATACCGCCTTCGGCAATCAAAACGCGGTGGCTTCCGGATTAAAGAGAATGCTAAAGATTCGTTTTCCGGATCAGCACAAAGATGTGGTGGTAATGGTGGGCGACGGCGCCATAGCTGATATTGGCCTGGATTTGACCCTGCATTCCTGGTTCCGGCGAGAAAAAATTGCCACTATTATGCTGGATAATGAAGTATATGGAAATACCGGCGGACAGGAAAGCGGCATGAGCAAGCAGGGGCAAGCCTTTAACATGGCCCCGACGGGCAAGAAATTCCCCAAAGTGCCAATATACGATATAGCCAAAATTTCGGGCTGCGTATATGCCGTACGGGTGACAGTGGCCAGCCCTCAAAAGTTGATGCGGGCCATAAGGAACTCCATCCTGATTGCCCGGGAAGTGGGGCCGACTTATGTTCAGATTTACACCCCCTGTCCCACCAACCTGAAATTCCCGTCGGATCAGACCATTAAGGTTGCCAAAGAGGCTGAAAAAGACTACTATGCTTACGAGGAATTTGTCACCCAAGAAGCCGCCGATTATTTGAAGGACTATGAAAGTTGATTGAACTTGTTTATTAGCGCCAAAAAAGGGGACGGGTCGCTTTTTCGCTTTTGGAAAAAGCCCCGTCCCCTTTTTTTTGAGCGGTTTTTTTATTCGGCTTATTTATTAATGGGTTCCCGGGCCATGTAAATTAAATAATCATCCTTTTTCAACCGCAACCCCATGTCGGGATTTGTTGACAACTGATTGTCGCTATACACTCCCATAATTGTGGCGCCGAGTTTCTTCAGCCGTATGAAGGCATCGCCAAACTCAACCCCCTCCAAGTCCTGCGATATCTTTTCCGAATACAGTTCGTTTCCGAAACGGTTTGTGACCAGCTCGCCAATCATGTTGGACAGCCCGGTGTACAGGCTGGAACGAACAATGAGTTGTCCCGCCAGTTCACCGATGCATATGATTTCATTTGCCCCGGCCCGCTGAAAATGTTCGGTATTGTCAGTGGACAATACCTCGGCGATTATTTTGCACGCGCTGTTCAAGTTGCGAACCGCCAGGGTGGTGAGCACTGAATGGGCGTCCGCCAGCTGATCCTCCAATTCACTGTCGCCGAGCACGATAACCGTCGCCGCTTGGGAGACATTGGCTTTTTCCAGCACCTCGGCCTTGGTGGTGTCGCCTTTGACAAAGAATATATTTTTCAAATCTTTGGCGGGATTTTCTTCTCTGTTGGCAACCAGCACTATGTCGCTGTTTTTTATTTCTTTTTGAATCTCCCTGTAGATGTCCTCCACTTTATGATTGTAGTCGCAGATGACAATATGATTCTTGAAATTTACCGCCATTTCACCGCGTCCCCTTTTGATCAAGTCTTCTATGATGGACCCCGCCAGGTAACCGAAGGAACCTATGCCGCCGATCATCACCACGAACGCCACCAGCTTGCCCCAACCCGTGACCGGGTACTTGTCACCGTAACCAACCGTTGTGATTGTCACAACGCTCCACCATAAACCGTCGCTTAAACCGGCAAACTGCGGGTTTACCCTGTTCTCAATCAGGTATATCAGTACAGAGCCGCTGATAACCAGGGTGAATATGACAATTAAAATAGTCTTATAGTTGCTGTTGGACTTAATAATTAAATTCAATCTTCTTAAAAGGCTTACAATCACCTTTACACCCCCCGGGTGGAGCGATTCAAAACGCAGGCGCCGACAATTTGCTACATAATTATAACTTCCATATGCGGTTGACAATCCCTGTTTTAATTTGTTTGAAATATAATTGGCGTTCCAAAGGCAATTTGCTCGCGGCTAAGGCACAACTCACACCCGATACAGCGGTGAACCCGCCCTTGATAGGAAAAGAGCGGGTTGAGGTGTTGTTGAAGTAATGCGCATTTTTAGTTTGTTCTGCTTTTAGCAAAGTATACCCGGACATATCTTTGGCCAGAATTAAAAAAGCGCACCCGGAGGGAACTGAATGAGTCGCTTTTTAAAAGTAATCCGGGATTTATAAGTTGTTGTCAATAAACTGTTTCATTTGCAGTAGGTTCTCAAATTTCAACGCCTTTGCCATAGCTTTTGCCGTACTAGTGGCCACGGGATCTTTATCTTTGCGGTAATCAAATTTACACGTACGCCAAGTACCGTCCCCGGTTTTTTTACACGGTGATATCAGGGGAGATTGTCGTAATATGCGCTAAATTGCTTTCTTAACTCGTTCTTTTTGATTTTGCCGGTGCTGGTGCGGGGCATGTCGTTCGTGCATATTATGGCCTTGGGCACCTGGAACCCGCCCAGCTCCTGCTTGCACCACCGGATTAGTTCTTCCTCCTTTAGTTCGCTGTCTTTTTTGGGCGTCACCACCGCGGTCACCGCTTCCATCCACCGCCGGTGGGGCAGGCCGATCACCGCCACGTCCGCCACTTTGGGGTGGGCCAGGATTACGGTTTCCACCCTGACGGACGGCACATTTTCACCGCCGGTTTTAATCATATCTTTTTTGCGGTCAATGAACACCAGCATGCCGTCCTCGTCCATATAGCCCTGGTCCCCGGAATGGTGCCAACCAAACTTCCAGGCCTGTTCCGTGGCGGCCTCGTCCTTGAAATAGCCTTCCATGACCCCGGGGCCGCGCCATACTATTTCGCCCGCTTCCCCCACCGGCAGCAGGTTCCCGGCATCGTCCATCACCGCGGTGTCATACCCGGGCATGGAGCGTCCCCAGACATTTCCTTCCTTGCCGGGGAACCAGTCGGGGTTGAAAAGGTTGGTGCCCGGGTAGGCCTCGGTTTGGCCGGCGGGCTGGTAAAAAGCGGCGTTGGTTCTTTTCCGGGCGTCGCTTAGAGTTCTCCTGTCCATGGGAGTCATGCCGTACAGGCAAATCTCAAGGCTGGACAGGTCGTAGTTGTCAATGTTCGGGTGGCCCAATATGCCCCTGTACATGGCCGGCAAGGCGGATACGAAGGTGATTTTTTCTTTTTGGATCATTTGCAGCAAATTTTCGGGATCAAACCCCCGCATAATCACGACCTTGGCGCAGACCACCAGGGAGGAGGCCAGCAGAATATGCTGGGCACAATGGAAAAGGGGCATAAAAGCGGTGATTATGTCCTTGGAGTTAAATTGCAAGTCTATGGTATTTTGCAGCGCGGTGAAATAAACATTCAGGTTGGAAATGGCGACACCCTTGGGCATGGCGGTGGTGCCGCTGGTGTACATGATCTGCGCGATGTCCCGGTCTTCGATGATTACGTCTTCCAAATTGGAACTGTCATTATCATCGATAAACCGGTAAAAGTCAATAAACGGTTCGGACACCTGGCCGGCGGAGACAGGCAGTGATATGCAGTGTTTGATATGGGGCAGTTTATCCAGGTGGTTGGTCAGGGAGGGAACAAACAGGTCGTCCGCAATCAATACCCCGGCTCGGGAATGGTTTATTACATAAGCCATTTCCCCGGGGTCCAGGCCGGGATTTACCGGCACCGACACAAAGCCGCCCTTGGCCAGGCCGAACATGGATACGGCCAATTCGGATGAATTCAGGCAAATGGTGGCCACGCTGTCCCCCTTGGACAGCCCCAGCCCGCGGATACCCCGGGCGAAACGATTGCAATCCCGGTTGAACTGATCAAAGGTCAGGCAGTTCCTGGCGCCGCCCCGGTACTCCACCAGGGCTTCCTTGTCCGGCATGCGGCCGGCCGCCCGGCGCGGGATGTCTCCCACCGCCACTCTACGGATTAAATTTTTGCCCAGCACGGCATCCATTCCATATATCCCCCTCTTTCAATCTATCTTCACGCGCGGCAATTGACGTCCGCCGCGCTGGGCGCCGGCAGTCCGCGGGCTATCGGGCCGGCATCATAAACCCTATATATTGATTATGCAGCTTGCCGCCATTTGTTCCACAATATCCGCTTCGCCTGTTTCGGCCGCCGCGTTTGCACACCGAAACTCCGGGCGGCGAATTCAATTTGATACCGTTAAACTGGCGGTTAAAAGTTAGCAACAACGTCGGTTTTGCATGTATAATATTATTGGACTCAAGCCAAGGGTACGGGTAGGAGGGAAAAACATTGACAAACCTAAGCGGATTTGGGATTTTCAAGGCCAGACTGCCCCTGCCGTTCAAGCTGGACCATGTCAATTGCTACGCGGTAAAAGGCAGCGGCGGCTGGACGGTGATAGACACGGGTTTGTACAACGGGGAAACCCGCCGGGCCTGGGAAAGGTTCATGGAAA
>JAKSCU010000543.1 GCA_022360435.1 Bacillota bacterium
GGGGCTTGATCCTGTCAAGGGTGCTGAAAAAGTTCAGGCTGCAGCAGCTAAGTAAATTAAACACTTATCAGTTACAGGTAATCCGGAACAGTCCGGATTACCTGAATAAAATCGACAACAATAACATAAATAAACTTTCCGGGTGATTGATAATGTATATGAAAAGGAAAACATTCAGCGCATATTTATATATTTTGCCATCCTTAGTATTTTTTGTAGTTTTTATATTATATCCAATTGTTTTTATTTTTCAAACCAGTTTTTATGAATGGGATGGATTTTCAGTTAACAAAGAATTTATTGGAATAGGTAATTATATTGATATTTTTAATAGCGGGTATTTGCCGGTTGTATTAAAGAATTTTGTAATATTTGGAGCCTTGACACTTATTATACAGGCTTTTTTGGGGATGGTTTATGCTGAGTTTCTAAGAAAAAGGATACTGTTTGCAACTTTTTTCAAGTCATTGTTTTTCTTGCCGGTAGTCCTGACTCCTGTAGTTGTGGGATATATTTTCAGAAGTATTTTGGAAGTCAACTATGGATTTCTTAATACGACGTTAAGAAGCCTGGGATTAGATATTTTTGCACAAGAGTGGCTTTCCAATCCCAAAATAGCCTTATATACAGTTTCTGCCGTTAATATATGGCAGTGGACAGGTTTCAATATGCTACTTTATATTGCAGGTATGACATCGATACCAGACTCAATACATGATGCCGCATCCATAGATGGTGCAAGTGGAATTGTAAAGTTTATAAGGATTACAATTCCATTATTGAAGCATACACATTTTACTTTAAGCATATTGGGTATTATCGGTGCTTTAAAGGTATTCGATATCATATGGGTTTTAACCGGCGGAGGACCAGGTGTTGTAACTGCTTCTTTTTCAACTTTGATATTGAAGGAGTCTTTTGTGGCATATAACCAGGGTGCTTCAAGTGCCCTGTCAGTGATTATGATTATAATAGCCTTTATTATTACAGCATTTCAATTAAAATTATACAAGAAAGCAAATTATTAGGGTGAATTTATGTTTGAATATAATTTAAGTCTGAAAAAAATTAAGAAGAAAACATCATGGGAGAATATTATAAAGTTTTCAATTCTGTCTGTTGCAGCAGTCATAACAATAATACCACTGTTGTTTATGTTCGGCAAATCCCTGGAAGTGGATGGTATCTTTAATTATGTTAATGTTATTAAACAAACCAGCCTCATACGAAATTTTGCGAATAGCAGTATTGTAACCATAGCTACCATTGTGTTGGAAGTAATATGTGTTACACTTGCCGCATTTGCATTTTCGAAACTGCAATTTCCATTTAAAAGCATCTTGTATATGATATTTTTATGTACTTTGATGCTGCCGGGAGCTTCTGTCATATTTCCAATGTTTCTGATCATTAAAGAATTAGGCTTGATAAACAATTTTATTGGTTTAATTGGACCCTATACCGCTATGATTTTACCGATAAACCTTATTATTTTGAAAAACTATTATGACAGTATTCCGGATGAATTTATAGAATCGGCATCAATTGACGGTTGCGGAAGGTGATGAGCCTTTCACGATGCTCGGCAGCGATAAGAAGATTGAAATTGAGGCGGGCGAGGTCATCTATCGCGATGATCACGATGTGCTCTGCCGCGCTTGGAACTATCGCGAATGCGAAAAGAGCAAGGTGACGGAAAATACCACCA
>JAKSCU010000129.1 GCA_022360435.1 Bacillota bacterium
GCTATTACGATATTATAGGACTAGGCGCTGAATTTGATGTTAAAATTCCTGAGCTTATTAGAAAAGTTACTCCTGAAGATTTAATAAAAGTTGTGAATAAATACCTATCTCAAAACTCAATAACTTCGATTCTTGCGCCTGAACAGGCTGTTAAAGTTGCTTTAACTAAATAGTTATTGAGATAGAAAGCAAATACTATTAATTTTAAATATTTTTAAAAATTGTGTGTAGAGTTCCATTACTACACACAATTTTTTATCCGAAGCACCGTAAAACCTCGCCCTTTAGGGCGGGGGTGTATTAACCGTAGGTTAATAGTTAGCCAGGTGTATTTTGTTGCTCAATATATTGCTTAATAATTGAGACTGGAGCACCTCCGCAAGATCCGGCAAAGTAGGAAGGTGACCATAAGACACCCCTCCAATAACTCTTTGATAGTTCAGGAAAATTTTTTCTTAATTTCCTTGAGGATACTCCTTTTAAACTATTAACCAGTTTAGAAAGTTGAACTTTAGGCGGGTAATTAATTAATAAGTGAACGTGATTTTTTTCACCGTCAAATTCCGCAAGTTCAACCTCAAAGTCGTTACAGACCTTTGAAAAAATGTTTTTCATCTCCTCAAGCATTTCTTTGGAAAATACACCCTTTCGGTATTTTGTAACAAATACCAAATGAACATGAAGATTGAAAACGCAATGTCTGCCAGTTCTAATATCATTTGCATTCATAATAGACCTATTGTAGGATAAACGATATGCGTATAAATTTCAATTAAGACCAAATGAACTGCAAATTAATAAAATGTCTCAATTTGCTGGTTGCTGTAGATTGATTTGGAATAAATCTTTAGCCATTCAGAAAGAGAAATTAGACAGCAAGGAAAAATTTTTAAAGTATACCGAGTTGGCTAAATCTCTTACTGAGTCGAAACAAGAACAAACTTTCTTAAAAGATGTTCATTCTCAAACATTGCAGCAAACTTTAAAACAGTTAGATAGAGCTTTAAAGGATGCTTTTAATAAGAAAAGTCCTAAAAAATTTCCTGTTTTTAAGAAAAAAGGCTTAAAAGACAGCTTCACATATCCGCAAGGCTTTAAGATTGATCAGGAAAACTCAAGGGTATTTTTGCCAAAGATAGGCTGGGTTAGATATAGAAATTCAAAAAAAGTTCCTGGCACAGCGAAAAACCTGACAATATCAAAGAGTTGTGGAAAATGGTATGTGTCAATTCAAGTAGAGCTTGAAATTGAGGATAAAAAACACGCATCAGAAAGCAGGATAGGTATTGATGTAGGCATTGCCAAGTTTGCTACAATGTCGGACGGGGAAGATGTAGAGCCATTAAATAGTTTCAGAAAGCTTGAAAAAAAGCTTGCTTTTCTTCAAAAAAAATTAAGCCGAAAGAAAAAGTTTTCAAGTAATTGGAAAAAACAAAAAGAAAAAATATCAAAACTACATAATAAAATAGCTAATGTTCGTAAGGACTTTCTCCATAAAACCACGTATAAAATCAGCAAAAACCACGCTATGGTAGTAATGGAAGATCTTAAAGTTAGCAATATGTCAAAAAGTGCCAAGGGTACAATAGAAAACAAAGGAAAAAATGTAAAGGCTAAGTCTGGCCTGAATAAATCAATATTAGATCAAGGCTGGTTTGAGTTCAGAAGGCAGTTAGAGTACAAGCTAAAATGGCGTGGCGGTCATCTTGAACTAGTTGACCCAAAGCACACAAGCCAGAAGTGCTCAAATTGTAGCCATACAGAAAAAGAAAACAGAAACAGCCAATCAAAACTTGAATGTAAACAATGCGGGCATTCTGAAAATGCGGATGTGAATGCGGCAAAAAATATACTAGCGGCAGGGCATGCAGTGTTCGCCTGTGGAGGAAGTGACATTAGTCACCCGTTGAAACAGGAACCCGCCGAAAACGCTCAAGCTTCGGTTTGTGCGTAGTAGGAATCACCTTGCTTTAGCTGGGTGAGGATGTCAAGAAATTGAATTTACAAGATAACATATATTAACTTTTATAAAGTTCAGGAGAAGAAATTATGTTAAATATAAATAATGGCTTTAGATCAGCTTTCAATAGAATAAGAGGCCCTAAGCACAGGCCAACCCAAGAGGCTAAGCAACTATTAAGGAGCTTGCCAACAGACCCTGGAGCGATAAGAACAAGGATAAAATTAGAACAATATCTTGATCACGCAAAAAAAGTTAAAGATTCAGAAAATAGCCGTTTGTATAAAAAAATTATTGCTGGTGAAGTAAAAGGAAAAATAAAAAAGGCTATTCATAACTTGCATAAGGGATTTATTAAGAATATGGACACTAGGCCCATTATGGACAAGCAATTTATGGAAAAAGTTATCGGCGATATAGATAGCTATAATGTAAATACACTAATTACTAAAAGAAAA
>JAKSCU010000544.1 GCA_022360435.1 Bacillota bacterium
ATTCGGTGTTTGCTTCATCAACTTATTCCCCCTTAAGTCGGCTCCCAGGTTTTCAATTCCTCCACGGTTATACCCACGGCTGTCAGGCCGCAATACCGGCCACCTACAACATAAAGAGGGAAAAAGGGGGGCTTTTGACAACCCCCTATCCAAAACAATTGACTTAGCTATTATTTATCCAAAATTAGCAACTTGTCTATTCATTTGTGATATGAAATGATATAAGCTATTACAGCGGCTCCATGCCCACCAACGTACGCACATAGTTTATCTGCGCCCTATCAATCTCGCGCAATATATCTTTTTTCTGCTTCGGAGACAGTTTTTTAGTCTCCTGCACTTGTCGAGATATCTTCCGCATCTCGCTGAGTTCACGTGTCGCTTTCCGCATAGCTTTTAGTGACTGCAGCCGGGCAATATCCTGCTTGCTTAGTTTTGGTATTTCCTCATTATTATCCAGTTTAACCTTCAGCGATTTATATAGCCCTTCAGCCTTTGAATACTCCTCGTAGAAAAGGTCAATAGTGGTGGACTGGCCGGCTGTCGGGTTCCTGGAAACAAACGCTTTTATAATAGGTAGTTCCGCAACGGTGCCGCCAGGCTTCGGCGTCCTTTCAACCAAACCAACCTGGTCCATAGTTCGGTCAACAATACCAACCACATTCCTGCCCAACCCGGCGGTGTAACCATATATCACATGGTCAACCATGCGTGGCGGCACATCAATGGTCTTACCTACCAGCTTCGCCAGCTCGGAAGTATACGCACCGAACTGTAACGCCGGCTCCAAATTTTCTTCGCGCCGGGGTATGATGTTGTGGCCGGTAAACATAGAGCGGTTTGCAACCATTTCCGTCGGTACAGATATCGCTGTTGGAAATATCCCGGGCGGCAGGTAATAGAAATCTTTGTCCGGTAACAGGTCAAAGAACATGTTTCTTCTGATTGTATTGCCGAATTTGTTAAAGGCTTTCGGGTCCTGGTCGTAAAAGTACGCCAACATTTTTTCAGGCAAAGTGCCGAACAATATGCCAAGTTCAAACGGCTTTGGTATGCGGATAAAATTTCTGCCTTCGTTGTACGGCACCAGCCAAAATATATCCTTTTCCCATTGCGGCACTTCTTGGTAATACTCGTTGTCATGGTTGATGAAAAACAGGGTCACGCTGGGCATGGTGATGGACATTACCGCTTTTATGGTAGACCTCACCGGGTGCTGCCTGAATTGCCGCGCCATCTTGTCCAAGCCCTGTATCCAGGCATTCAGAAACGTATAGTATCGGTTAGCGTGTTTGCCTATGGTCCCGGCCCGCCCAAAGTCTAAAGTTATGTCCCGGGAAGCCAGCGCGGCCTCACCGGCGCCTTTAGCCCCCATTTTCTTCAATCCCCGAGAAAACTCCATCACCCTGGTTGCCTCTTCTGTCAACTCCGACATGGCCCGGAGCAGCTCCAACGGGCTAAACACAGTATCTTTGATTCTGTTTTTCCAATCTTTTCGGAGAAGCTGTTTCATGTTTTTCTGCAGGTAATCCCGGTCACCGACACAAACGCGCTGTGCGCGCCACCGGATTGATACCATTTCCAGTACAGATCATCCTTTTTCAGCACATGTGATATACCCCGGAACAGGTCCACAAAGGGTATAAACCCGTACTTGGAGTTAACGAACGCTGAAAACTGGTCGCGCACCGGGTTCCTGGCCATGAACTCAGGCGTCAATGTGGCGCCGGCCCGGAGCACCGACGCAGGAACGCTCAAAAGCTTGGTCAGGATATTGGTACTTTCCTTGTCCAAAAACAGCATCGCCCGGTAAAGCTCCGGATCAAACTGATAAAACCCCGGCTTGCCGTCCTCATACACGGTGACAATGTTCTCCTTGCCGGCGGGGAAAATCCCGGGTTTGAACACCAAGGCCGCTTTCTCCATGTCCAGTTGGCTGGCATTCACCCCGGCTTCCTCAAAGATGCTTTTAACCTCCTGCAGCTTAAATTTAACCGCCTGCTTCGGCGCCTCCACCTTCTCAACCCAGCGGCCGGAGCCCTCGAACCGGCCCGCCAGTTCCACAAACATACGACCAACATCGTTTCGCTCGGCCAGGTTAATGTAAGCGTAGGTGTTTTTGATAATACTCTCCCGTGGATCAATTATGGTGCGCCCGGAACCCTTTATCCGCTTGACCGGTGACGACAGGTTGGCAAACGTTTTGCCCCGGAATTTTACCGTGCCCACACTGTCGTCAAATAACCGATAAAACGGCACATAATCCTTATTCATCTCCCGCATGGACTTGGCCACATCAGCACTCAGCACGCCCGATTTAACCAAGTAGTTAGTAATGTAATCCTGGAACCTCACCAAATCCCTAAACGCCTTATCAAACCCTTTCACCGTATCGGTGCCCAGTTCATTGTCAATCGCCTGAATGGTGCGCTTGGCATCCTCCGGGTCAATACCGGTTTCGATGTCTCGACCGGACAGCTCCAAAGATCGCTTGGAAACAATGTAAGCCCTGAAATCGTCCAGGTGCTTTTCCACCGGTGTAATTATTTCATTTAAAGACGGGCCTATTTTCTCCAGGTTTTCGTTCATCTGGCCATATCTGAGCGCAGTTTCCGCCTTGCCGCGCCAGCCGCGGGTCAGCCAAGCTTTAAAGAACGGGTTATCCTTAAAGTCGATATATGCCCCTTTAGTTATCTCCTTTACTGCCCGCTCCAACGGCCGCAGTTCATCTATAGCCCTGGTGTAAAAGGTATCCAGGGTAAGAGGCCGTTTAGGTGTTCCCTGGTTAATCGATAAGCTGCCCAGCACCCGGGCTTTGGATGGCTGCTCCAACCATGTCTTGATCTGAGCCTGGGCGGATTCAAGGATGTCCGCTATTTCCGGGTTTTGTTCAAGCCGGGTTTGGAATTCCTCATAATACCGCGGCGCCCTTGCTTTAGCTTTAGTTGGATCAGTGAGATAGAAGTTCATAAACTGGGCAACACCTTCCTTGCGGCGGTCGCCCTTCACATCTTTGGCCAAAACATTCATTTCATCGTCAAACCCGCGCCTTGAAAGGCCAAGCTGCTTATCAAGATAATGGCCAACCTCATGTGCAATTACTTCAATATCTTCGGCCAGTTTGGTGCGAATAACCTCTGCCTTGCCCTTGAAAACACCGAGGGCGCTCCGCCTTTGGTAGCGCCCCACCCGGATAGGTATGTCAAGTTTCTCGCTCAGGTACTTGACTATGGCTCGCCGCTGCATGGGCGGCATTTCTTTTTGACCACGCTTGGGTTTCATCTGGCGAGCCCCGGCAAAGGATTGGGTTTCCTCAGCGGCAGCAACTTGTTCAGCGGCTGGCGCGGTTTCTGTAACCTGCCGGCCGGTCAACTCATTCGCCAATGCCGCCCGGTCCGGTGCGTTCTCTGCATGCCACATGCGCTTCTTTTTGCTCCACTTGAAACCGGCCTCTCGAAGCCTGGATAAGGTTTCTTCTGATGGTTTGGCAGCAAAACGGATTTCCAGGCTATTCTTCTCCTTATTCTCACGCACAAATGCACGAGGCTCCTTTTTTACATTTTCCCCCTGCTTGACATCCGTTTGACCAGCCCTTATATTAGAAGTGGTGGAAGAAGTCGGGCTGCGGTCGGGTTCGGACGTATAGTGACGGGGCGCTTCAGGCGCAGCATGATCTACGGCAGTAGACTTCTTCCACATTGTTTTACTGCGTAATTTACCCTCTTTCGGCAGCACCACTTCAACATAGAATATCTCCCCGTTGATTCTTTTCCAATATACCACCGACTTACGCCCCTGCTTAGTGCTTCCTTTCTCTATGCCATCATGCGAACTAATAATTTCAGGTATCCTTTTTAGATCATCTTCTGTTAAAGCAACCTGCTTTCTGGCAGCCTCTACTTTGGCAATTCCATGCTTTTTTATAGCATGGCGCAGATCGTAATTGCTTAGTTCGTGAATATATCCGGCAACATCAGTACCAATTAAGTCTTTAATAATAGAAGCCTCGCCAGCCGTCACCTTGCGCAAAGGTAGGGTTTTAAACTGCTTCCTACTGGTTAGCGCCTCGTCAACAAAACTGTTAACCGCCTCTTGATCGATGTCTGTTGTTGCCTCGAAGCCCTGTGCTTCCTCTTCCGCTCTTCTTAACGCTTTATGACCGATCTTAAACTGGTTGCCTTTCTCGTTTTCCACCGTTACAAGCCCGCGCTCACCAACATTTTTAACAGTAAGTTTTTTATTGCCCGGCCCATAAACAGTATCGCCAGGCTGGATATTAACCTGTGCTTCTGCCTTTGGCATTGCGGCCACAGGCTCTTGCTGTGCCACAGGGGCGGGCTGCTGCATAGTCTCCGCTTGCACTGCCGGCGGGGGCACCGTTTCGCTCAGCATCACCCCGCTGCGACTTTCCCGGGGCACATCCCGAACAATCGGCTGCTGGACCCCAGGCGGCTCTCCTTCGGTTGCCGCCTGCGCTATTTCAGCGATGACATCCTGCGTGGCTTCCTCGATCACCTTTTTGCCGGTTATGTCAGAAGCCATCCGGTCCAAAGCAGCCTCATTAAGTTGCTCAGCCGGCACACCGGTTTTTTCCGAAACCTTGGCACGCACCATATCCGTTACCACCCCGGCGCCGCCCATACCGCCACCGAATATCGCGCCCACGGCCATAGCCTGCTTCGCTTCGGCGTCGGGGCCCAGCATTTGGGCTATTACGCTACGTTCATCCGTTCCAAGGGCCTGGCTTGCAATAGCTTCCTGGTAACCTTCCTCCCCGGCTTCGGTTAAAGCGCCGGTACCAAAACGGCCAGCACCCATACCCACGCGTCCAGCGGTTGTGGCTGCCCTAAACGGCACCGGGGCGAACGCTGCAGCAAGTTGGGCAGCATCCAAGCCACCCAGGGCCAGGGTACGGCGGAACACTTCATTGGCTGCTTTGTCGGCATCCTCCGGGGCCATACCCAGGGCTAAAGCTTCTTCGTAAGTACCACCGGCTTCCAGGGCGGATTCCAGCGGCCGGGAAAGCCCGGCGCCGCCCACGGCTGAAAGGATGGCTTTCTTGAACGGGCTAAGGGCGGTTTTACCCAACGCCGCGCCAGCGCCTTTATAGCCAAGCACCATAGCCGGTATCAACGCCGCGGTAAACGGCGCGGAACGGGCCACCGTGGTGGAATAAAACTCGGGGTCAAGGAAAGACTTCCATCCGATCGGTTTACTGTAATAGGTCTCATAACCCTGGCGCAATCCCTCCCCGGCGCCGGCCAGTGTATCGCCTACGCCCTCCATGCCCTGCCATCTGGCCGCCCCCCCGGCAGTAGACAGCACGTCCCCGGTGCCGGCACGCAAAGAAGCGCCCACCTGCTCAAGAAAATTGGGGTCCTGTATATCCGGCTGGGTCATACCCTGGTACATCTCGCGGCCGCCAAGCACACCGGCGCCGGCACCGGCCACTTTTGCGGCAGTGGGTGCTCGCCCGAACAGATCGGCCGCCTTGCCGCCAACTGTTTTCAGCCCCCGGCCACCATACTTTAGCGCCTGGCCGGCACCAAGCATGGCCAGCGCACCGCCGGCCACATCACCGGCGCCAGCCATGAACCGATCAACCCTGTTTTGCGGGGACAGCTTTTCAGGCACCAGGCCGGCACTGGCAGTGCTAAACACGCCCTGGGAGAACAGTGCGGCAGGGCGGACCAGATCGTTTATGGCATCCAAGAAGGGGTTGCCCTCACCTTCGGCACCAGCCTGGGACTGGTTCCCCCGTTCAAAAGCGCGCATAAACTCCTTTGCCCTTGCCTGCGCCTCGACTTGCTGGCGGGTCATTTCCTCCTCGGCAGCCCGCTGAGCAACCTGCCGGTCCTGCCGGTAATCTTCTGTACGACGGTACTGGCCGGTTTTAAAGTCAAAAACATAGCTCATGGACTACTACTCCCCCATGTCTTCAGGATTAATGCCCAACTCTTTCAACATCGCTCTTGTGTCACTTTCGCCCAAGTCAATACCAAAATGCGCGGCTAAGTGCTCCTCCACCGCGCTAATCTGAGTATGACCCAATCCGGCACTGCTTTTACGTACCTGCCGCATGGTCTCATCAAGTGCAGCTTTTATGGCTGCTTTCGGATCTTCAGGTGTTTCCAAGCTCCAGTTGTCGGTATAGGGTTGCCGTCCTTGCTCGATTAAGTCACTCATGTTATCAATAGCGCCGGACAGGGTCGCGCCAAATCTCTCCGACTGGCTAAGGTTTGGCGCGCCGCTCTCAACGCCGCCACCGGCACTGGGCTTGTAATACGGCTTACTCAGCTCATACTCATGCCGGCGCTTAATGTACGGCCACTCCTGATTATACCGGCGCGTATCCTCGTCAAGCTGCTTTTGCCTAACGGTTTTAGTTCCGGCTGGAAAGGG
>JAKSCU010000546.1 GCA_022360435.1 Bacillota bacterium
CCCTGGCCGAGTTCAAGAAAGGCGACATGGTCACGGCCAAGGTGCTCGACATCGATATCGAGAAAGAGCGGCTCAGCCTCGGCATCAAGCAGTTGGTCGATGATCCCTTCGAGTCCGGCATTTCCGGCATCAAGCGTGGCGAAGTTGTGACCTGCACAGTCGCCAAGGTTGTTGACGGAGGCATCGAGGTCCGGGTTAGCGATGGCGTGACCGGTTTCATCCGCAAGAGCGACCTGTCGCGCGATCGAAGCGAACAACGGCCGGAGCGTTTTGCGCCGGACGAAAAGGTCGACGCCAAGATCACTCAGATCGACCACGGCAGCCGCCGCGTGTCACTGTCGATCAAGGCCCTGGAGATCCAGGAAGAGAAACGGGTCATGAAGGAATACGGCTCGTCCGATGCCGGTGCCAGCCTGGGCGACATCTTGGGTGCGGCAATCCAGCAGAAGCGTGAGGAAGACGAGCGGCGCCAGAAGTCGGATGACGAAAAGGCCGAGACGGCACCGAAGAAGACCGCGAAGAAAAAAGAAGCCGAGCCCGAGCCCGAAGTCGAAGAGGCTGCGCCCGCCGAGGCCGAAGCGGAATCCGCTGAGGCGGAGCCGGTAGAAGCGGAATCGGTCGAGACCGACGAACCGGCGGCTGAGGAAGAGGAGAAGAAGAAAGCCAAGCCGAAGGCCAAGGCCAAGCCGAAGGCGACCGCGAAAGCGAAGCCGAAAGCGGCTGCCAAGTCCAAGGCGAAGGCGGACGACGAATCCGAAGCCGAGCCGGCGGGCGAGAGCGAGGAGGCCACGGCCGAAAAGTAAGGCTGCGGTCCGCGCTCGCGCGGTGGTGAACCGATTGGTAATCATTGACGGCGCCTCCGCAATGGAGGTGCCGTCGTTGTTTTTGAAGAGAGGGCCATGTCTTTCGAAGTCGACCAGATGATAGACAGGCGCCGCCTGAAGCGGCGTCTGGCCTTTTGGCGGATCCTCGGCGTTGTTGGCTTGGTCGCTGTCGCGGTGGCACTGGCGGGACGGTATGTCCCCTGGACCGGCCGCGACTATGTCGCATATCTGGCCATCGAGGGGATCATCCTCGATGATGGCGACCGCGACGGGACCATCGAGGCGATCGCGGACGATGCCGGGGCAAAGGC
>JAKSCU010000212.1 GCA_022360435.1 Bacillota bacterium
CCGGACGCGATGCGCCGGCTATTCGACGTTGCGGAGCTACCGAACTTTCCGCCGAGCTATCGCATTGCGCCGACCGACCCGGCACCCATCGTTCGCTTGGCCAAGCAAGTAGAAGGCGTCGCGGCCAAGCGCGAACTGGTTCTGGCGCGCTGGTCGCTGGTGCCCCACTGGTCCAAGACGCCGACCCTGCGCTACGCCACCTTCAATGCGCGTGGGGAAGAGCTGGCCGAAAAACCTGTCTTCCGGGAAGCTTTCCACCGGCGTCGCTGTCTCGTGCCGGCCGATGGCTTCTACGAGCGGCTGCCCCTGCCCGACGGCGGCAAGCAGTACTACCGGGTTGCGCTGAAGGAAGAGGGTCCCTTCGCCTTCGCCGGCCTATGGGAGCTCTGGCGCAGCCCCGATGGTGAGGAGTCGCGCCTGACCTTCACCATCATCACCACGCAGGCCAACGCCCTTGTTGCCGAGTTGCACCCCAAGCAGCGCATGCCGGTTATCCTGGCCCCAGAGGACTACGAGCAATGGCTCACCGCGGGAGACCAGGACAGCGCCCGGCTGCTTGCGCCCTATCCGGCCGAGGCCATGCAGGCTCTGCCGATCTCGTCTCGAGTCGGCAGTCCGAAGTGCGACTCCACGGACCCCAGCCTGATCGCCCCTATCGGCCCACCCTACCCCGAGACCGGCGAAGTGCCGAAAGAGCTGGAAAGGGAGCCGAGCCTCTTCGGATAGTACCGAGTTAAGGGCGTGGCAGGTCGCCGCTCAACCGAGCCGCTGTGTCCCGCGCCTCCGGCGCAAGAAGAGCGCTTAGGCGTTCGGCAAAGTCCGAAGCACCCGGCACGCCGTCCTCACGGGCTCGCAGGGCCCAGGCCAGAGCCACGACCTCGTCCCGCTCGACGCCAACAAGCGCAAGCTGCGCCAGGTCAAGGGTGGCTCGCGACAAGCCCTCGGCATAGGCCTGCCGATAGAGCTCTCCAGCACGGCGAAGGTCACGTTCGACGCCGACTCCGTCGCGATGGAGGCGCGCCAGATTGTAGGTAGCCTCCGGCAGGCGGGCGCGTGACGCCTGACGATAGGCAGCCGCGGCCGCCTCTGACTGACCGGACTGCCGCTCGAGCAGCCGACCCAGCCGGAAGGCCGCCCGTGCATGCCCCTGTTCCGCCGCCTTGCCGTACCAGGCGATCGCCAAGGCTTCGTCGCTCGCCGTATCGCCGAGCCCCGCTTCGTAGATCTCGCCTAGGCGATACTGAGCATTGGCATCGCCGGCTTCCGCCTGGCTTTCGAACCAGGAAGCACCGATGCGATCGTCCCAGGACAGGCTTTCCCAAAGCGACGCCGGCTCGGCCAGCGCCAAGGCAGGCAAGAGAAGGGCACCCAGCGCAAAGAGACTCGGCAAGGCGCTATGCAGCAACCGCTGCACGGCAACCGAAAGTCCTGGCGTCATTGCGTGTGCGTTGCCGGTGGTGTGCCGCTCGGCCGCCCGTCGTCGAACCAGCCGACGGCACGGCTGGCTTGATTTGGCAGCAGTGTCGTCGAGCAGTAAGGCTCGGCCAGGGTCCGATAGCACTGAGCGATGGCCGATCCCTTGCCCGGCACGGGCTCCGACCAATTGAGGCTTGGCTCCGATGAGCCGCAGGCGGCGAGCCCGCCGGCCAGCATTCCCAAGAGTATCAGTCGAACGCCTGTGCGGCTTATTGCTTGTCTCATCACCCGGCCCCGTAGCCACCTTAAGA
>JAKSCU010000464.1 GCA_022360435.1 Bacillota bacterium
ATCGAAATGCCGTCCGACACACCGAAAACCGATAGGATTCTGACACTCGATCAGATCCGCCGAATCTCCGCTTCCAAGCGCAGGATCGACGGTATCGGAAGGGCGTTCGTCTTTCTTGACGGGACCGACTCGGTCGATTTTTTGGGTCGGACCGTGATCGCCGAGTGGATCCTCGGGCGGTTCCCGAAATGCGCGGCGGCGGCGGCTTTTCGGAACATCTCTCCCGAGCGGGCAGCGATCGTGGCCTGCGCCCCTTCGCTCAAGGTCGCCATCGATGCCCATCCCGAATCGCCCGCCATCGCGCCGGTCGACTGGTTCGATATCGGGGTCGCCGCTCCGGTCAAATGCCCGGATCCGGCATGGGAGGAATACGACCTCTCCCATCCGGATCTTGTTCTTCTGCCGCCCATGTTGCACGGTCGGCCCTGTCGGATCGACGGCCTTGCCGACCATCCCCCGCGCTTCGCCGTGCCCGAAGAATGGACGGCAAACGCGACGGGCTATCTTGCGACAAAAGGCATCGGGCAAGAAAACTGGTTCGCCTGCGTGGATTCGGATTTGGAGATAAGGCGAGACGGCATCCCGTTGGAGCTCCCCGACGCAGCCGTCTTTCGCCTCCAAGACGCGGGAATGCCCAGCGTGGAGTGGAAAGCCGCAATCATCAGCCGGGCGCGTTTCGTCCTGTCCGCCGACCCGCTTGTTCTCGGTCTGGCGTCGGCCTTCCGGGTGCCGCTTTGCGCGGCCGGAATAGACGATTGGGAACGTTGCGTTTGGAACAAGGCGGACATCGTTCTGCCCCCTGAAGCCATGGCACGGGACCCGCACGCCTTGAACCGCGCCCTGGAAATCTTGATGGACCGGACCGCCGGGATCAAGGGCTGGCGTCGGCCGGTCGAGCGTCAGGCCAAATCCGGTTCCGGATCGGTTTTCCTGCCCCTGGCGCGCACCGAAGATCTGGCCGTCGACGTCTGGGAAAAGCCTAGAGCCATTCCTGGTTAGCTGGAATGACTCTAAAGCCAAGTGACGTCGTAGCCTTCGGAGATACGACGGCGGGGAAACGGAACCTCAACTGTCGCCGCGACGTGCTCCGCGCCGTCATCCTCTTTTATCGGCGGTCTCCATCCTTCGCAGCCGGCGGTGGCTTTCACCATGTGCCGGGCGCACTGAATCAGCTCTTCCGGCGTATTTTCATCGCAGATCATGTTGCGC
>JAKSCU010000549.1 GCA_022360435.1 Bacillota bacterium
GAACCCCCCATCGCTTAAGAAAGCGAGGTGGGGCACCCGAAGAACGCTACGTTTGGTGTGGTACCGCTCTAGCTCGCACAACCCCGCACGGGCGGGCAGACTCGCCCGTTAAACGTCGACCGCTTCGCTCTTCTCAATCTGTCTTTTCTCCCCTCAACCCTCTCTTATCCGGTGCGGCCTTTGTACACTCAGTGCTCGTTGGTTGAATTCCTTTTCTTCTCCGCGGGCTCCGCGCCTCTGCGGTGAAAATTCAATCGGTATTGCCATCATCCCCGCTATCGACCGGCAGCGAGATTACGAAGTCCGTCCCCCGGCCCGGCTCGCTGTGGACGTCGAGAAACCCGGCGTGCTCTTCGATGATCCGTCGCGTGGTTGGCAGGCCCAGGCCCGTGCCGCTTCGCTTGGTTGAAAAGTATGGCTGAAAGATGCGTTCGATCGTCGGCTCGTCCATACCCGGGCCGGTGTCGATCACGTGAACCAGCAGCCGATCGCTACCGAGCAATCTTCGGCGTTCACTGCGCACGATCAGGTCGCGCGCCCCACCGTGCGGTTTGTTAGCCTCGCGTGCGCCGGCCATCGCCTGCACCGCATTAATCAGCAGGTTCAGCAGCGCCTGCTTGAACAGGCTTTCGTCCAGCGGTACATTCCCCGCGCGTGGCGAAAGCTCCCGTCGCACGTTCACCCCCGCCTCGCGGGCCTGGGGCTCGAAAAAGTCGGTCACTTCTTCAAGCAACGGGTTCATGGGCGTCGGTGCGATTTCCAGTTCCAATCGACCGGCGTATCGCAAAAAATCTTCAAGGATGTCGCGAAGTCGTTCGGTCTCATGCGCCAATCCTTCAAAGCGTCTGCCGATGCGCCTCACCCCTTCGCGCACGGCACCAGCGCTGTCCGCATGATTGGACAAGCCACTTAAATCTTCCTGCAAAAGTTGTATGTTGAGTCCGACGGTGGAGAGGGGATTTTTGATTTCGTGTGCGAGCCCGCCGGTGAGAGTACCCAGTTCCACCAGTCGTTCATTGGTGCGAGCCTGCTGTTCAAGATGTCGAACACGTCTGGCAGTTCTTCTTCCCCAAAGCCAGGCTGCTGGTATCGCGGCGAACACGCCGATGGCAAAGCCGATGAGTAGCGCGGATGCATTCATTAGCGACGAGGATAACGTGATCCCGCCGATCCGCACATGCTGCCACCGATCTGCCTACCCTCGGCGGCTGATGCGGGCGCTACTCCGC
>JAKSCU010000466.1 GCA_022360435.1 Bacillota bacterium
TTGGTATATCCATTCCATTGATTACCCGGGTTAAACGGGAAATTTTTATGGAGATAACTGCAAAGCAGTTTTATGACCTTTTCAGGAAAAGTCAGCAGTTAAAGGATAGATTGTCTGAAAGAGGCGAAAGAGATCGACTTAAGAAAATCCTTGAAAATGGACTAAAGGAATGGGGAAAGGCTATCAGCTTGTTGCAGTTATTCATTTGTCACACTATCATCAACAAGACATCTTTGTCCCTGGTAATATTCAGCGATGGTTATTGGTTTCCTTGGGACGAACAACAGGGAATAGTGTATTCAAATGAAGACCTGGAACGAAAAACATTTGATACGCACGTACAGGTATCATTAACCGGAATTGTCAAATCATTCCTCGGGGATGAAAGATCAGTATACCTACTGCCACAACTCAATGTCTTGCCTCCCAAGGAAGTCAAGCTACTTGAGATCATACATTCAGGTGAATATGAAAGCATTACTATTCACTTTAAGAACAATAAGATGAAAGCCCTGGAAATGGTAAAGACCCAGGAGGTGAAAAGAAAGATAGTAGACATCCTTTCAGAAAATGACTACCAGGATATTATAATCAAAAGCCACCAGGGGGTAGTGACCACAATAAAAAACACAATAAAAATGATATTGGATTAATTACTATTAAACCCTAATACAGGGAGTCTTTCTAATCGGACAGGCTACTGAAAGAAGCAAGAGCCTTGTCTACTTTAAGATGAATATTGAACAATCTAAACAAGAAAAACCAAGAAGAAAAAAACAAAGGGTTAACCATCGAAAAATTGAAAAAATACCAGGGGTTCGAAAACCTAAGTGATGAAGAAGTCAAAGAGTTGATCCAAAACATTGATCAATTGGCACTGGTATTTTACGATTACTTTAAGGAAGCTTTTAACACAAAGAATGAATAATATGGAAGACTCATCTTTAGCCATTTTTCAACAATTTGGGGTAAACTCAAAAGATGAACAGACTAAGCCAAAAGAAAACAACTGTGTGATCTACACCAGGGTATCTACTAAAGAACAGGCTGACAATAACCTAAGTCTTGGCACGCAAATGAAGGCTTGCGAGGAGTATGCTAAAAAATACAACTTCAACATTGTCAATTACTTCGGTGGTACTTACGAAAGTGCGCAAACAGATGAAAGGAAAGAGTTTAACCGAATGCTGTCTTTTGTCAAAAGAAGTAAAGAGAAAATCGGGTGGATCATTGTGTACAATGTAGACCGGTTTTCCCGTACCGGGGCAAATGGGATATACATTGCCAATGAGTTAAAGAAGCAGGGCATTTCGGTATTATCCGTCACCCAACCGGCAGATACCGATACACCAAGCGGAAGATTACAGCAAAACATCCATTTTATATTCAGTCAGTATGACAATGAGGTAAGAAGGGAACGTACGATGGCCGGCACTAGGGAAAAGCTTTTAAGGGGATATTGGATCGGAGCAGTTCCTCCGGGATATGATAAGATCAAGATTAATAAAGAGGAAAAGATCGTGATCAATGAAATCGGAAAACTCATTAAGAAAGCTTTTCATTGGAGAGCCTACCATAGAATGCCAGGCACCGAGATTGTTACCAAACTTCGAAAGCTCGGATTAAATATGTATCCTCAAAAGTTATCCAAGATTTTTCACAATCCTTTTTACTGTGGGTTGATCGCACACGGAGCATTAAAGGGAAAAGTAATTGAAGGAAAACATCCCGCCCTAATCTCTAAAGAGATTTTTCTCAAAGTAAATGACATGCTACATCAGGAAAGATTTAAGGGAAAACATTCAAAGGAAATGCCTGAAGTGCCATTGAAACATTTTGTAAAATGCGCCACTCACACTAATAGGATTTTGACCGGCTACCTTGTTAAGAAAAAAGGATTGTACTACTACAAGTGCGGTGTGAAAGGATGTAATACCAATCGTAGCGCCAAAGTCTTCCATTTAAAATTCAAGGAACTCCTTAATGAGTATACCATAAATAGCAACCTTATCTCTCCCATCCGGGAGCAGCTTTATTTCAAAATCAACGAGTTGACAAAAGAAGGCAAGGAGCAAAAAGAGCGTATGAAAGAACGGTTAAACGAGATTGAAAAGAAGATGGAGGTGGCCCAGGAAAAGCATTTTTTAGGGGAGATAGACCAGGAGGTTTATGAAAAATATATGCCGAAATACCGGCAGGAAAAGAGCCAGATTCTAATTGAAATTCAGAAGCTCAGCAAAAAAAGTTCGAACCTCGATAAATTCATCGACAAATTCCTTGAAATGTTGCCTAATCTGGCAAATTTGTGGGATTCCGGGACTTTAAAGGCCAGGGAAAAACTGCAACATTTGGTGTTTCCGGAAGGAATTTTCTATGATCGTAAATCTGACGAAGTTCGAACCGCAAGAGTTAACACTTTGTTTGAGCTAACTAAAAGAATATCAGATATTTATGAAGCAATGAAAAAGGGACATTTCCAAGATTTTGATGAAATGTCCCTCAATGCAGAGGAGGAGGGATTCGAACCCCCGGTACCTCGCGGTACAA
>JAKSCU010000128.1 GCA_022360435.1 Bacillota bacterium
ATCGAACTTGGCCAAGGCGTTCCTAATTCCGATCTTTGAGACAGCGGTGCTCGACGAGGAAGCTGTCCCTTTGCTTAAAGAGCTTAAAGAAAATGGTTATTTGACTGGTTTAATTTCGAATACCCCATGGGGTAGCCCTTCATATCTCTGGTTGCAAGAACTTAACCGACATGGTTTAACACAATATCTGGATGACGTTGTATTTTGTGTAGATGCAGGCAGAAGAAAACCGCACCCCGATATATTCCACTATGCACTGGAAAGGCTTGAAGTAAGTGCTCAAGATACGATATTTGTCGGCGATGATCCTAAGTGGGATATTTATGGGGCCAGGCAAGCCGGCATTTCACCAATATTACTTAATCCAGCTGAAGGTGTTGTGACTGATGATGAAAGTATTAGAAGGTTGTCTGAACTAGTTGAGCGAGTTTAGAGCCAAGCATTCTAACAATCAAAGGCAGGCGGATGCTTTGCACCGCTGCTTTTGGCGTTAAGCCTTCCTTGTTATAGCATGACATCCGTGCTATCATGCTTCGATGATCGAATCGTTCAAAGACAAAGCCACTGAAGATATATTTAATGGTATAGCTTCAAAGTCGGCTAGAAAGGCTTGTCCTCAAGCCCTTTGGCCTGTAGCTACCAGAAAACTTGACCAGCTCGATTCAGTGATAGCTCTAGATGAGCTAAAAATTCCTCCTGGTAACCGACTTGAGGCTTTGTCAGGCAACCGTAACGATCAGTATAGTATCCGTATTAATCAACAGTATCGGATTTGCTTCAAATGGGGAGATAGCGGCCCTTTTGATGTAGAGATTACAGATTATCACTAGAGGTGACATTATGGTTCGCATTCCGACTAAAAGGTTCCCCACCCATCCAGGTGAAATGTTGCTTGAAGAGTTTTTAACCCCAATGGAAATCACTCAACGTGAGCTAGCTGATGCTATCCATGTACCTTATCAGCGTGTTAATGAGCTGGTTAACCAAAGAAGGGGGGTTA
>JAKSCU010000242.1 GCA_022360435.1 Bacillota bacterium
ATATTTTAAACCAAAGAGGGTATGATGTGCCATCAGACTTTAGGACCAAAATTTTTTACCAATTGGTACTACAAGTTCAACTTAAAGGCCGGCGGGGCTACGGGAACGGTTTGAGTTTTTCACTTCAACCAACGCCGCCCGCGCCACCAACCGTTCCGCGTCGCCGCCCACGGGGTGGCAGGTGGTCAATGTCAGGGCCGGGTAACCGCAAGATTTGATAACACTCCAGTCGTTTTCGGCCACCGGAAAGATCTTCTCCACCTTGTAAATGTAAATTTTGCCCGCAAAGAGCAAATTAATGGCGTCGCCGGTCTTCAGTTTATCCAAGTGGCGGAACCAGGCGCCGTAATTTGTGCGGTGCGCGGCGATAGCGGTATTGCCTTTACCCGGCAGGGCCGATTTCTCGTACCAGCCGGGGGATTTTTTTAATTGTGCCGGTGATACGCCGCGGGCCACAAATACCGAAATGTCTATGGCGGGAATGTCCAGCAGGGCTACGGCAAATTCAGGTTCCACAGACGACTTCACATAATCACGCTCTTCTTTTTTATAAATGTAACAGCCTGTTTTGTCCTGCTGTACCCCCGACAAGCGATGCTGTTCCAACCGCACGTTTCTTTCCGCCCACAAAGGGTATATAAGCAGTAACAGTCCCGAAACGATTAAAACCACACAAAGCCCCGCGCGCAAATTTCGCGACATTAACCGCACCTGCCGGCTATCAGACCGACGCATATGCCGCAGATTATGAGCAGGGTGCCGCAAACCAAATACGGCTCGTATGTACCGCCGGTAAAGGGTAAACTACCAATGCTCTTTTTGGTTGTAGTATCCGGCCCGGTTTCGGTGGGAGACAGGTTGGGCGTAACAGTAACCGGAGGGTCGCCGGAGGGGGTTGCAATTTCCCCGGTGCCGGGTTCGGGTGTTTCAATCTCTCCCCGGTAAGGTGTTCTGCCGCCGCCCTTTGTATCTTCGCCCCATTCGTCGCCCTGGGCGGTAAGTGTGATGTAATAAGCGGCATTTTTATTCTGATACTGGTTGCCGGCATCCTGGGGAAGCGAAATCAACCAGAACAGAAAGTGGCTTTCACCCGGCTCCAAATTTATGGAACTAAAGGTTATATCATAGGCATCACTCAATTTGCCATTGTATATATTTTGGCCGTGCGGGTCTGTCAGCGTGAGCTCCAAAACATGATTCAAGCTATTGTCCTTTGGTTCCCCGCCCGGAGCAACCCGCAAATTATAGGACATGTGGCGCAATCCGACATTTGTGACATTAATTTTACCTTCTCCGGCATCTCCCGGCGCCAACCCGTCTAAAGTTACGCTTTGCGGGGTTGCCTCAAACCCCCATTTATTTTGCGCGGGCGCCCGGCTGCTGGCAATGGATGACTGCAAGCACAACAGCAGTCCCATAAAACACAGAGCTATGGAAACCAAATCTTTAGCCAAATTCAATGGTTATACCTCCCGGTTCAAAGCTCATAAATCAAAAAAGCGCTCATTCGGTTTCCTGGAGCGTGCGTTTTTTGATACTTTGTTAATTTAAATATAATTCTATCAATCAACCCTATTAAAAAAATCCTGCTTTAGTTGGTTTTTATCGCTCGCATAGGGAACCGAATAAGTGCGCCTTTTCACGCCGATGACAAATATCCGCCAAGGCATGTGGGCCGCTTAAACCGGCGATTATCCGGTTGCGCACTCAAAGCATCATAGTTTTTTGCAGGTATTAATACTGGGGATGAGCTTATAAACCGGGGTATGATTTTTTTTCATGCCCATGATTAATTTTAGATTATCCGCGTTTTTGTTAGGATTAAATCAACTTAACCGGCATGTAGCTTTTTGAAAGGTGCTTGAGCCAATATGCGCAGGATTAAATTGCCACCCCGGGAATGGCTCATGGTTTTTGCGGCGCTCATAATAGTTTATTTATCAATCAATGTGCTACTGCCAAACACAGCCGGGGGATTTGTCGCCACTTACGTGATCAGGCCGGCCATTTGGGTTTTGCTGGCGGCTTTTATACTGTATCTGCCCAAACAAAGAGGCCTGGCCAAGCCGAGAGTCGGCAAAATACTGATTACAATTGCCCTGGCCATTGCCCTGTTGCAAATTTATTTGTCTGTTATAGCCGGATTTTTAAGCGAATTTGGCAAAAATCCCAACTCGTTTACAGCCTTGGGTATTGTAATAAACATAGTTTTTGTCGGCACAACCTTATTGGGCATGGAATTAAGCCGCGCTTGGCTTATTAACCGACTGCTAAAAAAACCAAATGTGCTGCTGCCTCTTTTAATCTCTTTATTATTCACCTTTATCAGCACGCCCGCAAGCAAACTACCAAAGTTTAACGGTACACTGGAATCTTTCACCAAATACTGGGGTTCTGAGTTTTCACCTTTGTTTTTTGAAAATCTATTGGCGTCGTTTTTAGCCATGTGGGGCGGGGCATGGCCCGCTCTGGTCTACCGGGGTTTGCTGGAGGCATTCCAGTGGTTTTCACCCCTACTGCCGAACTTGAACTGGGCCATGAAGGCTTTGGTCGGCGTATTGGCGCCAATGGCGGGTATCGTTTTACTACAACAAATTGTTTTGTATAAGCAAAACCCGGCCAAGGCCAAAAAAGAAGGCGGCGGAGAAATGACCAACTGGCTTGTGGTCAGTGTTGCGGCGGTTCTTGTTATATGGTTCTCCCTAGGCATTTTTCCCATTAAGCCCACCATAATTATCAGCGGCAGCATGCGTCCTTCCATTGATGTGGGAGATGTGGCCATAGTGGCCAAACAAAACCCGGAGTTACTCAAAGAAGGTGATATTATTCAGTTTCGCACCGAAGGCGGCGCCATCCCCACGGTACATCGTATCATTGCGTTGCAAAGCCAAAATGGAAAAACACTCTTTGTCACCAAAGGCGACGACAACGACGCCCCTGATTATGACCCGGTATATTACGAACAGGTGGTGGGAAAAGTGGTGTTAATTGTTCCCAAAATAGGCTGGGCCTCGGTTTATATAAAACACTTGATTGGTTAAGGGGATGGTTCGGTAACGCCGGCGCCGTCCATAGCTCCGCCAATCTTTAAATTACTCTATGGTAATAACGAAAAAAAAAACATGGTTTTAAAAAAGAA
>JAKSCU010000550.1 GCA_022360435.1 Bacillota bacterium
AGCAGCCAGCAGTCCAATGCCGCCAGGGCCAGAGCCGGGTCGAGCACTTTGCGCGCCGAGATGAAGCTGACATCGCAGACGATTGCAGCCACCGGCTCGGTGACCAGAGAGCCGTCCAGGTTGCGGGCGTTGACGCCCTCCAAGGAAATCACGCGAGGGTCGGCGCTCAACGCCGGTGCCAGCTGATCGTGTCCGACATCCACGGCGTACACGCGGGCCGCGCCTTCCGCTAGGAGCACCTCAGTGAAGCCACCCGTGGACGCACCAAGATCGAGGCAGACGCGCCCCTGCGGCGACAAGGCAAAACGTCGCAGGGCTTCGCTCAGCTTGACGCCGCCGCGCGAGACCCATGGGTGGTCTGGTGCCACCAGGTCAAGCTCGGCGTCACCCGGCAGCAGTTCACCAGCTTTGCCGACGACACGGCCGGCGCAGCGCAGCTTCCCCATACGTATGATTGCCTGGGCGCGACTGCGACTCGGCGCCAAGCCGCGCTCCACCGCCAACAGGTCAGCCCGCCGCAAGTCTTGCCGCGGGTCCTCCCGCTGGCCGCCACCCATCAGGCGCGGGCCGGCTGGCTCGCCACCTCGTTGTAGCCGAGCGCCTGCAGGGCCGTTGCCACGATATGCTGGGAGTCCAGGCCGGCTTCGACGATCTGGTCGGCCGGCTTACCGTGATCGACGAAGAAGTCAGGCAGGTACATCGGCCGAACCTTTGCGCCGCCGTCGAGCAAGCCCTCGCGAGCAAGCTGCTCAAAGCACTGGCTTGCAAAGCCGCCAATGGCGCCCTCTTCCAGGGTGATCAACACTTCGTGCTCGCTGGCCAACCGACGCAGGAGGTCATGGTCAAGCGGTTTGGCGAAGCGGGCATCGGCAACGGTGGTTGAAAGACCGCGCGCGCCTAACTCTTCGGCCGCCTTCAAGGCGTCGCCGAGGCGCGAGCCATACGAGAAGATGGCAACCTTGGTGCCCTCACGCAGGACCCGGCCCTTGCCGATCTCCAGCGGCGCTCCCTTTTCCGGCAGCTCGACGCCAATGCCCTCACCGCGCGCATAGCGGAGCGCCGAGGGGCGGTCGTCGATGGCCACCTGGGTCGCCACCATGTGCATCAGCTCCGCCTCGTCGGCCGCTGCCATGAGGACGAAACCAGGCAGGCAACCGAGATAGGCGATGTCGTAGGAGCCTTGGTGGGTCACACCGTCAGCCCCGACCATACCGGCCCGGTCGATGGCAAAGCGCACGGGCAAGCGCTGAATGGCGATATCGTGCACCACCTGATCATAGCCGCGCTGCAGGAAGGTCGAATAGATTGTCGCAAAGGGCTTGTAGCCGGCGCAGGCCAGGCCGCCGCAGAAGGTCACCGCATGCTGCTCGGCAATACCGACGTCGAAGCAGCGGTCCGGGAAGTGGTCGCCGAACGTGTTGAGGCCGGTGCCGGACGGCATGGCGGCCGTGACGGCCACTACCTTGTCATCCACTTCGGCTTCCTTGATCAGCGCCTTGGCGAAGACGGAGGTATAGCTCGG
>JAKSCU010000563.1 GCA_022360435.1 Bacillota bacterium
ACGGGTCATTTCCGATACAACGAGCCTCTCCCTTGTGATTCAAGTAACCTGGGTGACCCGCAGGGGCAACCACACTAATAAGTGACAAAGGAGCGTGTTTTGTATGTACGATACTTCAAATTTATCCAATGGGGCTGAATTCCAGCTTGGCTACATGGTCTATTCAGGCATACTGGAAAAAATTGATTTACTCAAAGCCACTGTTGAGGTGCTTGGATTTAACGACCGGGCCAAAGCTGAATTACAGGTTATTGAGGAATTAATCGGCTTTTACCATGAGAATATTGCAGTTTCTGCCTCATCCCTCACTAAAACCCTTTTGGAGCTCAAAGCTTTTTTAGATACCAGGGTGTAATACATTTTTCCGTCTGCAGGCCTGGTTTCCGGAAGCACTTTGTATTACATTTGCATTCATGATTTGTAATGCGGTTTCCCTCCGGGGTATGATGGGTCGGAATTTCGTGCTTTAAGTTTTGTATTGCAGTTTTCTATGTATTTGTGCACATAGTTTATTTCGCTTACCAAGGCTTCCATGGACCGTACTATCCATTCCAAGTCGGATACCTGGGTATTCAGTTCACTGAGCGTTTTTCCCTTCTCCTTTATCCTTTCGTCCAGTTCCCTGGCCTTTTGCTGCCTTTGGGGGATGGTGTTCTTGAAGTGGTATACGAGGTTATGCAACTTTCTCGAGAAGTTGTTTCCCCTGAACTGGTTTATGGTTTTTTCCACTTCTTGTTCAAACCTTATGGTTTTGGGCTTTCCTTTACACATTTTGGGGCTCCTCCTTTGTAATACGATTTTCCTGCAGATATCCGGGAGTCCGGGAAACTTTTGTATTACATCAGTAACTTTATGCCTGCCATTGCTGCCAGGTGTACTGGGTAGAACCAGTAGAATATGTACTTGTCCAACTTGAAGTTTACAGGTTTTATATGGTAAACTAGCGGCAGCGTTAGCAGGCTGAATATTTGCAGGTATTGCCTTGTTGTTACGCTGTATATAACGGTTGATAGTATGAACAGTACTATGCCCTTCCTTTTGTCCTCCTGTATCCTGTTAAAGGCTATTGCCAGTACTACAGGGTATGTACCGTATTCCAGGTCCAAAAGGGACAGGGGAAGTATCAGGAGGTATATACGGCTTCCGTATGCCTCCTGGAATTTGAGTATTAAAAGGGCCGATACAAAGCCGAATAATATGTTGAGCCTTGTCTGGTGAAAGTAGCTGTACGGCACCTGGGCTATTGCTGCAAATACCAGCAGTCTCAATATGTACTTTTCCAGGTTATCGGTATGCCTGTACC
>JAKSCU010000572.1 GCA_022360435.1 Bacillota bacterium
TAGGGAACTGAATAAAGTGCGCTTTTTTTATACTTTTATAAATTATACCTTGCCATATATATGGCAAGGGCAAAGGAGAAAAGTATTAAAAAGCGCACATATAGGGAACTGAATAAGTGCGCTTTTTTTTACTGCGGTTTGCAGCCGCAACTGCAGCCGGAATCGTGTTTCTTGGCGTATCCGGCACTTTCCAGGGCGTCGACCACCTGTTTTCTGATGCCGTCAATATATTGGCGGCGTAATTTTTGCTGTTCTTCCTTTTCATCCACGGTTAAACCTTCGTAACGTTCCTTGCGGGCAAGATAATTAATTTTTTGCACCAGTTCCCTGGTAATCATTGTTTACCACCTCTTGAGGATTATATCATCGTGGTCCTGTAAATTAAACCATCCAAGGACGGCCAATGTTGACAAATAACCTGATATTACATAAAATTGGGTTCAGGTATTGCACACGCAGGCGCACGGTGCCTGCTCTCCCGTACCGGATGCAGGTAACGGGAGTTTTCTGTTGTGAAAAGGAGGATAATCAAATATGTTGACATCACGGCCCCGCGGGACAGCAGACATTGTTCCGGGCCAAGTGGAAAAATGGCAATACATTGAATCCGTGGCCGCCACGGTAGCCGGAGAATATGGTTACCGGGAAGTGCGCACCCCCATATTCGAGCATACCGAGTTGTTTGTCCGGGGGGTGGGTGAGGATACCGATATAGTGGAAAAAGAAATGTACACCTTCCGGGACAGGGGGGACCGCAGTATCACGCTGCGTCCCGAAAACACTGCCGCAGTGGTAAGGGCTTATCTGGAGAATAATTTATACGCCGGCCCACAGCCGGTCAAGCTTTATTACGTTGGACCAATGTTCCGTTACGACCGCCCCCAGGCGGGCCGGCTCAGGCAATTCCACCAGTTCGGGGTGGAATTGTTCGGCACCCATCATCCGGCCACCGACGCCGAAGTGATGGCCATGGCCATGGACTTTTATAGCCGGCTAGGATTGACCGGCCTTGAATTGCACGTCAACAGCGTGGGCTGTGCCCATTGCCGTCCGGTTATGCGGGAAAGTCTGCTTAATTTCTTCGCGCCGGTATACGAGGAACTTTGCCCCAACTGCCAGAACCGGTATCGAAGAAATCCTTTGCGTTTGTTGGACTGCAAGGCCGAAAGGTGCGCCGCGTTGTCACATAAAGCGCCAACCACCGCCGACTGCCTGTGTGACCAATGTCGAACCCACTTCGATCAAGTACAGCGGTACATGGGTGATCTTGGTGTGCACTATGTGCTTGACACACGGCTGGTTCGCGGCCTTGATTATTATACCCACACCGCCTTTGAAATTATGGCTTCAGATATAGGAGCCCAAAGCTCCATAGGGGCCGGCGGCCGCTATAACGGCCTGATTGAGGCGGTGGGCGGCGCCCCGGCGCCCGGCATCGGGTTCGCCCTGGGCCTGGAACGAATTATGTTGTCTATGGAAAAAAAGGATTGTTTTCCTAAAGCCAGGCCGATACCCGAGGTGTTTTTGGCCGTCACCGGAGAGCATGCCGGACGCGAAGCGTTTAAGCTCCTGGCGGCCCTGCGCGCGGCGAATATTTCCGCCGACATGGACTACCAGGGCCGTAGCCTGAAAGCCCAAATGAAACACGCCGGCAAGCTGGGGGTTTGGTATACCGTGATCATTGGCCAAGACGAGCTGCAACGCGGCTGCGTGGCATTGCGCGACATGGCGGCCGGTGACCAAAGGGAAATTGGCATCAGCGAGCTTGTTAGCGCGATTAAAAGCAACCGACAATCTTAAAGTGCTGTTAACGGGGAGGGTATTTTTCCATGTCCGATTCCATGACCGGGTTTAAGCGAACCCATTATTGCGGAGAGTTGTCCGCTGCGCATAGCGGCCGGAGCGTTAGTGTAACAGGCTGGGTGGACACCCGCCGTGACCACGGCGGCCTGGTATTTATAGATCTCAGGGATCGCACCGGCGTATTGCAGGTGGTGATTAGTTCCGACATCAGCCGCTCATCTTTTGACAAGGCCGGAGAGGTGCGGGGCGAGTACGTGCTGGCGGTGACCGGCAAAGTGGCCGCCCGGCCCCAGGGCACGGAAAACACCGGCCTGGCCACCGGGGAAATAGAGGTGCTGGCCGACGAGATGCGCATTCTCAACCGGGCCAAGACTCCGCCCTTTTATATAGAGGACGGGATTGAGGTGGATGAAAACCTGCGCCTGCGCTACCGGTATCTGGACCTGCGCCGGCCCGAAATGCAGCGCCTGGTGATGCTCAGACACCGGGCGGCCAAATCAGTCCGCCAGTTTTTGGACAGCAACGGGTTTCTGGAAGTTGAAACTCCCATGCTGACCCGCAGCACGCCCGAGGGCGCGCGTGACTACCTGGTGCCCAGCCGGGTCAACCCCGGGCGTTTTTTCGCTCTTCCCCAGTCGCCGCAGTTGTTCAAGCAAATGCTTATGGTAGCGGGCATGGACAGGTATTATCAAATCGTTAGGTGCTTCAGGGACGAGGATTTGCGGGCCGACCGCCAGCCTGAGTTCACCCAGGTGGACATTGAGATGTCCTTCGTGAATACCGAGGATATTTTATCATTGATGGAGAACATGATTGCCAGGCTGTGCCGGGATACCGCCGGTCTTGCCGTCGAAACCCCTTTCACCCGTTTAACCTACCGCGAGGCCATGGACCGGTTCGGTACGGACAAGCCCGACACCAGGTTCGGCATGGAAATAAAAGACATTACCGACGTGGCTGCCGGATGTGGATTTAAGGTGTTCAACTCGGTTGCCGAGTCCGGCGGCCAGGTGCGGGGGATCAACGCCTCGGGATGCGGCGGGTTCAGCCGCAAAGACATAGATGATTTAACTAAATTTGCAGCGGTATACAAGGCCGGGGGTCTGGCCTACCTGATATTTACCCCGGAAGGGGTCAAATCACCCATTGCCAAGTTTTTTACCGATAATGAAATAAGTATCATCAAAGAACGTTTTAACGCCTGTGCCGGGGATATGCTGCTTTTTGTGGCCGACAAGCCCGGTGTGGTGGCGGCCGCCCTGGGCGCGCTGCGCTTGCATTTGGCCGAGCGTTTGGAGTTAATTACTGAGGACAAATTTAATTTCCTGTGGGTCTCCGATTTTCCGTTGCTGGAGTACGACGAGGAAGACAAGCGCTGGGTGGCCATGCACCACCCGTTCACCGCGCCCTGGGAGGAAGATATTCCTTTGCTGCGGGACAATCCGGGCCGGGTGCGGGCACAGGCGTACGACATGGTGCTCAACGGCATAGAGGTGGGAGGCGGCAGCATCCGCATCCACCGCCGGGATGTGCAGGAGATAATGTTTGATGCCCTGGGCCTGACCAAGGAAGAAGCCAATGAAAAATTTGGCTTTATGCTGGAGGCTTTTGAGTACGGCACGCCGCCTCATGGAGGGATCGCCCTTGGCTTCGACCGGCTGGTCATGCTGCTGGCCGGTCGGAAAACCATCCGGGACGTCATCCCTTTTCCCAAAACCCAGAGCGCCGCGGAATTGATGACCATGGCTCCGGGCTCGGTGGACCGGGGCCAGTTGAAAGAACTGCATATCAAGCTGGAGGTTAAAAATAAATAAACGCGCTTTGGCCCATAAATCCAACGCCCAATTCTTATGCTGAAATGCCAAAGAAGTATAAAAAAGCGTGCTTATATCAGTTCCCACTGCGCGCACGCTTTTATTACTTTTTTAACTTTGATCAGCCCTAACGAGTGGATAGGGGACACACTTTTGCGGGGAATGTTCCCAAAATGGGGATTATCAAAGATGGATTTGGGATACTAGTGGCCTGTGGGGTTGATAAAATCCTTGTCAAGAAAACTGCCTTTGATGTTATTGACCATTTCCACAAATCTATTGGACGGTACTGAAAACGACACCATATCTTCAGGAAGGTAATTTCTTACAAACGTATCCATCAACCCGATAACACAGTTGGGCTTTGTTTGAAATTTTTCATTGTAAGGAATTGTAAAGACAGACTGGCAACTTGACGCGAAAGGCATCAGCACATTAGGCATACCTTTTCCCCGGTCGTAGTGGGATAAACCTCCAAGACAGGCCAAAGCGGTCACGTCTGGGAAAAGGTTGACCACTTCAATTTCTTTATCTCCATCCATGTTCTCAAGTTTTTCCATATATAAATATTTCTCTTTGGGCGGGCGAATGCTTGCCAGAGATACTTCATAATGATCCCGGGCAAGTTCCCTGGTTTTTTTAAATCGCTCGGTTTCGGCTATAAATTTTCCATCACTCCCCGAGAGTTCCTGAAAGCCGAAAAGTTCTGCAGGGCCGCTGCAGGCGCTTCCATAATCTCCTGAAAACCGAATCCTTTTTCCTTTATTAATGACCAACTTCAGGTACATGAACATGCATACCCATTTATCCTTTTCAAAGACAAATGAATTATCCAGTTCTTCCGCAGAAAAATACCACCCGATTGCAGGGTACTTAAAAGACCCGAATGACTTAAATGACATGGCTTCGGACAATTGCTTGTAACTTTCTTTTACAATTTCCAAATTCATTATTTTCACCTCGATTTTATTATAATAATTACGATATTGAGTAAATATTTTTTGCTAAATATCGTTTGGTTATAATATTTCACTTAATATAGTAGTTTGAGCAAGAGGTGATGCCGTTGAAATAAATGTTAACACGGTTTTTCCTTGAGATAATAGTAAAAAAAATCCCCCAACGACAGCACTGGAGGATTTATCTTACGGATTGGTATTTACTTTAATATACAATAGTTTTGACATAAATCTTCCCCCCCTCTCCAGGCTAATTTGAGGTTGTTATAATACTAGCCCGAGAATATCTTTTAAGCAAGTAGGCACTTTTTTGTGCCATAGTATCCAACAAGATACCATTTGCGTTGGGGTGAAAGAATGATGGATAAAGATGTGCAGGCGCCACACTGCTGCCAAAATGGGAATTATCAAATGATGGATTTGGGATACTAGTGGCCTGTGGGGTTGATAAAATCCTTGTCAAGGAAACTGCCTTTGATGTTATTGGCCATTTCCACAAATCTATTGGACGGCACTGAAAACGACACCATATCTTCAGGAATGTAATTTCTGACAAGCGTATCCATCAACCCGATAACACTTTTGGGCTTTGTTTGAAATTTTTCATTGTAGGGAATCGTAAAGGCGGACTGGCAACCTGACGCGCAAGGTGTCAGCACATTCGGCATATCTTTTCCCCGGTCGTAGTGGGATAAACCTCCAAGAGTGGCCAAAGCGGTCAAGTCCGGGAAAAGGTTGACCACTTCAA
>JAKSCU010000553.1 GCA_022360435.1 Bacillota bacterium
GTGGGAATACGCCGCCCGCGCCGGCAGCAAGTCGGCGTATCACTTTGGTGATGACGCGGAGAAACTCAATGAATACGCTTGGCACTTCGGCAATTCGATGAATGACGATCTCGGCGAGCCGATCTCGCAGCAGGTCGCCACGAAGAAATCCAACCGCTTTGGCCTTTACGACATGCACGGTAACGTCGCTGAACTGGTGCTCGACCAATACGTCGAAGATCACTACGCCAAGCTCGCGGCGAAGGATGAGAAGCCGATCCCTGCCGACCAGGCTATCGCTTGGCCAACCGAAGAATATCCGCGCGTTGTGCGCGGCGGATCGTTCGATGACGAGGCTGCCGACCTGCGCACCGCCCGTCGCCGCGCCACCGACTCCAATCTGAAAATGCAGGATCCGCAACTGCCCTCAAGCATCTGGTGGTACACCGATGGCCTGCACATCGGCTTCCGCATCGTCCGTCCCATTGGCGAGCCGCCGACGGACGCGATGCAAAAGAAATGGTGGGAGCCAGATAACATCATCGATCAGGAAGTGTTGGACCGGCAGCGCAAGAGCGGGCGATAGGCTGGCTCACTCACTACTGATTCGCATCCCCCGGTACCGGAAGCTCCGCCCAGACGATATCCGCACCATGGTCGCGACGGGTGCGGGCCAGTACCTCTCCGTTGCGCGCGATCACCAGCGATTGGCCGTAGCCATGCCAGTCCGGATCCTTTTCGCTGCGGCTGACCGTCCAGTTCGCGCCGATGATGTTCATGTCGTACTGTTTCGCAATGGCAGGCAGTCGCTCGTCAAACCAATCGCTGTCCGCGTCGTCCACCCAGGCAATTGAGTAGAGCAGGTGATCGACTTTGAGCTCGCTCATGATCGCGGCCTGATCGTGAATGTCGAAACAGATCAGGCAACCTAGCCGGCCGAAGGGCGTATCCACGACGGGGTTGCCGCGATCACCCGGCGTGGCCCAGCCACGCTCGGCCCACTGCCACGGGTCGCGCTTGCGGTAATGCAGCAGCATGTTTCCATCCGGCCCCATCAGGCAGACCGTGTTGTAGTAGCGGCCTGTCTTGCGGTCGACCTCGAGCAGAGGCACGGTGATGTAGATGTCGAGTTTGTCGGCAAGCTCGCCGAACATTTCAGTGGAAATCCCGGGCACGGTTTCGGCTGCATCCGTCGGATCGACACCGGAAAGCCCGTCCGTGACCGACCGGTCATCGACTTGCCACGTCTTGCGGATATCGCTGCTCATGTAGCCGGTGATCGCGGTTTCCGGCAGGACGACGA
>JAKSCU010000401.1 GCA_022360435.1 Bacillota bacterium
GACCGGCAAATCGAAATCGGCATCCAGGCGCGAGGGGCTGGCGGCGGGGACAGCGGCCGCGCGGACGAGTCAAACCAGAACATCATGAGTTTCCCTGAAAAAAACCGGCGCGGAAATTCCGAAGAGTAGCAGCCCCGGTCGGCCGCCGCTTTTCGCGCGGCCCGTCAAACGGTGAGGAAAACGGAGAAAAAAATGAACAAAATGGAGCGGTTCCATGCCGCTGTTGCCGGAAATCCGGTCGATCGCATTCCCATCACGGTATGGCTTCATTTCGTGACCGACTTCGTCGACGGAGCGGAATCCGCCCGTCTTCACGCCCGCTTCTTCCGCCAGTACGACTGGGACCTCGCCAAGGTCATCAGCGATTACCGCCTGCCATTGCCGGACGGCATGGAGACCTTCGAATCACCGCAGGACATGGCCAGAATCCGGCCGGCTTCCATGGCGGAGCGCACCTATCAGGAACAGTTCCGGCTGCTGCGGGTCCTGCGCGCCGACCTCGGCGAGGACTGGCCGATCATCGACACCACATTCGAGCCGCTTCAGCAGATCACCCGCAAGGTCGGCAGTGCCAAGACAAAAATGATCTTCGACAACCCGGCGCTCGCCAAGCCGATGCTGGAGGCGCTGACGGAAACGGTCATCGCCTATGTCAGGGAACTCAAGCGCATCGGCGTCGACGGAGTCCTTTATTCCGTATTCGGCGGCATCCAGAAACCGCATCCGAAGGGCATCGACGACGCCACCTTCAAGGAATTCATGCGGCCCTACGACCAAGCGATCCTGGCTGAAATGGAAGGGATGGTTCGCATCCTGCATGTCTGCCAGACCCATCTGGATTTCGACCGCTTCGACGACTATCCCTGCGAAGCCCTGAGCTGGTGGGACCGGCATCCGAGCTGCCCGTCCCTCGCCGAAATGAGGAAACGAACCGACAAATGCCTGGTCGGGGGGATGGATCACGAAGCCATCATCGACCGTTCCGTTCCCGATCTGCGGGCCGAGATCAATGACGCCATCGATCAGGTCGACGGCCACCGGTTCATCCTCGGGCCCGGCTGCACCATCCGTTCGCAGGTTCCGCAGCACATCCTGAATTGCATTCGCACAACCGTAAACGAGAGAGGAATGAAATCGGCGGCCTGAGCCGCGCGCCCGGCCCGCCGTCATACCGGCCATGGCACCGAATTCTCGAACCGATCCGACACATCGAGCTTATTGAAAAAAGA
>JAKSCU010000449.1 GCA_022360435.1 Bacillota bacterium
AAGTGTGGTATCTGCAAGGAATGTGTCATCGACTGATGCATCATTTTCTGAATACCTCGAATGTTAATTTCTTCGTCGACTCGCAGCCTAGAAGTGCCTTCTACACTTGGCGTCGCAATTCCTTCAGCTTTGTCGGTACCGGGTTCATGCTGTTGCATAGGTGATGCAATACTTGCGGACTTTGTAACTGGTTTCCCTTGCGCGATATAATTCAAAACATCTTCCTTCAAAACTCGACCTTTGCTACCTGTTCCTCGTATCTCTTTCAAATCAATGTGATGTTCTTTCGCTAGTCGTCTCACTGCAGGAGTTGTTAGTATCTTATCTGATGTAACATCATTCTCAGCGTTATCAACTGAAGTCATAGGTCTTGAGGCAGAATGCTGCACTTCTGCTGCTGTAGAACTGCTGACTTCACCAGAATCTCTTCGAATAGGAACTAATACAGGATCCATTGAATAACTTTTCTGCCCTTTCGCAAATCTGACCTGCTTATCAATCTCCTCTTTATTTATAATCTTATTCTTCTCGACTGAATCCACTTCATTGTTAAACTCAACAGTGTTAGATTGAGTCTCGGATTCAGGTCCTGAGTCAGTCTCAACTTCTACAAGCGTAGATCCAACCTTGGCCATTTCACCTTCTTGCCAGTTCAGCTTCTTTATTATTCCATCATACCTAGATGTTATTTCTACAGTTGCCTTATCACTCTGCACAGAACAAAGAAGATCAAATTGCGCTACTTCATCACCTTCCTTAACGTGCCACTGCATAATCTCCACTTCTGCTATTCCTTCTCCTATATCTACATGCAAACAACATGAAAAGAATCACTACTTAACAGAGCTTAGTACCTGCGAGCTTGAACTCTACAGTTCCATTAAATACTGGAGTTCGATGAAGACTTCTATATTGATGAAACTTATTGTAAGTCATCTCTCCTTTAGTTGCATAAGTTGAATCATTGTTATTCCAGCGAGATAAAGTGCTTCTTGCTACTGGTCTAATTCCAAGATGATAGTGCTTACTGCTTTGGACACTAAGACTACTTTCTATATCACGTAAACTTTGCGCACCTGAAAGCTGTGAAAACACTAACGACACGAATTGATCCCAACTACTCATTCCGGGTGTTTTTCGACCAGGTCTCAGCTGCGTATTGAGCTTCTCAAATTCATGTCTACCGGTAATTG
>JAKSCU010000555.1 GCA_022360435.1 Bacillota bacterium
ATGAAATACTTGAAAAAGTTGAAGCAGCCAAAGAAGCTATACTGGAAGACAGAAAATTGAAGACACAGGTCAATGTTTTACAGAAGCAAATTGACAGCAGTGAAAGGCAGATGGTAAAGAAGTACATCTGTGAATTTTATTACGATAATATGATAAATGAAAAGCTATTTTTTGAGTTATGCAAAAAAATAGGTATAGAGCTTTCAAGATTTTTTATAATAATAGTGGAAGCAGCAATAGAAAATTCCGGCATTGAAGGCGACAGATTTGACAGCCATGACATATGCAGAGCCGTCGAAGGGATTGAATTAAAAAAAATTCGCAATACCACCGTCCCGGTTACCCCACATACAGTAGCGGGTCTGGTTTGTATTCAGGACGGCATAAAATTCGATGAGAATTTACCAGTAAAATATGCGTACGACCTAAAAAGAAAAATTGATAAAAACTTTTTTATCAACAGCAGTATTGGAATCAGTGATGTCGGTGAAAAAAACGATGTGAAGCTCGGCAAGATGTTTTCTCAGGCCAAACAGTGTATAAATCTTCAGTTTTCTCTTGGAGCAGGCATTGTTGTTGAAGCACAAGAATGCCTCGCCGACTGTTCTTTAATTAATAATATCCCTTTGAATATAGTCAATAAAATAATTTATGCGGTAAAAATGGGTGATAAAAATTTCGCAGAAAAAAATCTTGACCTTTTGTTCAATTATTATCCTAAAATGAGTCCCGGCATTGAATTAAACATTAAAAACGTATGTACTGACATTATAATATCGTTACTGCGCAGTTTGAAGGGCAAAGGCATTTCAATAACCCGATTTACGGACAAATGCAATATGATTTACGATATTCAAAAACATAGTACGTGGAAACAGCTTCGGGAATACATGGTCGGCTGGTTTGAAACAATTATCGAATTTGATTCTCAAAATAAAAGTTGTTCAACAAATCAGGTTGTATTAAAGGTGCTGGAATATATAAAAAACAATTACATGCA
>JAKSCU010000360.1 GCA_022360435.1 Bacillota bacterium
CCTCAAACAGGAGATGCTCGCGGCTTTTGTTTTGAGTATTATATTTTTCTAATATTAGATCGACAATTTCTTCTGGTTTATCCAGTGCATATGCCCATCCCTTGTTGCTTGCTTCAATAAAACCACTGATTGTTTTGGGGTGAGCTTCGACGAATTTATCCGACGCAAACGTGATTACATCGTAGAAGGGAACCCCGTAGTTGCCCGGATCCATAATGTTGAAAGTAGCGTTACGACGTAAAAGGTCATATATTTCGTTGGTCAGGAAAACCGTCACGGCATCGACTTTACCTTCAATAAAATCATCGATGCTGAAAGTGTGCGGAACGACGGTAAAATCATCCGTAGATAGGCCAAATTTCCGACACATTTGTAAGAGATTTGCTCTCTTCAACACTCCCTCTTTGCCAGCGATCTTTTTATTCTTGAGTTCTGCTGGCGATAGAATGTTTTGGTTGGCAACCAAGGCCAGAGGAGAGCGCTTAAAATAACTGGACAGCAAGACAATCGGCTTGCCCTCCATCCGTTCCTGAATCACGCTACTGTAGCTGGTACCAATATCCGCTCTGCCAGACAGAACTTCTTCGGTAACGTCCATCCCTGGCCGATATTCGGCGAAGCTCACATCCAGACCGGCTTCTCTAAAATAACCTCTTTCTCTTGCCGCATAGAAGCCAGCAAATTGAAACTGGTGTTTCCATTGTAGCTGGAGACGAATTGTTTGCAGCCCTTCTTTGGCCAACACAGACGTCATGAAAGGCGGCAACATTAGCAGGGCCAGGCTAACGATCCCCAATTTGGAATAAATGCGCCCCATCACAAAACCTCACATATGTATCCATGTCCCACATCCAAATCGGCGCACTAGAGCATAAGTCGATAACCGAGCCCCTTTACAGTCTTGATAAATTGAGGTTTTTTTGGATTTTGTTCGATTTTTCTGCGCAGCCTATAGATCAGCACATCAACGGTTCTGTAGTATGGCTCGTCCAGATCTTGTGAGATGGCGTCAAGAAGATATTCTCTCGACAAAACACGCCCATTTACTTTTACTAAGGCGCTCAGAACCCTATATTCGCCAAGGGTTAAATCAATAATGTCATTTTCTTCATTATACAAACATGCTTTCTCCAAGCTGAAGTGACGATTCCCAATCGTAACATTACTATCAGGATCGAGCTTGCCGACAATGACACTGCCCGTAGCCCGAGATATTGTGTTTTTGATACGAGCAAGTAATTCTTTGGGATCAAATGGCTTGACAACGTAATCATCTGCACCTGTTTCCAATCCTGCAATGCGATCCTTCACCCCACCCCGATTTGTGAGCATAATAATTGGCACCGATGAGAATGAACGAATTTTACGCGCCACAACAATACCATCCTCATCCGGTAAATTTAAATCCAGCAAGATCATCTCGTAGGTTTGATTCGACATTTTTGCTAAGGCATTCGAAGCACAATCTACGCTATCGACCCTATAACCAGATGCAACTAGGTAAGCATCAAGCAATGCGAGTGTTGTAACATCATCTTCTATTAACAAGATACGTGGGGTCACCATGCTTTCTCCTAAAGCCTTGATTTCACCTCCCGATTAGTCAAGCCCTGAACCCTCTCAGCACGAGTGATGCAAAAAGGGAACAAAATGTACCCAATAGACAAACACCAAAAA
>JAKSCU010000337.1 GCA_022360435.1 Bacillota bacterium
TGCAGGCCGGGCACCCACCACTTGTCCATGTAGGGCATGTCGCCGTCGGTGCAATGGATGTCGTGCCAGCCGCGGATGAGCGAGTCGTCGCTGTGGTCGAAGAACTGCAGGCGGTGCAGGTCGTGCAGGTCCCAGCGGATGGAGGCCTTCTCGCCGTTGATCTCCAGGGTGTACAGCGCCTTGTGGCCGCGGGCGTAGCGGGTGGACTCGAAGAGCCCGAGCGAGCCGTTGCCGAAGCGGCAGTGGAAGAGGCAGGCGTCGTCGATGCCGACCTCCTCGACCTTGCCGGTGAGGTTGTGCATGCGTTCTTTGACGAAGGTCTCGGTCATGGCGGAGACCTCGGTGATCCCGCCGTCGAGCCACATGGCGGTGTCGATGCAGTGGGCGAGCAGGTCGCCGGTGACGCCCGAGCCCGCGGCCTTGGCGTCCAGGCGCCAGAGCGCCGCGCCGCCCTGGGGCAGGTCTTCGTTGATGGTCCAGTCCTGCAGGAAGTTGGCGCGGTAGTGGAAGATGCGTCCGAGCCGGCCCTCGTCGATCAGCTTCTTCGCGAGCGTGACCGCGGGCGTCCGGCGGTAGTTGTACCAGACGGTGTTGGCGACGCCGGCCTTCTCGATCGCGGCGACCATCGGCTCGGACTCCGCCGTGTCGCGGGCCAGCGGCTTCTCGCAGAGCACCATCTTGCCGGCCTCGGCCGCGGCGATCGCGATCGGGGCGTGCTGGTCGTTGGGCGTGCAGATATCGATCGCGTCGATGTCGTCGCGCGCGGCCAGCTTCTGCCAATCGGTCTCGATCGATTCGTACTGCCATTGGTCGGCAAAGGCCTGCGCCTTCTCCTCGGTCCTGCCGCAGACGGCCTTGAGCACCGGCCGGGTCTGCAGGTCGGGGAAGAAGTCGTTCACGCGCTTGTAGCCATTCGAGTGAGTACGGCCCATGAAGCCATAACCCACCAAACCGATGCGTAGTTCTTTGCTCGTTGCCATGTCATTGCTTCCTTTAAGTCTTCTCTAGTTCGTCTTAATTGAACCGCGGAGTTCGCAGAGGAAGGCAGTTCGTTTTTGGAAAACAAAATCAGTTTGCCTTCCTCTGCGAACTCCGCGCCTCCGCGGTTAAAAATCGAGTTATCTCAAACTTACCACCCGCACGCGTCGCGGACCTCGACCATCTTGGCGAGGATCGTGTTCCACGTCTCGGGGTTCTCCATCGTCTCGTTGGGGAACATGCACCCGTCCCAGCAGATGTGCTGGATCCCGCGCTCCTCCGCGTCCTGCAGCCAATACTTGGAGCAGGCGACGATGTCGAGCTTGCCGTTGGGGTCGTCGGCCGGGCAGTGCTTGCCGGTCTTGTCGTGGTTGCCCGAGCCGTGGACCTCGCCGTCGTTCTGCGCGACATGGAAGTCGATCGTCCACGGGCGCAGCTTGTCTGTCATGTCCTTGTAAGCCGCCCAGAACGCGTCGTCGCTGTAGCCTTCCTCGACCAGCGCGTGCTCCGGCGCGTTGTAGCCGAGCAGATAAAGATAGGTGTGCGCGAGGTCGGCCTGGAAACCCACGGTGTCGGACATGACGGCGTAGCGCCCGGTCGGCAGTTCGACCCGTTGGTGCGAACCGATTTGCACGACGCGCGCCA
>JAKSCU010000534.1 GCA_022360435.1 Bacillota bacterium
CAAATACTTTGCAAGAAAACTGCATGATTGTTGCGGGTATAAAATCAAACCCGAAAAGTCTTTTAATGACTATTTAAAGTAAAAAATTTTTGATTATCAAGATTCTTTTCAAACACAGAAATAAAATTGTCGGAATTAAAGTTTTGTATATGCGGTATAATTCCTAAAATTTCTACGCCTCCAATTTCTGTTATGACTTTTGGAGCTGTTTTTATTGCTATGTCCTTTGTATGTTCAGGATAGTTTGATATTATAATACCAAGAATTTCTATATTTTTAGCTTTTGCTGCTTCTATTGTTAAAAGCGTATGGTTTATTGTGCCAAGGCTCGGTCTTGAAACAATTATCAAAGGAAGATCAAGAAGCTTTATTAAATCCCTTATCAAAAAATTTTTATATATGGGAACAAGAATACCCCCGGCTCCTTCAACAATTACAAAATTATGATCTCTTTTAAGAGATTTAAAATCTTTAAGTATTTTCTCGGGAAGTATTTCAACTTTTTCAATTTCTGCCGCTACTGAAGGCGCTATGGGAGCTTCAAGGTTGTAAGTTGATTTTAATGTTATATTAGTAGATATTTTTTTTACAAATTCAAGATCAGGGCTTATTAAGCCATCTTTTGTTTTTTGCGCACCGCTTTGCACAGGTTTGTAAACAGCTGTTTTATAGCCTTGTTGCTTTAAAATACAGGCTATGCCAGCAGTTATGATTGTTTTTCCTATATCCGTATCTGTTCCTGTTATAAAAAACATTATTCTATTTCCAATTTTGTGATATCCTAAACTTTCATAATGTATTCCGTATAAATTTTTTGCGCATATTCTTTATCAAAAACACTTTTCTTATCTTTATCAAGATCATTCAAAACCTCCTGAATACATACGACAGATATTTTTTTATTTGCAAAAAATGAAGCATAATTAGGATGACAACCTTTTGTTGCGCTTAAAAAGTGAACCAGTGAAAAGCCCCAGGGATTTTTATTATAAATACTCTCAATATAGAATTCTATAACTTCAAGTATATTTGTAAGTTTGTAATTTGCTTGTTTATTTTTATTTAAATAGTCTGCCAAAAGCTCTGTATTAAGGTTTCCAGCTCCTCTTCCCATTCCATATATTGAAGAATCCGTAATAATTTCTCTGTTAGTAATGCCATTAATAAAGTTAATCGAATTAGAATACGCTAACTGCATATTATTATGAGAATGAAAGCCCAGGAGGGCATCTTTTTTAATATTTTTGTCAAAAATATATAAAAGCCTCTCAAGCTCATAATTTGATATTGATCCAAAACTGTCAACTATATACATGCCCTTATAGTTAATATTATTAAA
>JAKSCU010000263.1 GCA_022360435.1 Bacillota bacterium
GGCCGGGGAACGTCCGGGAAATGGAAAACATGATTCAAGGATTGATTGTAACCCAGGACAAGGAAGTCCTTGATGTTAAAGACCTGCCAGGTTACTTGTTAAGTAAAGAGGGAAAAGACACCTCAATAATTTCTGTAGTGGGCAATACAGGCAATAAAGCGCTTAAAGAAATAATGGACGACGTGGAAAAAGATTTATTGCAAAAAGCGTTGGATAGGCACTGCAGCGTCTCTAAAGTCGCCAATACATTTAAAATGGACCGCTCAACTATTTTCAGGAAACTTAAAAGGCATGGCTTAATGTAAATAACCGGGATAAAAGCACTAATTCAGTTCCCTGGAGCGCGCGCTTTTCGTAAAGGGTCATTAACTTTTTAAATCATATATTTGTCTGGTGGCCAACCTGCACCTCCAACCCGAACTTACGCAGGTTTACCGCTATGTTGTCCATCAATGCATCCCCCGGGGGCGACAGGCCGGACAAGTTGTATTCCAAACCCAGGCGGCGGTATTTTTCCCTCCCCGACCGGTGGTAAGGCAGAATTTGCACTTTATTCACCCCCGGCAGAGAGGAAACAAACCGGCCGGTGTCCGTAATGTTTCCATGGTCGTCGTTGATACCGGGAATCACGGGCACACGAATGACAATGTTTTTGCGTCGGGATGCCAGCTCCCTCAGGTTATCCAGGACCAGCCGGTTGGAAACACCGGTGTATTTCCGGTGCAACTCTTGATCCATGACCTTTAAGTCATAAAGAAACAGGTTTGTAAATTCGCTCACCTGCAGCAGTTTGTCCAAAGGAGAGTAACCGGTCGTGTCGACGGTGGCGTGGATTTCCCTTTCCCGGCAGCCGGCCAGCAGTTCCAAAAGAAAACCCGCCTGGGCCAGCGGTTCTCCGCCGGAAAAGGTAACGCCGCCACCGGACTGGTCGTAAAAAATAATGTCACGCTCCACCTCGGCCATCACTTTCGCAGCCGTCATTTTCCGACCCGCCACTTCCCTGGCCCCGGTTTGACAAACCGCCGCGCAACCGCCGCAATGGTCACACTTACCCGCCGAGCTACCCCGCCAGGTAATCACCGGCTTGCCCGCCGGGCCGGCAATAACCCCGTTGGGGCAAGAACGGCTGCAATCCCCGCAATTAATGCACCTTTCCGGGAATAACATCATCTCCACACCGGCGGAACGGCTTTCCGGGTTATGGCACCAGGCACAGGAAAGCGGGCACCCTTTCAGAAAGACGGTGGTGCGTATTCCCGGCCCGTCGCGCACCGAGTATTTCATAATGTCGAAAATAATTCCACCGGCCAACCTTTTCACCCCGGCAATACCATCTACCAAAATCAAAACCATTATAACATAGAAAAAGCCGCGCTCATTCGATTCCCTCTGCACGGACTTTTTGATATGCATTGCTTAAAACAAACGACCTTATTTCAAAAAAAGCGACAGCACCGTCCCCTTGCTTCCAAATTTCTTAAAACATAGAAGGAATTATTTTGTTTATGTCAAATATTATTTATTAAAATTCAGGTCACGAAGACCTTTTCTTTTCCACGACGGAAAAGGGGGTCTTTATTTTTTTGCATAAAAATGTTTGGGGAGGAGATTAAAGTGAAAAACAACCTGTTTACACTTTTTACCCGGCTATTAATTACCCTGGTTTTACTGATGGCGGTTTTTGCCGCAGCGGGGTGCGACAACAATAAAGCCGGCGAGCGAAAAGAAGTTGACAACCAAAATGAAATTGCTTCTTTTGCCATAGCCGACCCCACCGGGGACTGGGGTTTTCCCTCGCCTTACGCCCATTACTCCCGCGGTCCCGGTTACGTCAGAATGAGCTTTATTTTTGATACTCTGATCTGGAAAGACGACAAGGGATTTATTCCGGCCCTGGCTGAAAAATGGGAATACTTGCCTGAAGAAAACGCCTATGTTTTCAACCTGCGGCAAAATGCAACCTGGCACGACGGAAAGAGCTTCACCGCCAACGACGTGGTATTCACCTATAATTACATGCAAGATCATCCCTACCAGTGGGTTGACCTCGAGGCGCTGCAATCAGTGGAAGCGCTGGACGATTACAGGGTCAAAGTGGTCCTGGCCAAACCCTACGCCCCCTTCCTGGATTACGTGGGCGGCACGTTGCCCATCCTACCCGAACATATTTGGAAAAATGTGCCGGAACCCTGGCAGTTCCGGGAAAAAGAAGCCCTGGTGGGCACCGGGCCGTTTAAATTGGCGGACTACAACAAGGAACAGGGAACTTACCGTTACGAGGCATTTGATGAATACTACCTTGGAAAACCCAAAGTGCGGGAATTGAAATTTGTCAAAATAAGCAGTGAAATGACGGCGCACGCCCTGCGGCAAAAACAGGTGGACCTGGCCCGGGTGCCTCCTGAACTGGCGGAAGACCTCAATGCAGAAGGCTTTACAATTTTAACCGGTTCCCACGATTGGGTAGCCAAACTGATGCTCAACCATCAAAAGGAACCACTCAGCAAAAAGGAATTGCGTTGGGCGCTGGCTTACGCCGTCGACCGGCAGGCCCTGGTGGACACCGTCCTGCGGGGCCACGGCATACCCGCCGGCCCGGGTTTGGTCCCCTCGGACAATGAATGGTACAACGCCGGGCTGGACGGCAGCTACCCGACCGATCCCGCCAAAACAGAAGAATTGCTTGCCGGGTTGGGTTATACGAAGAATGGCGACTATTATGAAAAAGACGGCCGGACTCTGGAATTGGAACTGCTGGTCAGCAGCGGCGGCTCGGCGACCTTTCCGCGGGAGCGCGTGGGTGAAATGATTAAAAGCCAGCTGGAACAGCACGGCATCAAAGTGAACATGCGCAGTCTGGAGGCCAAGACACTGGACAACCGGGTGGCCAAATGGCAGTTCGACATGGCCCTGAGCGGTCACGGCGGCCTGGGCGGCGACCCCAAAATATTGAACAGAGTTATTACCGGCAGCGGTTTCAACAGCGCCAGATATACCCAAGACCAAGAACTCAACCAGGCGCTGCAAAAACAACTGGCCGCCACAGACCCGGACGAGCGGCTCAAGCTGGTGGGACGCATCCAGGAAGTACACGCCGAAGCGCTGCCCTGCCTGCCTCTGTACCACCCCACCTGGTATTACGCCCACAGCGGCAAGGCGCATATTTACTATACTTTCCGGGGCGTGGCCATCGGTGTGCCCATTCCGATGAACAAAATGTCCTTTGTGAGGTAAATGCTACAACTTAGTTTATTGGCCGGCGGAGTCATGGGGACGGCTCGAACGCCCCTGAAACGCAGTGCGAAAGGGCCGAAGGGAATAAGAGGAACCGTCCCCTTAACGTAGAAAGATAACAATTCAACCGGTTGACCACCTTGGGGGTAAATCCATGTCCAGGACCGTTGCCATTAACTACATCATAGCCATGGTTTTTATCCTGACCCTGAACTTTATCCTGCCCCGCCTGATGCCTGGCGACCCGCTGCAAGCCATTTACGGGGAGGAGGCCATGCTGGCCATGACGGAGGAACTCAAGGCCACGCTGGTCAGCCGGTTCGCCCTGGACCAATCGCCGGGCGAACAGTTTGCCGCCTACTGCCTGGCCCTGGCCCGGGGAGACCTGGGCCACTCGTATTACTACAACGCGCCGGTCCTGGAAATATTATTGGGCTTTCTTCCCTGGACGGCCTTGCTGGCCGGCCTGGCCCTGGTCATCTCCACCGGGCTGGGGGTAATCCTGGGCATAGAATCGGGCTACAGGCGGGGCCGTCCCCTGGACGGGTTTATGCTTTCCGGGCTGATATTTTTCAACGGGCTGCCTGACTTCTTCCTGGGGGCGCTGCTGTTGCTGCTGTTTGGCGTAACATTGCAGATGGCCCCCCTGGCCGGAGCCATGACGCCCTACGCCGGGTATACCGGGCTGGCCCTGGTTCTGGACGTGCTGCGCCACCTGGCGCTGCCCCTGACCGCCCTGGTTCTGGCGCGCCTGACGGCGACGTATCTGTTGACGCGCAACACAATGATCACCACCCTGGGGGAAGCATTTATCGTCACGGCCCGGGCCAAAGGCTGCCCCGAATACAGCATCAGGTACCGACACGCCGGCAGAAACGCTCTCTTACCCGTGATCACCAACACCGGACTTCAGTTTACCCGCCTTTTCACCGGCGCTTTGTTTATCGAAATCATTTTTGCCTACCCGGGTCTGGGGACGTTGCTGTACAACGCCTTGCTTACCCGGGATTACCCCCTGCTGCAGGGAATATTGCTGATGGTGGCGCTGGTGGTTTTAACCATTAATTATCTGGTGGACAGATTGTACCCGAAAATTGACCCGAGGGTGAGCCATGCACATTAACTACCTGCGCGAAGTCGGACAAAATAATATCGGCAGAGCAGGACTGCTCCTGCTGTTGCTTATGCTTCTTTTGGCCCTGCTGGCGCCGGTGCTCAGTCCGTACCAGCCGGCGGAATACACCGGGAACATATTCAGCCCGCCATCGACACAGCACCTGCTGGGCACCAACGACGTAGGCCAGGATATTTGGACCCGGATACTTTACGGCGCGCGCACCTCCTTGGTCGTGGGCTGCGGGGTGGCCGTAACGTCTACACTGCTCAGCCTTTTCATCGGCTGTACTTGCGCCCTTTTCGGCGGGCTTTACGACCGGTTCTGGATGCGGCTGGTCGACATTTGCATAGTGATCCCGTCGTTTATAGTGGCCATTTTGGCCGCCGCCTACCTCAAGCCCAATATAATTCTGCTGGTACTGCTCTTATCGGCCTTTTTATGGCCCGGCGGCGCCAGGGTGGTCCGTTCCCAGGTGCTCGCCCGGAAGGAAATTGTCGCGGTGACGGCTTCCCGCACCTTCGGGGCCGGCTGGGGGCACATTATGCTGCGCCATATCGTGCCGGATTTGGGTCCGATTCTGGTGGCCCTGATGATCCAGGACGCCCGGCGGGCGGTTTTCATGGAAGCCGGTCTGTCCTTTTTGGGCATTGCCGACCCGGCCATGATCAGTTGGGGCAAGATAATGCAGCAGGCGCTGGCCTTTACCTATCTGGAGGCGTGGAAATGGTGGCTGGTGCCCACCGGCTTCGCTCTATCGTTAACCTTGATGGGCCTTACCTTTACCGGTTTTGCCCTGGAGACCGCGTTAAATCCCCGGCTGCGAAAAGAGGTAAACCAGGATGCTTGAAATTAGAAACTTAAACGTGTCTTACAACCACCACCGGGTTTTACAGGATGTCGGTTTAACCCTGCGCAAAGGGGAAACCATCTCTGTCATAGGCGAATCCGGGGCCGGCAAAACCACCCTGGGCTTGAGCATCATGGGGCTGGTTAAAGGCGCATGCGCGGGCGAAATCCTTTTTAACCGGGCCGACATCCTAACCCTGCCGGAGGACAAACGCCGCCGGTTGAGGGGCAAGGAACTGGCCATGGTGTTCCAAAACGTGGCAGACGCCCTGCACCCCTTGTACACGGTGGCGGACCAGGTGGCCGAATCAATAATGGTGCACCACAGCATCAGCAGCGCCGGGGCGGTTGCCCGGGCCGGGGAATTGTTGGACTCCGTGGGATTGAACGGCCACCGGGCCGGCGCCTACCCCCACCAGTTGAGCGGCGGGGAAAAGCAGCGGGTGCTGATTGCCATGGCCCTGGCCAACGACCCGGCAGTGGTGATACTGGACGAGCCCACCGCCTCGCTGGACGCTCTCACCAAGGCGGAAATTATCGGCTTGCTGCGCGGCAAACTGAAAGACAAGATAGCACTGGTGGTCACCCACGATATTTCCGTCGCCGCCGACCTCTCGGACAAAATGGTGGTACTTTACGGGGGAAGGGTGCTGGAGGCCGGGGCCACCCCGGATTTGCTTACTATGCCCCGCCACCCTTATACCCGCGGCTTGTTGAGGGCGTATCCCGGCCTCAATTCCACCAAAGACCTGCAGGGGATACCCGGCCGGTTTTTGCCGGGCGTGGAGGGCTGTCCTTTTCACCCCCGCTGCACCCAGAAAATTGACATTTGCGCCCGGAAGATACCCCGGCAATTGCAAACAGGCAACCGGCTGGTTACTTGTCACCGGGGGGGAATCATACCCCAGTTGGAATTGAGAGGGATCAGCAAATCTTACGGCCACTTGCCGGCGGTGCAAGATGTAAACCTTACCCTTTACGAGGGAGAAACCGTTTCCCTGGTGGGGGAAAGCGGTTCCGGCAAAACCACCCTGGCTAAAACAATCATGGGGTTGTTTAAAGATCACGCGGGTGAGATACTGCTGGAGGGACAAAATTATGCGCCGGGTAAAAAAGCATTTTATCAAAAAGTACAGATGATCTTTCAAAACCCCGGGGAATCAATCAGCCACCGCATGAACGTGCTGCAAGCCGTTAAGGAACCTTTGGACATCCGCAACAGCGACAGCGAAGAAGAAAAGCTGGCCCGGGTGAAACAAGTTTTACACGAAGTCGAATTGCCATGCGACCACGCTTTTTTAAGCAAATACCCCCACCATTTAAGCGGCGGCGAAGCGCAGCGGGTGGCCATTGCCCGGGCGCTGGTGCAAAACCCCAGGGTGCTGGTGGCCGATGAGCCCACCTCGGCCCTGGACGCCAGCGTGCAGGCGAAAATTCTCAAGCTGCTGCTCAACCTGCAAGAAAAAAGAGGGTTGGCCATGTTGCTAATCACCCACGATATCGCTCTGGCCAAAAAAGTGAGCGACCGAATGGCTGTTATGGTGCAAGGACGCATCGTCGAAGAAGGCCCCGCCGGCGAAGTGGTATACAACCCGCGCCACGCCTACACCAAACGGCTGTTGGCCCCGGCTCCCGCCGTTGTGTGAATAAGGGCTACCGGAGAATGACCACCGAAAACTAATTTTTAAAGCATCAGTCATAATATGTACAGGCCGGTGAAATATTAGTTTTTATTATCGTAAAACCGCTGTATAATAATAAAGCTTAAATTTTTTTTAAGTTTATTTTTCAGCTTTTAAATAAAAATTACAGATAAAGATAAAAGAGATAATTAACACCAAGAGGGCGATAAAATGCTTGAAATAATTGTTTTAATGTATATAGCATCCTGGATTTCATTTATTGCCGGCTATATTTTTCTTAAATCAGGTTCAAGTTCAGCAAGGAAATTAGAAAAATTTACATGGAACTCACGCATTAAAAAGTTTCAAGAGAGGCCCTTCAATAAGATTATTGATGCATTTGAGGAAAAGAATTTTTTATTGGCATTGGTCTGCGTCATTGGAATCAATTTTAACATGGTAATTTTCCAAGCGCTTACCGGTTTTATTCTCCTTTCACCTATTGTAGTTATATTTCAAGCATTTCTTATGGGAATACTAATTGCCCAGGCTGACAGAAAGACAACTGTTTTTTCTCTATTTGTCCTTATTTTTGAGTTAGGCGCCTTTTCCACATCAGGCGCTATAGGGTTACATATAGGAATTGAGTGGATTTTTACGAATGTATCCTTTGTTGATAGTTTTAAAGATATGATAGCTAAAGGGTATTATTTAATTCCAGTAATTTGTTTACTTTTGAATGGATTATTTGAAGCTTCCGGAGTTTTCTTTGGGATTAAAGGCGTTCCTGGTGCTAAAGCAGTGAAAGAGCAATTATACAAATGAGCAGGGGTTTGCTGAACCAATCCAAATTTCAATTTAAAAATCCATAGTGACAGTTTAAAAAAAGCCGGTTTATGCCCTCTAAATAAGTGTCGCATAAAATTGAACAAAGAACGCATAGCCCGTGCTCCAAGTTCATCACAGGAACTAGAGACAGGACATACATTCGGCAGTCTCTTTCAAAATATATGATTTGGAACAGGCAGAAAAAGTCAACGATAAAGTAGTAGTTGCAACAAAAATGGTTCACTGGAAGATTTTTATTACGAAAACACGTCACTATGAAATCCCTTGGGATCTTGAGATTATCAGATATTACTAGAAAATAGTGATAATCAACTACAAAGTTAATATAAAGATAAGGCCGCAGTATTTTCTGTGGCCTTATCTTTTAAAAAAATCTATCTATTTTTATATAACCATCTAAAATAATAAAACAAAGCGCAATAAATACTTACCGCTATAAATATAGTCGCTCCAAAAGTGTCATATTTCGTATACCAGTTTATAGCAGCGCCTAAAACCAGTACTATTGCCTCAACTAGTTCCATAAAAAAAAGAGAATTTCTTTGACTTGCTATATCTTTGCATATATAGATCCATGGATTAGAAATATATCCTGTTTTGGTTAGAATAGCACTTAATAACGCATGTACGCCGAATGCTCCCAAAATTGAAGTGGTGCCAATATAATGCCAATTTGGTTTGCCTAAATACGAAAATAGAATTATAAAACCGATTATGAGAAAAAATAAAGTCAAATAATACCAGTTCCTATGACTTTTTTTCATTTTAGCCTCCTTTTGAAATTGCAGGGTGTACAGAGAGCGGCTCAATATATTTGAGCCGCTCTCTATAAGCAAATTAATGTTATTTCAATACATAGGCAGGCTACAAACGGTGGCCAAGAAGGCCGCTGACGAGGGGGTGACCGTGTTCAATTCCTCATAGGTAGGCTACAAACGTATCGGACCATGACCAGGAATTATGTGCGGCCCATGTTTCAATTCCTCATAGGTAGACTACAAACTTAGACTGATGGAATGGTTTCGTCTATACAACGAAGGTTTCAATTCCTCATAGGTAGACTACAAACGGGTCAGAATCAGGCATAACAGGATTCGGCATTAAAGGGTTTCAATTCCTCATAGGTAGACTACAAACGGTAAATGGTTTTCAAACAGCCTATGGACATTAGAAGGGTTTCAATTCCTCATAGGTAGACTACAAACAC
>JAKSCU010000405.1 GCA_022360435.1 Bacillota bacterium
CTGGCCGGGGCTTACTGGCGGGGCGACGAGCGCAACAAGATGCTGCAGCGCATTTACGGGACGGCGTTTCCCAAAAAAGCGCTCCTTGACGAGCACCTGCAACGGTTGGAGGAAGCCAAGCGCCGGGATCACCGCAAGCTGGGCGTTGAATTGGACTTGTTCAGTATCCAGGAGGAAGGGCCGGGGTTTCCGTTTTTCCATCCCAAGGGTATGATCCTGCGCAACAAACTGCTTGAGTTTTGGCGGGAGGAGCACAGAAAACGCGGTTACGGCGAGGTCAGCACACCGGTCATACTCAGCCGGACAATGTGGGAGCGCAGCGGGCACTGGGACCATTTCCGGGAGAACATGTATTTCACCCGCATTGATGAGACCGATTTTGCCGTCAAACCCATGAATTGCCCGGGCGGTATGCTGATTTACAAAAACCGCCTATACAGCTACCGGGAACTGCCCATCCGCATGGCTGAACTGGGTCTGGTGCACCGGCACGAGCTGTCCGGCACCCTGCACGGGCTGATGCGGGTGCGCTGTTTTACTCAGGACGACGCCCACATATTCATGTTGCCATCCCAGGTAAAGGACGAGATTGTCGGCGTAATCGACCTGGTGGATCATTTCTACAAAATGTTCGGGTTCGATTATCATGTGGAGCTTTCCACCAAGCCGGAAAAGGCCATGGGCGCTAGTGAAATATGGGAAGTGGCCACCGACGCTTTGCGGGAGGCCTTGGAGGAGCGTAATTTATCTTATAAAGTTAATGAGGGGGATGGAGCTTTTTACGGGCCCAAAATCGACTTCCACTTGCGGGACTGCCTGGGCCGGACCTGGCAGTGCGGCACCATCCAGCTGGATTTTCTGCTGCCCGAGAGATTCGACCTCACATATGTGGGGGAGGACGGCCGGAAACATCGGCCGGTGATGATCCACCGGGTTGTTTTTGGCAGCATCGAGCGTTTTATCGGTATCCTGATCGAACATTATGCCGGGGCTTTCCCCACCTGGTTGGCTCCGGTACAGGTGAAGGTGCTGCCCATTACCGACCGGCAGCTTGCATACGCCCAAAAGGTGGCCCGGGCACTGGACGCCCTGGATGTGCGGGTGGAACTGGACGCCCGGAGCGAGAAAGTGAACTACAAAATCCGGGAAGCCCAGGGGCAGAAGATACCCTTCATGCTGGTGATTGGGGACCGGGAAGTCGCCGACGGCACGGTGGCGGTGCGCCATCGCAGCAAGGGCGACTTGGGCGCGCTGCAATTGGACCGGTTTGTGGAAAATATATCGAGGGAAATTAAAACCCGGGAAAACAGCCTGCTTGGGGATAAGCAACAAAGCGAGTAGCAATTTAAAAGCAGCAAACCCCGTTTTGGTGTTGACGGTGCCGGGACGGCGTGATATAATGCTTGAGAATTATATATGGTTAAAAGTAGAAGCCGCCGGCTTCTCACCCCGAGACACCCGCCGGGCCGTCCAAGGGTTAACGGTTTAAAGTTTGCTATAACTTGTTCCAAATAAGGGTTATAGATGGCTTATATCTCTGACAAGCGGGTGAAAACCCGTTTTTATTTTTGTTGGGAGGTGAAATGCTATTTCCAGGGATCATCGGATAAATGACCATATCCGAGCCAGAGAAGTCAGGGTTGTGGATGCCGCAAACAACCAACTGGGGGTGCTGCCCCTGCGCGAAGCCCTGCGTTTAGCCGAGGAAAGGCAGTTGGACCTGGTTGAGGTGGCGCCACAGGCCAAGCCGCCTGTATGCCGTATTATGGACTACGGCAAGTTCAGGTATGAACAGAGCAAGAAAGAGAAAGAGGCCAAGAAAAAGCAGAAGATTATCACGGTTAAAGAAGTCAAGCTGCGGCCCAACATTGAAGATCACGATTTTAACGTTAAGGCTAAAAACGTTATCCGTTTTCTAAAGGATGGCGATAAAGTAAAAGCCACCATCATGTTCCGCGGCCGGCAGATTGTGCACCCGGATTTGGGCAAGCAGTTGCTGGTCAGACTGGCCAAAGAGGTGTCCGACCTGGCCAATGTGGAACGGCCGCCCAAACTGGAAGGTAAAAATATGATTATGGTCCTGGCTCCCAAGCTGCAGCAGCCGTTACAGCCACAGCAAGCCCAGCAGCCGCAGCAGCCACAAAGGCAACAGGAGTAGGCCGGCGGCGGCCACAACCGGCCTGTTTACAAGATAAGTGATTGTAACATCCTCTCTAAGCTAGAAAGGAGCGATTTAACTTGCCGAAAATTAAGACGCACCGTGGTGCGGCCAAGCGTTTCAAAAAGACCGGTACGGGCAAATTCAAGGTTGCGCATTCATTCCACAGCCATATTCTGGGCAAGAAGACCGCCAAGCGCAAGCGTAATTTGCGCAAGTCCGTCATTGTGCATTCCACCGATGCCGCCAAATTACAGCGTCTTCTCCCTTAACTCGTACCATGTGAGTTTTACGAAAAGGAGGAATTTTTATGCCGCGGGCGAAGAGCAGTGTGGTTTCTCGCAACAGGCACAAAAAGATACTAAAATTGGCCAAAGGCTACCGGGGCTCCAGGAGCAAACTGTTCCGGGTGGCCAACCAACAAGTAATGAGAGCTCTGTCTTTCGCTTACCGGGACAGGAAGGCCAAAAAGCGCGAGTTCAGGCGTTTGTGGATTGCCCGCATCAACGCCGCCGCAAGGAACAACGGCATCACCTATAACCGTTTTATGAACGGGTTGAAAAATGCCGGCGTGGATATAAACCGCAAGGTGCTGGCCGAACTGGCGGTAAACGACAGCCAGGCTTTCGGGCAGTTGGTGGACTTGGCCAAAGACAACGTAAAAGCATAAATCAACCGGTAGTGTACGGTAAGGATTAAATAAGCATGGCTTGTATATCACCATGCTTATTTTTCAATTTCGGCAGTTTTTTCGGTTTGGAGGTAAAAATGCTGCTCGGCGGTAACAATCCCAGGGTCAAGTACATACGCCGCCTGGCCCGGCGCAGGTGCAGGGAGCGGGAGGGCAAATTTTTGGTGGAAGGGATCCGTTTTCTGGAGGAAGCGGTGCGGGAAAACTGGCCGCTGGAACTGGCCCTTTACTCGCCCGGGCTGGTGGAAAACCCTCGGGGCGCCCGGCTTCTGGAGGTTTTGGAGGAGCGGGGCGTGCCTCTTTTGACTGCGGAACCGGCGCTGTTCGCCCAACTGGCGGAAACCTCCTCGCCGCAGGGTATTATAGCGGTGGCCCAAATCCCTCGCCGGCGGGACCCGGAAGTTTTGTCGGTGGGTGATAATAGCTTGATGGTGCTGGTTGACGGCGTCCGGGACCCCGGTAATCTGGGCACCATCATCCGCTGCGCCGACGCTTACGGAGCCGAGGGTGTTTTAATGCTTAAAGGTTCGGTCGATCCATACAACCCTAAAACACTGCGGGCCACCATGGGAGCCGTCTTCCGCGTACCCCTGCTGCCTGTGCGAGACACCGGCCGGTTGGTGGCGGACATGGAAGCCGGCGGTTGGAAGCTGGTGGCGGGGGAGCCCGCCGCCCGGAAAAATATTCAACAGTGTCGCTTAACGGGCCGGGTAGTGCTGGCGGTGGGCGGAGAGACCGCGGGTTTTACGGGCTCCGTCAATCCGGCAACGCTGGAAAGGGTAAGTATTCCCATGCCCGGGCGGGCGGAATCGCTGAACGCCGGGGTGGCGGCGTGTGTCATGCTTTACGAGGCGGTACGACAGCGCATGGAAAAAAATAACGAATAAAACACTTAAAAAGCGCGCGCTTCAGGGACTGAAAGCGCGCGCTTTTTGATCAACTTCCTTGTTTTGAATTCCGCCATATGATATAATCAGTACAGCAAAGGTCCCCAAAGAATGAGGGAAAGGTTGTGGTTAAATGCTCTTAACCGCCGAATTTTTTTGGAGGCTGTTTGAGACTACCGGTTCCATCCGCGCGTATATACTGTACAGAAAGCTGGCTGTGCATTAAACTAAAAAGATAATGGTAATGAAGGGGATAAGTAAGCGGCACTTGCCTTTTCCAGGGAGCGCGGGTCACCGGCTGAAAGCCCGCGCAAGCGCAAACCGCCGAAATTCACCCCGGAACTGCAGCTGAAAGTTAATCCAGTAGGTGTAGCCGGTTTCCCGCCGTTATCAGGGAGCCGGGCGGCAATGCCGCTTCGGGCCGAGCGGTTGTGCACTGGATGCTACAATTAGGGTGGTACCGCGGATTCAATAATCCGTCCCTGGAGGACGGTTTTTTATTTGTCCGGTTTTAGTGGTAATAATAAGCATAATTGTTATACATATTTTTAGGGGGATGAGCATGGAAGATAAGCTGAAGAAACTGCTGGCCGAGGCTGAACAGACCCTGTCCCGGGCCGGCGGATTGGATGAGTTGAACGAACTAAGGGTGCGCTATTTGGGTAAAAAAGGTATCCTTACCGGGGTGCTGCGGGGCATGGGGTCTCTTTCAGCCCATGAACGGCCGGTGATAGGACAGTTGGCCAACGAGGTGCGCGGCAAACTGGAGGATGCGCTAGCCCGGCGCACCGCCGAGATTAAAGACAGGGTGCAAATGGCTAGGCTGGAAGCCGAAAAAATAGATGTGACTCTGCCCGGCAACCCTTTCATGACCGGGCGCAAACATCCACTGGCCATGGTCCAGGAGGAGATAGAGGATATATTTTTGTGGATGGGCTACGCTGTCGAAGATGGTCCGGAGATTGAACTGGACTACTACAATTTCGAAGCTTTGAATTTCCCCGCCGAACACCCGGCCAGGGACATGCAAGATTCCTTTTTTGTGTCTCCGGGCGTGCTGCTGCGCACCCACACTTCACCGGTGCAGGTACGAACCATGGAGCGGACCAGCCCGGACCTGCCCGTGCGGGTGATCGCTCCCGGCCGGGTATATCGGCGGGACGACGACGCCACCCACTCGCCCATGTTCAACCAGGTGGAAGGATTTGCTATTGACCGGCGGGTTACTTTCGGTGACCTGAGAGGTACCCTCAATATGTTTGCCGAAAAAATGTTCGGTTCAAAGACCAAAACCAGATTCAGGCCCAGCTTTTTCCCGTTCACCGAGCCCAGCGCCGAAGTGGACATTTCCTGCACCAGCTGCGGCGGCCAGGGCTGTAGGGTATGCTCCCATACCGGCTGGCTGGAGATCCTGGGTTGCGGAATGATTCATCCCCGGGTTCTGGAGGCCGGTGGCTACAATCCCGAAGATGTTACCGGATTCGCCTTTGGCATGGGGGTGGAGCGGATCGCCATGCTCAAATACAGCCTGGACGATATGCGGCTTTTCTTTGACAACGACCTGCGCTTCCTGGCGCAGTTTTAAACAGTCAATCGGGGGAGGGTATTTCAATTGCGCGTTTCATATAACTGGCTGCGTGAATTCATTGATTTGGACGGTGTCGCGCCCCATGAATTGGCCGAGCGCCTGACCATGGTGGGGCTGGCCGCCGAGGGTGTCAACGAGCCGGGCAAGGATATTAAAAATGTATATACCGGTAAAATATTGAATGTGGAACCTCATCCCAACGCGGATAAGCTGGTGATATGCCAGGTAATCACCGGCGGCGAGGAGCGGGTGCAAATTGTGACCGGCGCGCCCAACGTGTCCGAGGGCTTGGTGGTGCCGGTGGCGGTGGTGGGGGCAAAACTGGCCGGCGGATTAACCATCAAGAGGGCCAAACTGCGCGGCGTGGAGTCCCGCGGAATGCTGTGCTCCGGGCAGGAACTGGGATTGGACCCTTCCACCATGCCCGAGGAACAGGCCACGGGTATTATGATCCTGCCCGGCGACACACCGGTGGGTGTGGACGTGAAACCTTTAATCGGCCTGGACGACGTCATTTTGGAACTGGAGCTTACCCCCAACCGGGGTGACTGCTTGAGTATACTGGGTGTAGCCAGGGAAGTTGCCGCCATATTGAACAGGCCGCTCAAACTGCCGCCCGCCGCCGTAATCAACCCTTTGCCGGCCGGTGGGGAACCGGTGCGAGTGGATATTCAAGACCCCGAACTGTGCCGCCGTTACGTGGCCCGGCTGCTTAAAAATGTGCGGGTGGGACCCTCGCCGGCCTGGCTGCAGCACCGTCTGCGGGCGGTGGGGGTGCGCCCCATCAGCAACGTGGTGGACGTGACCAACTATGTGATGATGGAACTGGGCCAGCCCATGCACGCCTTCGATTATCACAAGCTGCAGGACGGCCATGTTATGGTGCGTCGGGCGGTATCGGGCGAAACCATAGTCTCCCTGGACAACGTGGAACGCAAGCTGGCCCCTGGCATGCTGGTCATAACCGACCCGTCGGGACCGGTGGCCGTTGCCGGCGTGATGGGTGGTTTTGATTCCGAAGTGACCGAAAACACCACTGCCGTATTATTGGAATCGGCGTATTTTAACCCGGTGAGTATTCGTAAAACCGCCCGGGACCTGGCGCTGCATTCCGAGTCATCGTCCCGGTTCGAGCACGGTATCGATATTACCGGGTGCCTCCGGGCCGCCGACCGGGCCGCCGGCTTGCTGGCGGAAATGGGCGCCGCCGAGGTGGCGGACCTGGTGGTTGATAACTACCCGGCGCCGGCGGTGGAGAAAACCATCCTGGTGCGCCCGGAACGGGTACGGCATGTGCTTGACGTGGAACTCGGTCCGGCGGATATAACCGGCTTGCTGACCGGTTTGCAATTCGAGGCGCGGGGAGACGAGAAAGGCTTGCTGGTGACTGTGCCCGGCCACAGGTCGGATATTACCATCGAAGAAGATTTGCTGGAGGAGATAGCCCGGCTGCACGGTTATAACCGGGTGCCCGACACGCTGCCCACCGGAGCCATAACCACCGGGTCTATGACCCATCACCAACTGCTGGCCCGGCAGGTTAGAAACTTCCTGTCCCGGGTGGGTTTTTACGAGGTGATGACATACAGCTTCACCACCCCCGGGGTTTTTGACCGGCTGGGCGTTGATGCGGGACATTTGCTGAGGGATACGGTGCCGCTGCAGAACCCGCTCAGCGAGGAGCAATCCGTTATGCGCACGCTGCTGTTCCCTGGTTTGCTGGATGTGTTGCAGCGCAACGTCAACCGCCGGAACATGGACGCCGCCATTTTTGAAATGGGCCGTTTATTCTTCCCGTCCGGGGGTGCTCCGCTGCCCCGAGAAGTAAACGCCCTGGCGGTGGCCGTCACCGGTAAAACCCCCGCCGGCTGGAACAGCGGCTCGGTGGAGATGGATTTTTATTTCCTAAAGGGCGCCCTGGGCGCGTTGCTGGAAAACGTCGGCGTAAACCACGTTTCATACCGTCCCGCTTCCCAAGAACCGGGATTCCACCCGGGCCGGGCGGCCACGATATATGCGGGCGAACAAAAACTGGGCGTCATCGGCGAGTTGCATCCCGACGTACTGGATGCTTACAACCTGAAGCAGCGGATAACGGTGTTTGAGTTTAACTTTGACCTGTTGGCTGAAGTCGCCGGCAATCCGGTGGTATACAAACCTTTGCCCAAGTTTCCCGGCACCGACAGGGATCTGGCCCTGCTGGTGCGTGTGGACGTCCCGGCCTCGAGACTGGTGGAAGTGATTCGCCGGGAAGGCGGCAATATCCTGCGGGACCTCCGGGTATTCGACGTTTATCGCGGGGAGCAGGTGGCCGAGGGATATAGGAGCATCGCTTTCTCCTTGCAGTTTCAGGCCGCCGACCGAACGCTGACCGACGAGGAAGTATCCCGGCAAATTTCTGCCATCACCGGGGCTTTGGAGAAAGAACTGGGCGTTGCTTTAAGGGAGTAAGCGACAAGGGGAGATTCAGTATGGAGTGTCCCCGGTGGAATGTCGTATTTAATATGAAAAATTGTCCTTTACAGCAGGAACATGGAAGTATATATAGAATAAATGATGCATATGCGTCATTTAAGCTGGGGGGACTGGCTGTGGAAAATGAGCAAAACCGGGTGGAAGTGGAAATATACGGCGTGCGATATACCCTGAAAGGTGATGCGCCGCCGGAGACGATGGTCGGTATGTCTCGGGACGTCGATGAAAAAATGAGGGTTGTTTTACAGCGCAACCCCAAGCTGTCCCTATACAAGGCGGCAATATTGACGGCCCTTAATTTAGCCGAGGAATTGCATATGTTGAGGGAAGAGTATGATAACCTGGTTAAAATGCTGGAGCCGCAGCGCAAGAAGAAAAACAAGTAAAACTTCACTCATGGAGCGGACTTCATGAGTTTTTTTATATTCTCCGAGACACATAATAACAGGGGATAGTTATTATGCCGGGGTGTTTTTGTTTACAGGTTTGATCAAGTTGAACAATAATAACATCAGCCTCCAACATCACATTCAACCCAAACGTGCCACATCAACAGCCAATATCCCGCCGCCAAAGCCGGGGTCATATTGGGTAAGTTAGAGTTTGCGAGCTGGGGGCTGAATTCAGCGGAGGGAAGTTGTTCCTGTGCGCAACATGGAAATAGCGTGGGTTTTCAACCAGCTTGCCGACCTGCTGGAGTTCAAGGGAGACAGCTTTTTCAAGGTTCGGGCTTATCGCCGGGCGGCCAGGATCGTCAGCGGGCTGGAACAGCCTGTTTCCGAACTGCATGCTGCCGGTAAGCTGAAAGATATACCCGGGGTGGGGAAAAATATAACCGCCAAGATTGGTGAATTGCTTAACACCGGTGAGCTCGGGCTGTTGAAAGAACTGCAGAATGAGGTGCCTCCCGGCTTGATGGAATTGATGACCCTGCCCGGACTGGGTCCCGGAAGAGTCAGGCTGCTTAATGAACAGTTGGGCGTGAAAACACTGGCCGAACTGGAGGAGGCCGCCCGGGCAAGCTTGGTGCGCAAAGTGCCCGGTATGGGCTCTAAAACCGAGCAGGAGATTGTTCGTAATATCAGCCGTTTGAAAAAAAACACGGGCTGCCTGACCCTGGGGGCGGCCAGGGAACTGGCCCTGGGTTTAAGCGAATACCTGCGGCAGATGGCCGCCGTGCATATGGTCGAAATCACCGGCGGCATCAGGCGCTGGACCAAGATGGTGGATAACGTCGGCTTGTTGGCGGCGGCCGAAGACGTAGCGGAAATACTGGATTCATTTATTTTGCATCCCAACATCGGCGAAGTGCTGGAGAGGGAGAGGGACTGGGTTCAGGTGGCCAGTCGCTGGGGGGTAAAGGTGGAACTAAATGTGGTGCCCCGGGAACAGTTCTGGCCGGCCCTGCTGTGGAGCACCGGCAGCCCGGCTCACTACCGCCGCCTGCAGTTCCTGGCCTGGCGGCGCGGCTGGCGCCTGAACCGTCATGGCGTATTCCCCCGCGCCGGCGGGGATCCGCTCCGTATTGGCGCGGAGGAGGATATTTACCGGCTGCTGGGACTGCAGTATGTCGTTCCGGAACTCAGGGAAGACTCGGGGGAGATAAAAGCCGCCGAAATGGGCGCACTGCCGGGATTGCTGCATATGGGCGACATCCGGGGCGACCTGCACGTGCACAGCGACTGGAGCGACGGTATGAGCAGCATCCAGGAACTGGCCCGGCGGGTCCGGGAAAAGGGTTACGACTATCTGGCCGTCACCGATCACTCGGAATCATTGAAAATAGCCCGGGGTTTGACCAGCGACAAGTTGCTGGTCCAACATGAGAAAATCAGGGAACTGAACCGGCAGTGGCAAGACTTTCAAATCCTAACCGGTATTGAGGTGGATATTCTGTCCGACGGCAGCCTTGACTGTCCGGATGAGGTGCTGGCGGAAACCGAAGTGGTAGTCGCCTCGGTGCACACCGGCTTCAAGCAGAATCGTGACATGCTCACCGGACGCATTAAAGCGGCCATCGCCCACGACCATGTGCATATCATCGGCCACCCCACCGGGCGGCTGCTGGGCCACCGGGAACCATACGACGTGGAGGTGGAAAAAATAATTGAAACCGCTGCCCGATATAACAAAGTGATAGAAATAAATTCCTCGACGGACCGCCTGGACCTGGATGAATCATACGTCCGGCTGGCCCGGGAAAGCGGTGTGCGAGTGGCTGTCAATACAGACGCCCATGACCTGTTCAGGCTTGACGACATGGTCTACGGCGTGTCTGTGGCCCGCCGGGCCTGGCTGGGACCCGAGCATGTCATTAACACCTTGCCGCTGCCGGAATTAATGCAGGTGCTGCGCAATGAAGGATAAAGAAATTACCGGTGCCCCGCTGTCCCGGGAGTTTTATGCCCGTGATACCGTTACGGTGGCCCGGGCGTTGCCGGGCTGCGTGCTGGTGCGCCGGACCCCGGAAGGCACCACCGCCGGCATTATTGTAGAAACCGAGGCTTACTTGCAGGGAGATCCGGCCTGTCACGCTTCCCGGGGCATGACCCCCCGCAACAGCCCGATGTTCGGGCCGCCGGGCTACGCTTACGTTTACTTTACTTACGGCCTGCACTTTTGTTTTAATGTTGTTTCCGCCGGCGAGGGGATTGGCGAAGCCGTGCTGATCAGGGCGCTGGAACCGGTTGCGGGTATTGAACTGATGAGAAGGCGCCGGGGGCGGGAGGACATCCGCCAATTATGCTCGGGGCCGGCCAAGCTTACCCGGGCCATGGCCATCGGGCGGGAGGAGAACCGTAGCGACCTTACCGGGGACAAAATATTCATCTGCGGCGGCAGTGAACAGGGCGAGTTGGTGACCACCACCCGCATCGGCATTCGGGATGGCGCCGATCTGCCTTTGCGATTTTATTTGCATAGAAGCAGGTTCGTGTCCAGAAAATAACATATACATGTAATATAGATATAAACCAATTGAGAGGGGCGGAAATGAAAATGAAAATAAGGGAAATTTACGAATACGTCATTGCCAGGGGGATAGAAAAGGACCCCCGGGGAGCCGAGGCGGTGGCCGCACA
>JAKSCU010000556.1 GCA_022360435.1 Bacillota bacterium
GCCAGACGCCGGCCTGCATGAATACCTTGGCCTGCCTGTGGTCGGCCTTTTGGCCCAGCACCAGATCGGCCATGACGTTCACTCTGCGGATCAGGAAATAGCCGTTTAAAAGGCCAAAAATAGCGCCCACGAGGATACCCAGGATCAGCGGGTCGCCGGGATAAAGTATGGTTCCCGGTATCAGCAGGGCGCCAAAAACGCCGGTAATCCTGGTCGTGCGCGTAAACTGTTCGCCGATGTCGCGAATGGGTGCCGGTCTTTCCAAGCCCAACCTCTCCTCGCCCGATCCATGCTTGTATCCCCGTAATATGTACGACTAATTTCGCTAAAAACATTAAAACACGGAACGGATTCCGACCTATATCTCTATTTGTGCACAATTGAAAAAGTTTAAGACTAAAAACAACCGCATATACAAAAAGCAACTGAAATTATGAGGAATCAGTCCTTGAAAAACCGCTGCATGGTCTGCACTATGCCGAATATGCCCAAAGCCACTCCGGCCAGCACACCCGCCACCAGGAACCAAGGTTCGGTACCGAACCTGTTGTCCAGCGCCCTGCCGCCATAAAAACCCAGCAAAGTGGTGATAGCCAGTTCGGCGCCTATGGCGGTGGTGACGGCCACAGCCGTGAACACACCGCTCCTCTCGGTTTTTTCCTCTTTCAAGGTTGCATCGCCCCGGGATACATTGCATAAAAATGTCGTCTAGCTTACATTTTCTCCACTGAATAGTTTTCTACACAAAAAATTGTATTCCTTCAGCCTATCTCATTTTTTTGGCCGCGCCGTCTCGACCAGTTATTTCATCCGGTGATTTTATTCGATTGTGACAATAAGCACTAACCGGAACAGCCTCGCCGCCATCCGGGGGCGCGTAAAACTTTGATAAGGTTTTATTCGCCACCAAAAGTGTTTTTCCTCCCCGGCATTGCCACAAGATCAATATGCGGGCTGTTTTTTTTATACAGCTTTTAAACCCCTATATTGACTTGTCCCTGAACCGCGACACTTCTTGGCGCGAGTGTTTTTCAAAAGGTCGCCCTTTAATCAGACCGGCTCTGCCGGCGGCGGGGTCCGGGTTTGCGTCGGCCGGCGGGCATATGCTTTTTCATTTTCCTGACTACGGTGGACTGGTTTATGCCCAGGGCCTCGGCCATCTGGTAAGTGTTGCCGTAACGCGCGTAGGCCTTTTCCAGCAACTGCCTTTCCACTTCTCCCACGGCGTCTTCCAGGGGACACAAGTCGGGAATGTATATTTTATTGTTCTGCTTGCTCATCTGGTCCAGCACATAGTCGGGCAAGTGGGCCGGCTTGATTTCCACCGTGTCGGCGGTGACGGCCACCCGTTCGATGATGTTTTCCAATTCCCGCACATTGCCCGGCCAAGTGTAACGCAAAAGCATGTCGCTGGTTTCCGGGGCCAGCTTCTTGCTCATGCCGTATTTTTTGTTGATAAAATCCAGACAGTATTCCGCCAGGGGAAGGACATCCTCCCGCCGCCGACGCAGGGGCGAAATCTCCAGGGGTATTACATTCAACCGGTAGTACAGGTCCACCCGGAAATCGCCCTTCCGCACCATCTGCTTGATATCGCGGTTGGTGGCGGCAATAAACCGCACGTCCACCCCTTGCGGAGCGGTGCTCCCCACGGAGGTGACGCTTTTCTGCTGGATCACGTGCAGCAGCTTGACCTGCAGGTTCAGCGGCAACTCGGCCACCTCGTCCAGGAACACGGTGCCGCCCTCGCCCATCTGAATCAGACCCTTTTTGCCCGCCTTCCGGGCCCCGGTAAAGGCGCCGGGAACATAGCCGAACAATTCCGATTCCAGCAAGTTCTCCGGAATGGCGCCACAGTTGATGGACACAAAAGGCCCCCGGCCCCGCCGGCTGAGCTTGTGGATGCGGTTGGCTACAATCCCCTTGCCCACGCCGGACTCGCCGGTTATCAGCACTGTGCTGTCCACCCCGGCTATCCGGTCCACCATCTCCAGCAACCGGATCATGTCCTCGCTGCGGGCCACCAATTCCCGGCGCGCCGATTTGTTGCTCTCCAGCTCCATAACCTGCCGGCGATAAGCTTCGGCCAACCGCTGGGTTTCCCTGAGGCGCCGGCGCAGTTCGGTCAGTTCCGAGACATCCCGGGAGTTGATTACAATGCGCACAATGTTACCGTGCTCGTCGAACACCGGATTGCCGGTGACAATTAGCTCCTTGCCGCCGCGGGTCTGCTGGGAAATGGTGACCCGCTCTTTTTTTTCAAAAATCATGCGGGTCACTGAGGGAGAAAAAAACCCCCTTTTTTCCAGTTCCAGCACATTGCGGCCGATTAGCTCGTCGGTTTTCACACCGTAGTAAGATTCACCGGCCCGGTTAATCTTCCGGGCCACCCCCTGGCCGTCGATCACAAATATCTCATCAAAAGAAGCGTCAAAGATGGCTTCCAGCTCATCCTTGTCTTCTTTAAGTTTCTTAACTTGTCTGCGCATCACTTCACAAGCGGAAATGTCTTGCAGTATAAAAATGGAGCCGGTCTGCCTGGCGCCCTCGTATACCGGAGTCCGGCTTACCGCCAGCCGGCGGCGGTGCACCGACAGGCGTTCCACCCGGTCGGCCCTGTCCGTCCACAATATGTCGGTGAGCCGGCTGTCGGGAATCACTTCCTTAATCAACCGCCCGGCGGCCATGCGGTAACCGGTGCCCAACAGAGCTCCGGCGGCCTCGTTCATCATGGTAATCCGGCCTGCGGCATCGGTGGCGATTAACCCGGGCATATCGGTGACGGGCTGCATCGTCCCACTCCTCTCCTGCAACCATTATAGCAGAATATAAGCATACAGAATACCGGTTAAATATTATCTATCGGCGCTATACGGCATTTTAAGGCTTGGCCGGCTGGGACGCGCACCGGCGCTTTTGCCGCAAGCACCCTCGCTCTTTGCATAAACCCCCGCGACATCCTCCGAAAAGCACCAAACCTTTTTGAGAATTCCTTTTGAGGCGCCGGCTGTGGGATAAACGACCGAACGGCCCGGCCATTAATAATGGGCGGGTATACTTTCCTTAAAGCAAGAAAAAGAGGCCCGTTTGCAAGGGCCTCGCAAGAGGAGGACAGTTTATATTATAAACAGCAAAGGCTCAACCCACCCTGCCATATCGCTGGCTGCTCCTGCGGTCCATCATTTGCTTCAGTTCTTTAATTTCTTTTTCCAGCATTTCCAGTTTGCGCAACGTCTGGCCCGAAACGCACCCGCCCAACTTGTCGCAATTATGGCAAGCGACGGAACAATTTACCGGCTGCATAGCCATGCTGCCACCTACCGGATTAATTTATCCAAACACATAAAGCGCCAAACCAAACCTTGCTGTCAATATATGGCTGCAACTTGCAACACCTGATACTAAAGCCAGCCCCTAAGCTAATTTATAATCACACTTGGCATCCGCATACACCTGACTACCCAGCCAGCCGCGCACCCGCATGGCTTCGGCCAGATGGGAGATGGCCACCATGTAGGCCGCTCCCCGCATGTCGACGTCCTTGCGTTTCTGGTACAGGCAGAAAACTTCGTTGAAAGCCTCGACCATTTTTCTTTCCAGGCGCTGGTTAACCTCGTCCTCGCACCAGTAATAACCACTGTTGTTCTGCACCCACTCGAAATAGGACACGGTCACACCGCCGGCGTTGGCCAGCACGTCCGGGAGCACCAGAACTTTCCTGGCGGCCAGGATGCGGTCGGCTTCGGGAGTGGTGGGACCGTTGGCTCCCTCGGCCACTATTTTGGCCTTGATCTGGCCGGCGTTTTCAGCGGTAATTTGGTTTTCCAGGGCCGCCGGAACCAATATGTCGCAGCTGAGAGCCAGCAGTTCTTCGCCGGTGACGCTTCGGGCGCCGGGAAATTCTTTTACGCTGCCCGTGCAGGACTTGTGCTCTTCCAGGGCCTTGATATCTAAACCCCGGGGGTTGTATATGGCGCCGCCGGAGTCGCCGACCGCCAATATGCGGCAACCGTCTTCCTGCTGCAGCAGCCGGGCGGCGATGGCGCCCACGTTGCCGAAACCCTGCACCGCCACGGTGGCGTCTTTAAGTTTCAGCCCCGTGGCCTTGGCGGCCTCGCGGATGGTGAACACACAGCCCCGGGAGGTCGCCTCCAGCCGACCCAGGGAACCGCCCAGCATAACGGGCTTGCCGGTGATAACCCCGAATTCGTTATGGTTTCTGTAGCGGGAAAACTCGTCCATCATCCAGGCCATGGCCTGCCCGTTGGTGCCCACGTCCGGCGCCGGCACATCGATCTCGGACCCCAGCACCGGCGCAATGGCCCGGATGTAACCCCGGCATAGCCGCTCCAGTTCACCCGGGGAAAGCTCCTTGTGGTTCACGATTACGCCGCCCTTGCCGCCGCCGTAAGGAACGTTCATTACGGCACACTTCAAGGTCATCCATGCCGAAAGCGCCTTTACTTCATCCATGTTAACCTCGTGATGGAACCTGATGCCGCCCTTATAAGGTCCCAGGGCGTTGTTGTGCTGGGACCGGTATCCGGTAAAAACCCTGAGGGAACCGTCATCCATCTGCACCGGGATGGTGACCGTCAGTACGCGCTGCGGCTCGGTGAGTATATCGTAAACCGCTCTGTTTAAATTCAGCTTCTTGACGGAGGTGTCAATGAGACCTTTCACAATTTCAAAGCTGTTGATTTCCTTGCTCATGCTTGGCACCCCTTCCTCAATATATAGTTTTATACCAAGCTTCTTATTTTAATATTTAAAATTAATTAAGATTGCAAAGCATATGCCAGCATGGCATAAAAGTTAACATCAATAAGGAAACATAGGGGAAGCCGCGCCGGGCAAGGGTTTGTGCCATATTGGCGTGAAATATGGACACATATGTTAATGCATTGACGAATTATTTTACGCCAGAGGTCGGCTTGCAGGCAATAAATAAGGACGCGCAAGGGGTGCGAGGTTATCCATGCACAAATGACACATTAATAATGCTAATAAGCATCATTAATGTGTCTCATAACTATATTTCATTCTGAGATTGATACATTATAAACGCTCACTACGCCCCCTTTTATAAAAGGGTCCAAGGGGAATTCCCCTCGGACCCTTGTTTTAACTACCTGCTTAGCGCCACATCGCAATAGAAATAATAACGGAGGCAAAGACGGCTCTTTTCTCCATTATATTTCTGTAACTTGCAACACCCGACACCTAGGTCCAACCTCGCAAGCGGTAGTAGTCGTCCACCATTTTGTTTAATTCCACCAAAGTGATGCCGTTTTGCCCGTCGTTGATCTTTTCGCCGAAGAGCCTGTCGGGCAGCGTGTCGTCGTCCCTGCTCAAACCCTGGCCCAAATTGAATTGCCGGTTGGCGTCGATTATACGGTTGGCCGCCGCCCACAACTCGTCCTTTGTGTAATGGTGGCCGGTCAGCGCCCGGTTCAAGTCCACCAGTATCTCCCAGGGTATCAGGTCCCGGAAAAATACGCACAGTATCTGGGTGTTTAATATGGTGAGCCGGTTTTCAAAATCCAGGAACAACTCGGCCTTGCCCTCGATGGCGGAGGGGTCGATCATGCCCGCCAGCTCCGGTTTGTAGAAGGTGGACCGCAGGTGACAGGCGCCCCTGGCGGAAGTGGCGTAAGCCAAGCCCATCCCTTTTAATACCCTGGGGTCGTACCCCGGGGGCTCCATGCCCTTGACATGAATGGCCAGTTCCTCCAGGTTCAGGCGCGCCGCGGCTTCTTTTATGCCCAGGGACAGGATTTCGCCCAAGCCTTTGCGCTCGGCGATCTGCCAAACCAATTTCACCACGGCGTCCATGTTGCCGTACCTCACCGGCGCATCAATAAGGCCGCGCTCCACCCCTTCCATCACCAGCCCCACCAAGTTGCCGGTGGTGATGGTGTCCAGGCCCAACCGGTCGCACAAGTCGTTCAGATAGGTCACCCGGTCCAGTCGGTTGATGGAACACAGGCCGCCGAAGGCATATATTGTTTCGTATTCCGGCCCCTCCATTTCCAACCCAGCGTATTCGCCGGAGGAAATAACGGTATGCTGGCCGCAGGCCATGAAACAGTTGGGGCAGGCGCTGGGCTTCACAGTGTGCTGCCGCAGCAGGGCGTCACCGCTGAGGTTCTCCCAGTCCGGGGCCACGCCCCGGTTCCAGTAGCGGCTGGGGAAAGCCTTGGCCCCGTTCATGATCCGCACCATTACGGTGGTGCCGTAGGTCCGATAGTTCTGCACCCCGGGGTTGTCTTTGCCCGCCGCCCGGATTCTGCCTACCACATCCTTGAGCAAACCGGGATCGGCCGCTTCGGCCCGGGCGTTGCCGTGGAATACCACGGCTTTTAGCTTTTTGGCGCCCATGACGGCCCCCAGCCCGGTACGCCCGGCGGAGCGCCAGCGGTTGTTCTCGATACAGGCAAACCGGACCAGGTTTTCTCCCGCCGGCCCGATAACCACGGCCTGGGCGCCGGCCACACCAACTTTTTCCAGAGCCGCTTCCTCGGCGGCGTAGGTATCCATCCCCCACAGACTTGAGGCGTCGTGAAACCGAACCCGGCCCTCGCTTATTTCCAGGAAAACCGGTTGCTCCGACGCGCCCTGGATAATAATGGCGTCATATCCGGTGCGGCGCATCAACGGCGCCACCCGCCCGCCGGAATAAGATTCGGCGTATCCGCCGGTCAACGGCGAACGACTGTAAACTCCGTAACGGCTGCTGCCCACCATGGCGGTATCGGTGGCGGCCCCGGTGGTAAAAATAAGCTTGTTGTCCGGACCCAGCGGGTCGACGCCGGCCGCCACGTTATGCAGCAGCAGGTAAGAACCCAGGCCTTTGCCGCCCAGGTATCCCCGCAAAACATCCTCGGGTATTTCTTCCGTCGCGTATCTGCCGCCGGTTAAATCAACGCGCAGTATTTTACCGTAAAAACCCTTCAACCCGCCCATCCTCCTCGCTTTGTATATAGATGAATGATTGGCGAAGGCTCTATTTGGAAGCTCCGGCCACGGCCCGCTCCAGGACGTCCAGTCCGCGGCCGAGTTGGTCGTCGGTGATAACCAAAGGCGCAAGCATGCGCACCACGTTGCTGAAAACACCGGCGCCGACGACTATAACGCCGTTCTCCGCGCAGTACCTGGTTACGGCGGCCGCCGCATCCTTGTCCGGCTCCTTGGTGCCGCGGTCCTTAACCAGTTCAATGGCCTGCATGGCGCCCAGGCCGCGCACATCTCCGACAACAGGATATTTCTCCTGCATCTCCACCAGGCGGGCCCGCATTTTTTCGCCAATGGCGGCGGACCTTTGGGTCAGCTTTTGTTGCTCAATGTAATCAATGGTGGCCAAAGCCGCGGCGCAGGCCACCGGGTTGCCCCCAAAGGTGCCGCCCAGATGGCCGGGTTCGGGAGCGTCCATGATGTCGGCTTTGCCCACCACGCCGCTCAGCGGCATTCCCGAAGCAATGGATTTAGCCACGGTCATCAGGTCGGGCTCCACGCCCCAGTGCTCACAGGCAAACATCTTGCCGGTGCGGCCGAAACCGGTCTGCACCTCGTCGGCGATGAGCACTATGCCGTGTTTGCGGCAAATTTCCCACACCCCGGGCAAAAACTCCCGGGGAGGCACGATAAAACCGCCCTCGCCCTGAACCGGTTCGATAATCATGGCCGCCACGTTTTCCGGCGCCACTTCGGCGGCAAACATGCGCTGAAAGTGCTCCAGACAGTGCATGCCGCAGTCCGGGTAAGTGGAGCGGTAGTAACAGCGGTAACAATAAGCCGAAGGAATCTTGTACACTTCCGGCGCGTAAGGGCCAAAACCATATTTGTACGGCTTCACTTTGCTGGTGAGGGTCATGGTCATCAATGTCCGCCCGTGAAAGGCGCACTCAAAGGAGATTATCCCGGCACGCCCGGTGTAGGCCCGGGCGATTTTAACCGCGTTTTCCACGCTCTCGGCGCCGCTGTTAATGAACATGGCCCGCTTCTCAAAGCCGCCCGGCGCAATGGATATAAGCTTTTCCGCCAGATCCAGGTAAAGTTCGTACATGGTAACCATGAAACAGGTATGCAACAGCTTTTCGGCCTGGCTTTTGACGGCCTCCACCACCGGAGCCGGGCAGTGACCCGCATTCAGGGTGCCGATACCGCCGTAAAAATCAAGATATTCCCGGCCTTCGACGTCAACAATTGTCGCGCCCCTTGCTTCCTTTACAAATATACCGGTGGCATTGGAGATGCCCCGGGCCACCAGTTGCTGTTTCTTTGCCAACAGCTCGTCATTGGACCTGGTCATTTTTTACCTCCCGTGGTTTTTATTGCCTTTTACCCAGATTGTCGCCACACTCTTCGAATCTACCCGGTTCCACCGAACACACCATTTATATTGGGGATTACATATGCAAAATTGCTACCTGACCGGTTATTCCCAAACCGTCCGCCGCGCTCACGCCCCGCCGGCACAGGCGGCAAAGCAAACTGCGCTTGAATTGCCCGGCGGATATAAAACGCGCCCATTCGCGCCGCCGGATTGCTTTTCGGCATAAATAATGCTCAAAAGCATTAATTGCCGAAGATGTTTCGATTCAATATTACTCAACCCATTTTTCTCTTATAATTTTTTACATATTTCCGCCCCCCAAAAAATGTGGCCGCAACTTGCTTGGCATGCTATTTGTAATAACAATTAAAAATATTTAGATTATTTTTAAATTACGCTTAATATTAAAATGAAAGGCGGTGAACCGAAAATATTTTAGAGGCGTGAAAGCGACTGATATGCCAAACAACAAGGACAAGGGGTGAGTTACATGTCACAAAAATCGGGTTTTTCAAGAGTGTTGACCAAGCGCGAAGTTCTGGCCCTGGCCTTTGGCGCCATGATCGGCTGGGGCTGGGTGGTGCTGGCGGGGGAATGGATTCGTGAAGCCGGTTCATTTGGCGCCATGTTCGCATTTATAATCGGCGGTCTTTTGGTTACCTTTGTCGGATTAACCTATGCCGAGCTGGCCTCGGCAATGCCCAAAGCCGGCGGAGAATTGCTTTACAGTTACCGCGGCCTGGGATTGCTGCCCTCATTTATTTGTTCCTGGACCATCATTTTGGGCTACATTTCGGTGGTATCCTTTGAGGCTGTGGCGCTGCCCACAGTGGTGGAATATCTTTTCCCCAATTACATGCAAGGCTATCTCTGGACTGTGGCGGGATGGGATGTGTACGCCAGCTGGGCGCTGGTGGGAATAGCGGGTTCCATTGTACTCTGTGTCGTCAATTACCTGGGCATTAAAATGGCGGCCTTCATGCAAACGGTATTTACCCTCGTAATTGCCGCCGCCGGCATAATGCTTATAACCGGCAGCCTTTTTACCGGCTCCACGGTCAACATGCAGCCGCTGCTCACCGGCGGCATGGCCGGGCTTTTCACGGTCATCATTATGACGCCCTTCATGTTTGTCGGGTTTGACGTTATTCCCCAGGCCGCCGAAGAAATGGACATACCTCGCAAATCCATAGGCAAGATTTTAATTATATCGGTTTTAATGGCTTCGGCCTGGTATGTTTTGATCATTTTCGGAGTATCCCGGGCTCTCAGCCCCGCCGAACTGCAAAACACGGGGCTGGCCACGGCGGACGCCATGACGGCCCTTTTTGGCGGAGTTTGGGCCGGAAAACTGCTGGTGCTGGCGGGTATCGCCGGTATCATAACCAGCTGGAACGGCTTTTATATTGGAGCCAGCCGCCTAATATACGCCATGGCCCGGGCCAAAATGCTGCCTGAATTCTTAGGCCGCCTGCACCCCAAGTACAAGACACCTTACAATGCCATCATTCTTATCGGCATATTGTCCTCGATAGCGCCCCTTTTTGGAAAGAAAATGCTGGTCTGGCTGGTGAACGCCGGCGGGCTGGGCGTGGTGGTGGCTTACCTGGCGGTGGCGCTATCCTTCCTGGTGCTAAGATACAGGGAACCCGACATGGCCAGGCCCTTTACAGTCTCCAAAGGCAAACTGGTAGGCTTTATCGCGGTGCTAATGAGCATCGGCATGGCCCTGATGTACCTGCCCGGCAGCCCGTCGGCGCTGGCCTGGCCGTATGAGTGGGTTATAGTGCTGGGCTGGCTGGCATTGGGCGTTGCGTTCTATGCCGCCGCCAAAATGAAACATGGCGATGAAGCGTCCCGTTTGCTGCACGAAAGAGTTCACGACAACATGTAAAAACACATTGGGGACATTACTCCCAAGAAGGAGGCGTGTCCCCTTTTTTTATACTTTAGGCAAATATACCTTGCATATATATGGCAAGGGCTAAGGAAAAAAGCATCAAAAAGCGCACGCAGGGGGGACCGAATGAGTGCGTTTTTTTAACCGCCCGGGGTTTGACTTTCTTTACTCTTCACCCGCCGGTGACATATGGAAATAAAACAATTGCGTCATTTGGCGCCACCAGGGTATCCCAACCGCATTTTTCCCCGTTTATGGTTATAAAACTGATGTGCGCTCCGGGTATACCCAACCGCCGGATTAAACAATCCAGCGTAATTGGCCGCTCCAGCCGCATTTTAATTTTGGGCCGCCTGTATTGCGCATCGGCAACCTGCCCGGCCAAAGCAATCCCCAGGTCCACCGTTACCGTACAGCCGCCGGCATCATTCATATTGCAGCACTTCCACCAGTGTTTTTGGGCGCCCGCGCCAGGACTCTACGCGCCGCATGATGCAAAATGTCATTGATAACAGCAAGCATAACCGGGCACGCAACACCATACTTGCCCTGACGCGAATGCCGTAACGCATTGAATAAATGCGGCTTGGCATAAATTTATTTGACACTAATGATATATTATGAGAGAAATTGCATGAGCAAAGGTAGTGACTTGGGGCGGAATACCGCTAAATATCGTCCACCCATAAAATCTTTTTACCTGCCGGAATTTTTAATAGTCACTTCAATGTATTCCTCCAGACCCGACAAGTTTTTCCTGGCCGCCGCCCCTCCCATAATCAGGTTGGCCGGGTCCGCCGCCCGCACCGCGGCCAGTTCTTCGCCTGCGGGCTTTGGGGCCACCTTCAGAACCGGGGCCACTTTCAGGTTCCATTCCACCAGCGCCTTGATTTCCTCCACGCCGGTGCCGGGATAAATGGTATCC
>JAKSCU010000558.1 GCA_022360435.1 Bacillota bacterium
AAGGAGGAAAAACGCATGCAAGAGGCTCTAAAACAGCTTATACAGAAATACAAACAAAAAACACCCGGGCCTGAACCGGTTATACACACCGCCGTTGCGCACCATTCACGTACAGCCGCTTTTGATGCCTACGCCAGCCAACTGAAGGCACTGGAAAAAGAGATCACTGCCCCGGGAGGGATCGTTTGTGGAAAACGCCAGGGCGCTGGATGAAAAATTGCGCCGGATCATTAAGGAAGTTAGCGACGACACCGGCAGCGAGATCAAGCGCGACCTGCTGCATGAGCTGGTCAGCGCTATGGATGAGAGCCAATCCAGAGAACTGCGCAAGTTTTTGCATTCTTTCAATCAGGCGCTGAAAAAAATATAACACTTTGGGAGGTATTGGCCATGCCGTCTAAAAATACTCAACCCAGGGCCGGCAATGACGAGCTTCAAGAAATTCTGGGCGACATACTGGTGGGATTAAAAGAAAAATTTGTCCATCCCGTGCTCAGTGAAAACAACCGGCTTGTAAGCACGCTGGAAGAAATGAAACAGGTGGACCGGGCCGGAATTGAGGAATTGAAAGATAGAGTGGTAAAACTGGAACAAAAAGTGGATGAAATACCCCTCTTGGTTTTGACCTCCATCCGGGACGCCATCAAGCAGGCGTCGGGAGGTGCTTGACAAGTGGCCAAGCTGTACGAAATACCCAGGGAAGACACGCACCCCGAACTAACCGGTTCGCTGGCGGATTCTTTCAAGGAAGGGCTTATTTTACCTGCGGAACGAAAGTTCAGCCTGCTGGAAAGGGAAATCGCCACATTGCGGGAGCGCCTGGAAAAAGACACCCATGAAATAACCTCTACCATGAGTGATCATTTTAGCCGCCTGGAGGCCGAAGCCACGGGCCTGAAAAAAATGTTCCGGTTGGTGGCTTCTCTTTCCCTGGCCTGCCTGGCGGGGATTATAGCCACACTGGTTGCGTTGTTCAACTGGTACTAAGGGACTGGACAGGCTCCGGACAAGCTGCCGCATGTCCGGCGACGGAAAGCTGCGCAGTTTCAAGACGGCACCCCGGAAGAGGGGTGCCGAAATCCATTACTTAGTCTTCACGCAGGGTTTCTGGAATCGTCCGGGAAAATGGCCAAACTGGCCGACGCGACAACGACAAAAACGCTGCCCACATTGTGCACGATGGCTGCCATGATGGGTGTAAGCCATCCCATACCACCGGCAATTACCGCAATGATATTGAACAGCAGCCCGAATACAATGTTGGCTTTTATAATGGTGAGCATTCGTCGGGAAAGACGAATCAACCAGGGTAATGTGGAAATATCGTCGTGGGTAAGGGCTACGTCTGCGGTTTCCAGGGCGACATCGGTCCCTGCAACGCCCATGGCGACACCGATTTGAGAAGATGCCAATGCCGGCGCGTCGTTAATCCCGTCACCAACAAACATCACCGGCAAATTCCGTGCTTGGTACTGCTTGATAACGTCCAGTTTGTCTTGTGGTTTAAGATTCGCATAAACATGGTCGATGCCCACCAAACCGGCAATGCGTTTCACTGCTTTTTCATGGTCGCCGGATAAAATAGCCATTTCATTGACGCCGAGACTGTTGAATTTTTGAATGGCCGAAGCTGCGACGGGCCGGACTTGATCCGAGACGTTAAGTAAACCGATGGGTTTTTGATCGCGATACACCACAAGGGGTGTGATGCCGAGGGCAATGGAATTGTCCATGCTTTTCCTGAGATTAAGCGGAAGTGTGGCCGTGTTTACGCAGGCAGATGTACTGCCGACTTCAATTGTCGCACCATCCACCACTGCCCGGACACCAAGCCCGATCTCATGAAAGGCGTTTTCCGCTCCGCGCACCACCACTTTGGCATAATAGGCTGCCTTTAGAATAGCCCGGGCCAAGGGATGGGTGCAGTGCTGCTCTGCGCTGGCGGCGCAGGAAAGAAGATCTTCTTTGACAATGCCTTCGGTGCAGGCGATTTCAACCACTCTGGGTTCTCCCAGCGTCAAAGTGCCGGTCTTGTCAAAAAGCACGGCTTTGATGGATGCCGCCTGCTCAAGGTACTTTCCTCCCTTGACCAATATGCCCGCTTTAGCCGCTCGTCCCAACGCCGCCACAGTCGCCGTGGGGGCAGCCAGGATCAATGCGCATGGACAACCCACAATCAAAACGGCCACCGCACGGCTTAAATCACCCGTTAACACCCAGGCGATAGCCGCGCAAGACAATATGGCGGGGGTAAACCACGTTGCATATCGATCAATGAGCCTCACGGCCTCCGGCCGGTGCAACTCGGCCTCATTGACCAGTTTTATGACCTTGCCCAGGGTGGTATCGTGCCCGACCTTCATCGTTTTAGCTTTTAACACCCCGTTGTGATTCAGTGTACCCGCAAGAACGGTGTCTCCGGCCTGCTTCTCCACAGGCAATGATTCGCCTGTCATCGCTGATTCATCGACTGACGAAACACCTGATAAAATAACGGCATCAACAGGTATGCGTTCACCAGGCTTAACCAGGATGCAGTCCCCAACCACCACGTCTTCGACGGGAACCGTCCTTTCTTCCTCGTTAATAAGAACCGTCGCGGTTTCCGGCGAAATACGAACCAATGTCTTAATTGCCCGGCGAGCGGAATCACTGGTCAACTCTTCAATTATTCCGCCAATCGTCATAACAAAGCTGACCACGGCGGCAGCCAGGAATTCTCCCTGTATCAGGCTGGCGATAATGGCCAGGCTGACAAGCTCGTCAACATTGACCCTCCGCTCCATAAGTCCTTTTACGGCCCCCAAAATAATGGGCAGGCCATTTATGGCCACCGAGGTTAAGGCAAACGCAATCCCGTAAATGCTTGGAGATTGGCTGCCGCGGTCAATAAGATAACTGGCCAGCGCCAAAGACGCGGCCCCGATGGAAATATAAAAGTTGCGCGATCTGAACAATTCCTGGTGCACACCCAGCCTTGAAAAACGTCCTATCATCTTCTCCAACTCCTATTTGCTAAACTTTTTAAATATCTCTACAACTTCCTCTATCAATTCCGACTCATGGTCGTGGCTTACAATCGCCTTGGTTACACATCCCTTAAGATGGTCCTCCAGAATAACCGCCCCCAGAGATTTCAAAGCGCCTCCGGCGGCTGCTATCTGCTTTAGCACATGCAGGCAGTCCCGGTCTTCTTCCACCATTTTCTTAAGTCCACGTATCTGCCCTTCAATGCGATTAATTCGGGCAATCAGTTTAGCATGATCATCACCGCAAAGAGCCATTACACCACTCCTTATACATATACTCAGTATGAGTATAAAAGAGGCGCAAATTGTTGTCAATGGTTTTGTGCTAAAATTTAGCATACGCCGGGTACCGAATTAAGGGGACACCATACTTAATTATTGAATAGTGACTGGATAATTAAGTATGGTGTCCCCTTAATTACTGAACAGGCGCCGGACAAGCTGCCGCATGTCCGGCGGCAGCAGGCTGCGCAGTTTCAACGGCGCCCCCGAAAAAGGGTGCCGAAAATCAATGGCTGCGGCGTGCAAGGCTTGCCGGTCCAGCAGGAAGCCGCTGCCGCCGTACCGTATGTCACCGGCCAGGGGATGGCCCCTGTGGCTCATATGTACCCTAATTTGGTGAGTGCGCCCGGTTTCCAATTCCAGGGATAGAAGCGCCGCTCCACCAAGCTTTCTAATCAACCTGTAGTGAGTAACGGCTCTCTTCCCCGCCGGATCCACCCTCCACAGGGATCTGTAGCCGGGATGCGGCGCCAGTGGCAGGTCGATGGTGCCGGCGGGGTCAGGTGTTCCCTCCACCACCGCCAGGTAACGCCGGTGCAGCAGTCCGTTTTCCAACTGGCGGGCCAACTGCTGAGCCGCGTAAGGCCCCCCGGCCACCAGGACTATGCCCGTGGTGTCCCTGTCCAAACGATAAACCGGTCGGAAACGACCGGTTTTACCTTGTTTTCTCCAGCGGAACAAAACGGCATTGGCCAGTGTGCCCCGCTGTTCTTCCCCCACCGGATGCACCAGCATGCCGGCCGGCTTGTTCACCGCCAATATATGTTCGTCCTCGTATATCACTTCCAGCGTAATATCGTCGGGCTCAACTTCCGTGGCGCCGTCCGGCGGCATGGTCACCTCCAGCACATCGCCGGAAACCACACGTTCCCGCATGTAAACCGGCCTGCCGTTGACCCGCACCTCGCCCTTCCTTTTCAGCTTTCTTACCAACCCACGGGAAAAACCCCACTTGTGGCGGAGCAGATTGCCCACCGGATGGCCGGACTCTTGGTCGCCGATATGGAATACTAGACAATTGCTGTCCACCCGGCACCTCCAATTCGGGCAAAGCCGACGTTCACCCGGGATCGCCGTTTAGCCGATCACCCCGCCGGCACACATGCGTGAAACAGTCAAGATCACTCCAGCTCAGCCACTGAGTTAATCACTACGTCGGCGGTGGCGCCGGTAAGCTGCTCCCGGGTACAAACCCCGGATAGTACGCCTATGCCGGCTGAACCCGCCTCCCGGGCCATGACGATATCACGCGGCGTATCGCCCACCACCACCGCCAAACCCGACTCTATGCCCAGTTCACGACAAGCCAGCAAAGCCATATCCGGCGCCGGTTTGCTATTTTGTACGCAGTCGGCGCCCACCACCACGGCAAAGTAATCAATCAACTGCAGGGCGGTCAAGGATATTCTGGCCCGCACCGAAGAATCGGCAGTGACCACCGCCAGCTTAAACCCCCGGTCCTGCAGCCGTCCAAGCATTTCATGGGTACCGGGGATTGGTGCGGCCAGCCCTTCCCAATCCATGGCGCCATCTGATTGCTCGGCCATGTCCATAACCAGCCGGCCGGCATCTTCCTCGTCCATGCCGGTGGTTTTCAGCA
>JAKSCU010000256.1 GCA_022360435.1 Bacillota bacterium
AAAAGATTGTTTAATAAAAGGGGGTTGGTAAATATGCCTAAATACGGCAAAATGGCTTACGCCGGCGCTGATGAAATGGTATTTGGCACAGCTAAGCATCCTGTTAGTTACGGGCGTGATTTTACCGTGGGCGGGGGGCACGTGTATCCCGAACTGGTGCCGCACCCCAGGCCGGGTACGGAGTCAACCAAAAAGACACTGGTCAAGGAATACGAAAAAATGGTCACCGATGTGCTTGACCGGTGTGTGGCCATCGGTATTCCCGGCATTCAAATTGAGCTGGAGCACGTTTATCAAATGACCAAGAACCCTGATTGGGGCGGCGAAATAGCCGCCGAAACCAAACGCTTGCAGGAGGATTATTACCGCAAGTACGGGCTGAAAAGCGCCATCCGGTCCACCATTGCCGATTACCGCAAACCTGACGAGGAGGACATCAGAAACTCGGTGGCCCTGGAGACAATCTTAAAAACTTTCCAAACCAGCGCCGCCGGCGGAGCCGACAACCTTTCCATAGAGTCGGTGGGCGGCAAGGAGGTTTCGGATTACACCATCGTGCGCCAGGATATTCGCGGCACTTTGTTTGGCATCGGTGTGCTGGGCAGCCGTGATATGGAGTTTATGTGGAAGCAGGTGGTTGAAATTGCCGGTAAGCATGGCGTTACCCCCGGTGGAGACACAAACTGTGCCCAGGCCAACGTGGCCATGTTTATGGCCGGCGGTTATCAGGACAGGTCGGTGCCGCACACCTTCGCCGCGCTGACCAGGGGTATTGCCGCCGCGCGCTCCCTGGTGGCCTATGAGCAGGGAGCCAAAGGTCCCAGTAAAGATTGCGGTTATGAGGATGTGATTGTCAAGGCCATAACCGGCAACCCCATTTCCATGGAAGGTAAAACCTGCGCCTGCGCGCACAGTGATTTGCTGGGCAACCTGGTTGGCGCCTGCTGCGACCTGTGGAGCAACGAGGCCGTTGAGTACCATGACATGTTCGGCGGCACCACGGTGGCGGTATTTGCCGAAATACTCGGTTACGACGTTGCTTTGATGAACACCGCCATTGAGATGGGTCAGGCCAAAATGCTGCGGGAAATGATGGTTCAGTCCGACAAGTACCGCGACACCCACGGTTTTGTGCTTTGCCCGGAAAATGCCTACGAGATAGGCAAAACCATAATTGCCAACAATGGTTCTTATTATGCCAGGGCCCGGGCGGCGGCTATCAAGGCCGGCCAGTTAATGCTCGGCGACAGCCGGTTGCAGATGCCCGCTTTTGAAAAGGACGCTCTGCAGTCCGCTATGCGGACCCTGGAAAGCCTGCCGGACAAGGAAGAAGATTTTATCAGTGAATGCGCGGATATTTATAAAAAGCTTATCCCGGGCTTCAATCTGACCAATTACGGTTTGTAACAGGAACGGGGATATAAGGAGGGATAAAAATGGCAACAGTGGCGAGTTACGCAAATATTTTTGTCAGATACGACCTCATTGGCGCCGGCGAAGCCAGGGGAGCCAGGGTATCCGGTAAAGACGCCGCTCTGCAAAAGGTGATGCAATGTGTGCTGGAGGGGGATGTTGACAATATTGACGCGGTGGTCAACGAAGCCCTGAAGAGCAAAGAACCGATGGCAATAATCAACGAAGGTTTGATTAAAGGCATGAATGAGGTAAGCAGGTTGTGGGACGAGGGTGTTTATTACCTGCCCCAGGCCATTGTGGCCTCCGACGCCATGTTGAGCGGCATTGAGATTTGCGAGGAGAAGTTGGGCCGAGCAATTGAAAAGAAAGGCACGGTGGTCACCCACACCGCCGAAGGCGACATTCACGACCTGGGCCAAAAAATAGTCAACGCCCTGCTGCGGGCCAATGGCTATGAAGTTGTGGATTTGGGCAAGGATGTTCCGGTGGACGACGTGGTGGCGGCGGTGAAAGAACACAAGCCGGTGATGGTGACCGGGACGGCTTTGATGACCACCACCATGACCGCCTTTGAAAAAATCTCCAAACGCTTGAGCAGGGACGGGTTTACGCTGCCTTTTGTTTGCGGTGGCGGCGCTGTGTCCCTGGAATATGTCACCGGTTTTGAATTGGGCGTTTACGGCAAGGACGCTTCCCAGGCCCCGGGAATGGCCGGCGACGCCGTCAACGGTATGGACTGGAGCCAGTTGAAGGAGAAATGGAACAATTGAGCGCCACTGGGCATGGCCAACCCGGGCCCCTCGGGGTCCGGGTTGGGCTTGGGTGCGCGGAGGGAACCGAATGAGCGCAAGCTTTGTGGCCGAAGGGCCGACCATGATGGAATCATACCCGTTTCGCAATAAGGCAAAGGCGGGAAGGCACTATGTATGTAGAAGTTATCAATGGCTTGCTTGGAGCGGGAAAAACCACCGTCTTGTTAAACATGCTGGAGCAAAAAAGCAGCCATGAAAAAGTTGCCGTACTGGTCAACGAATTCGGGTCCATCGGCATTGACGGTGATTTGTTGGGCGGGCGGGGAGCCGGCGTGGTGGAATTGCCCAACGGCTGTATATGCTGCACTTTAAAAGTCGACCTGCTCCGGCAAATAAAGATGATTGCTGAGGATTACCGCCCCGACCGGCTTTTTATCGAGCCGACAGGCGTGGCTACGATAAAAAATCTGATGGGCATATTAAAGAGCCTGAGCCTGGAAAAGCACATAGGCGGGATCACTACCCATGTGGTTTTGGATGCCGGTATTTTCCGGGAAATTATGTCCCAAAACATCGGGTATGTGATTAACCAACTGGAAATGGCCCAAGTGATTATTGTTAATAAATGCGACAAGGTTGGTAAGGGCGAAATTGCCCAAATACAAGAGATAATTCGCCGGCATAATGATCATTGTAAAATTATTACAACTATTCATGGCCTGCCCCTGGACCAAGGAACCGACTTTGCGGCGGTGATGTCCCAACAGGCGCAACAACGGGAGCATTTTAGCCGGGAGCGCCGCCCGCCCCATGAGACCGGCGGGCGTTACATCCATGAATATGAGCCTGAATCTCCCCTGAAAGATTACGAGCAATTCAGTAGTTTAAGCAACCGTCTTTTTGACCTGACCAAACTGAGACAATTTTTTAAAGAAATAAGCAATGGGACATATGGCTCTGTTGACAGGGCCAAGGGTATTTTTCAGGTTTCCGGCGGCCGGTGGATACGTATGGACCTGGCTGCTCACGAAATAATGGAGCAAACGCCCACCGATGTTTTCACCGCCAGCAAAATTTTGGTTATAGGCGTCGGCCTGAACAAAGAACAATTGGCCGACGGGTTTGACAAAGTCCAAAGTTAATAGTCGAAAGTCCAAAGTCCAAAGTCGAACATGTGAAGGCCGGCAGCAATTTGAAGCTCACCAAACCCTCAACCAGGACTTTTGACTTTGGACTTTCGACTGAATATCGGAGGCTTTTGTATGGGACGAATTGGCGTGGCGCTTGATTTGGGCACCAGCGGGTTCAGAGGGCAAGCCGTCGACCTGGACGCCGGAGAAATTATGGCCACCGTCATTACCGCCAGGCATCCTTTGCCGGGAGCCAATGTAATGGACCACTTGAATTTCGCTTTGGAAGCCGGCCGGGAAATCGCCCACGGCCTGGTTGTCGAGGCGGTTAATTTGGTTATAATCCGGTTGGGCGTCCCTTTAAACAATATTACCAGGTTGGCGGTTTGCGGCAACCCAATTCAATTGTCCTTGTTTGAGGGTATAGAGATACGGGATTTGGCTTATGCCGGGGAGAGGAAAAAAAAGCTGCTGGGCATAAAGCCCCCCAAGCGCAACGCCAAAAAACTGCCGGCGGCGGATATTGCCGGCTTATGGTTGCCGGCAAATGTTGCGGTTTATATTCCCGGGGCGGTAAAACATGAAATCGGGGCCGACGCTCTGGCGATGATGGTTAAATCCAATATCTTGAACACTGAAGCAATTACCCTGGTTACCGATTACGGCACCAATGCCGAGATGGCGTTAAAGGCGGGGGACAAAATATTCACCGGCTCATGCGCCGCCGGGCCGGCCTTGGAAGGGCAGCACGTCGAGTTTGGCATGTTGGCGGCCCCGGGGGCCGTCCATGACGTGGAAGCCGAAAAGGCCGGCTACCGCTGCCTTGTTCTTAACGAAGATATGAGGAGCGTTTCCGGGGACCTGGTTGATCTCACCGCTTCCGCCACCTTGGAGGAAGGAAGCGTTAAAGCGAGCGGCATCACGGGCACCGGAGTTGTTTCCATCATCTACGAGGGTCTGAAAGCCAATTTGATTCGGCTGCCCGGCATTAAAACACCGAGTCAAAAGCTGCACCTGGGCCGGGAAGTGTCTTTTTCCCAGCGTGACATCGTGGAGGCCGGAAAGGCCATAGGAGCCGTCAGGGCGGGTTTTATAACCCTGGCCCACGCAGCCGGGATAAGGCCGGGGGACATAACAACAGCTTTTATGGCCGGGGCGTCGGGAACTTATGTAAACGCCGGGAAGGCGCTGCAGGTGGGGCTGGTGCCTCCGGGCGCCCAAAAAATATACCAAATCGGCAATACGTCCCTGGCCATGGCCAGGGATATAGTCATTGAGCCGGAAGAATTATGGAAACTGCAAGAACTGGCCCAAAAACTCAGGGCGAATCACTGTATGTTTGGCGAATCCCCGGTATTTGAGCGGGCCTACCTGCTGGAAATGTCCCTTTGGGGCGAGGGCATGCCCTGGGACCAGTACCACCGGTTCAGCAAGATATATAAACTGCCGGAATTGATTAGTCCCAATCCCAACCCCGAGATTAAGCGGCTCCATGACCGCGACATCCCGGACCCGGGCCGGCGGGGAGCAACTTATATGGATGTGGTGGGTTACCCGCGCCGGGTTGCATTCGCGGGCTGCACAGGATGCGGCGCCTGTGTTGACGGGTGCCCGGAAAAAGCCCTTTCATTGGCGGCGGAAGGCGGTGCCGCCTTGTCTATCCGGCTCGACCGCTGTAACGGCACGGCGTGTAAACGCTGTGAAATAAACTGCCCGGAAAAGGTGTTTAAATTTGATGTCAACCTTTACTCCAGGTGATTTTAATTAAATTTCATCAACCTTCCATCCCTCTTTCCTGTGGGTCCCGTCGCAAAAAGGGCTGTTTTTGGAAAGCCCGCAGCGGCACAAAGCCGTTCTGCCCCCCTCTTTCAAGGCCTGGCCGTCAATACCGATTACCACGGCGGGGCCTTCAACCAGTAATGGGCCGTTGGTGCTTACTCTTATCTTGACAGCTGCCGGGTTTGACTTTTCGAAGTTGATGTTACCCACCCCGCCGGCAACGCCCGGGTCCACTTTGGAGCCCTCCGGCAGGGAGTATCGCAAAGCGCCCGAGGGACATTTGTCTATGGCGCTGATTATTTTTTCGGGCGCGGCCGAGTTGACATTGACCCAGGGACGTTGCTTCAAATTGAAAACTTCCGGTAAAAGCCGCAGGCAGGTGCCCGGATGGGCGCACAATTCAGGGAACCAGTGCACCGTTATATCGTTATTGCCATACTCTTTCACACAACCAACCCTTTCCGTCCCCGGCAATTACTGGCCGATTATTTTTACCAGTACCCGTTTTTTTCTTTTCCCGTCAAACTCCCCGTAGAAAATCTGCTCCCAGGGTCCGAAATCCAGTTTGCCATCGGTAACTGCAACCACCGCTTCCCTGCCCATAATGGAGCGTTTTAAATGGGCGTCGGCATTATCCTCGTACCCATTGTGATAATACTGTTCGTGTGGTTTTTCCGGGGCAAGTTTTTCCAGCCATATTTCCAAATCTTTAGGCAGCCCGCTTTCATCGTCGTTGATAAACACGCTCGAGGTAATGTGCATGGCGTTGCACAAAAGCAGCCCCTCTTTGATGCCGCTTTCAGCTAAGCAAGCCTCCACATCGGTAGTGATATTAATGAATTCTCTTCTTTTTTTAATTTGGAACCATAATTCTTTTCTGTAACTTTTCATCATAACATTCTCCTTAAAAACAATCAGACGAGTAGTATAATACATTAAGTATATCACGCGAATAAGGCGTCTGATACTTTAAAAGCTCCATAAAGTGATTTTCCCCAAAATGCAATATAGATAACTAATAAAATTAATAAATTGCCTATCCGACAAATAGAGGCCGGCTCCAGGGCCGGCCTTTAGCTTTTCGCCGGCGCTTCTATGTTTTGGGTCTGATTTTAGGCGGCGGCTTTATGTTTTCCATTTCAATCAGGTCGGCGGTCACCTCGTAAAAAGGTATAAAACCGGGTTTCACATTGTCCCCGTATAGGGGAATATCTATACTGTTCAATCCCTGTTTTTTTTCTTCCATATCCACATCACCTCCGTGATTAGCAATACCTAAAATATTATTTTTTATACTTTGGTAAAGCATACCTTGCCATATATATGGCAAGGGCAAAGGAAAAAAGTATCAAAAAGCGCACTCAGAGGAACCGAATGAGTGCGCTTTTTTTATCCGGGTATTAATTGGTATGATGCTTGTATTTAAACCTTGCAAAAAAAGGTTGGGTTAAATTCCTGTTGAATTAATATTGGACCGGTTCAAGAAAAATACTATCTTGGGGATGTGGTTAAAATGGCCAGGAAAAGTAAACAGCAAGTAACGCTAACCCCTTCGGGACATGAATTTGACCAGGACCTGGCAAAGGTGCCCATTAAGGTTTCTCCTTCCCTGCAAGCCCTGATCGCCAACCAGGTTGAACTGATGGATATGATTGAGGGAAAGGTTTCCCGGGACCAAATTTTTATTGAACAGCATAAAATTGAAATGCTGCAGGTGGAAGGGGAGATAGCCGGGGCTTTCTCGAACCATGCAAATAAAAAGGAAAAAGCCAGGGAAAAGCGCCAACTGAGAAAAACAGCGGTGTTGGAGGAGGATAATGCCAAAAAACCGCTGCAGGATTACATGCCGGCACCGGAAGCTGAAAAGGAGCCGCCGGGTATTGATTTACTTGACGAGCCGGCGCTGCCCGATATATCCTTTGATTTGTCGGCAGAGATCGGCTCCAATGCCTCTCCTCCGGGGCTGCCTTCGTCCAGGTTCGAAAAACCGGCCGCGCCGGAAGAGAAAAAGACCCAACCCGATGTGCGCAGAGTGGCCCTGGGGGCCTCAATCAAGGCTTTGCAAGTCTTTCTCGGCCGGGAATTAACCGAAGAGGAGATGCAATCCCTGGAGAACCAGGTGGATTCGTATCTGGGATAGTTTGTTTATACTATTAGGAATACCCGGCCATATTTATGGCCGGGGTTAAGAATAAAAGTTAAAAAAACCGCACGTAAAAGGGAACTGAAATAAGTGCGGTTTTTTTGTACTTTATAAAATATATCCGGCCATATTATGGCCGGAATCGAGGATAAAAGTATAAAAAAACCGCACGTGAAGGGAATTGAAATAAGTGCGGTTTTTTTGTACTTTATAAAATATATC
>JAKSCU010000559.1 GCA_022360435.1 Bacillota bacterium
AAAGCCAGCTGTTACGCAACATGGACTTGCCGGCCTCACGAAAGTAATACTTGAGGACATTAGGATTCATAGCCGTAAGCCCCGCTTTCCTCGTCCCGGATGATGCTGCCGTTATTGAGCGCCACCACTCTCTTTTTCATGGTGTCCACGATGTCCCAGGCGTGGGTGGCCATAACGATGGTCGTCCCCCTGCGGCTGATGTCCATTAAAAGTTTCATCAACTCCCAGGAAGTTTCGGGATCCAGGTTGCCGGTGGGCTCGTCCGCCAGAATCATAATGGGGTTGTTGGCGATGGCCCGGGCAACGCAGGTGCGCTGCTGCTCCCCGCCGGAAAGCTGGGCCGGCATCATGGCGGCCTTTTTCTCCAGACCCACCATGCGCAGCACCGTGGGCACCACCCGCTTAATTTCCTTGGTGGACGCACCGGTTATTTCCAGGGCAAATGCCACATTTTCAAAAACCGATTTGCCGGGAATGAGACGAAAATCTTGAAAAACCATGCCGATTTTGCGCCGCAGGTAAGGAACCTCCCGGTCCTTCATCCTGGCCAAACTGCGGCCGCCAATCACCACTTGGCCGCGGCTGGGCAATTCCTCCCGGCAGACCAGCTTGGTCAGGCTGGATTTACCCGCCCCGCTGGGGCCAACCAGAAATACAAACTCGCCCTTGCGTATATGCAAAGTAACATCGTTCAGAGCCTTAACACCGTTGGGGTATATTTTAGACACGTTAAAAAGTTGTATCATTTCAGCACCTTTAAGATGAAATTAACATGTTGCCAAATAATCAGTTCGACGGCAGAAAATGCAAATCCTTTTTGTTTTCCGCAGATTAATTGAGCTTTCGACGGCACAAAAGAAAATCCTTCCCAAAAAAGTAAAGAAAATTAACCCAACTGGTTACCATGTAATATTTTGGCACAAATAATATGTTCCACGCAGGTGGTGTTTTCCTTTTCCGCTAACGGCCCGGTATATTTTCTAAAACGTAAAAAACCGTGCTCATTTGGGTTTCCTCTTCGCACGCTTTTTGATATTTTTTCCTCGGCTCCGGCCATAAATTGGAGGCAGGGCATCCTATGCCCAGGAATTATTCCATGCATAAAAAAAGTTGGACAGTAACAATTCTGATCTGTCCAACTTTTTTTAAATTGGTTACCGGATTTTCTCGCGTCTCATTTTTACAGATAATTTATTCACCGTTATTTTTCATTTTTTGCAATACTTTCTTCATAAAGTTCTGTTCGGCTAAAAACTTTCGCTAATAACAAACAAACTATTGAAAAAACTCCCACATAACCCACTATACCAATATTTCTAATTTGCATACTCCCAACTATGGGACCAATCAACCCGGCCAAACTTAGTACCCCGCTCACTATCATTAAAATCCGTACAGAATCTTTGAGCCTGTCACCTTTGAAAACAGGCGCGGCAAAAAACATAGAAAGACTAAAAAACAAATCCCACGCCAATATATCCAACGCATAAATTACCGAAGGCCATTTAAATGAAAAAAACAGCGAAATCCACGGTAAAGCTACAATGGACTCAGCCTGTCGGCTAACGGTTAATATTATGAAATGCACACTACATGTGATGCAAGCAAGAATGCTCATAAAGATAAGCGCTGTTAAGCTTAATGTTTTGACATTAGGAGCAGCATAAGCATGAACTACGGCCATAAGCACAACCATCAAAGGCGCAATTACTATAATAAGTATCTCCATAATAGAAAAGAATGGATCGCTTATTGGTTCCAGTTTCGATTCAAGTGACAATAGTCCCATAGTTAGAGTTACAGCGTACATAACTAACAGGAAAAATATAGCTAATGCCGTAGTTTTCCCAATCAGTCGATCCATCTTGGTGAAATCTTGGTGCAACATTCTTTTTCCTCACTATTTTCTTATGATTACTTCCCGCGCGGCCCGGGCTATGTCTGCCGCAGTGAGGCCGTACTTTTCCAGCAGCTCCGCCGGCTTGCCCGACTCGCCGAATGTATCCTTTACGCCCACCCGGCGCACCGGCACGGGGTTGTTTTCAACCAGCGCCTCGGCCACCGCGCCGCCCAGCCCGCCGATAATATTGTGCTCCTCGGCGGTGACCACCGCGCCGGTGACCCGGGCCGCTTCCACCACCGCCTGCACGTCCAGCGGCTTGACGGTGTGCACATCCAGCACCCGGGCCGAAATTCCTTCGCCGGCCAGTTGTTCCGCCGCCTCCAGGGCCGCCGACACCATGATGCCGCAGGCGATGACGGTAACGTCGCCGCCTTCCCGCAAAGTTACGGACCGGCCCGGCGCAAACTTGAAGGAACTTTCATCGTGCAGCACCGGCACCCCGGAACGACCCAGCCTTATGTAAACCGGCCCGTCCATTTCCGCCGCCGCCATTACAGCCGCCCTGGTTTCCACGGCGTCGGCGGGCACAAACACCGTCATGTCGGGCAACACCCGCATCAGGGCGATGTCCTCCACCATCTGGTGGGAAGCGCCGTCCTCGCCCACGGTGACGCCGGCGTGGGTGGCGGCGATTTTCACGTTCAAGCCGGGATAGGCGATGCTGTTGCGAATTTGATCATAAACCCGCCCGGTGGCAAACACCGCGAAGGAACTGGCGAAGGGCACCTTGCCCGCCGCCGCCAGCCCGGCGGCCGTGCCCATCATGTTCTGTTCGGCGATGCCCATATCGAAAAAACGCTCCGGGAATTCCCTGCCGAAATCGGCGGTCTTGGTGGATTTTGCCAGGTCGGCGTCCAGCACCACTACGTTATTATTCCGCCGGCCCAGTTCCACCAGCGCCGCCCCGTAGGCTTCCCGGGTGGCTATTTTTTTGCTCATTATCCAAACCTCCTGGGGTCAAATCTTTAAACAAACATGACAAATCTGGTCATTTGGCTTGATTAACGCCGTACCCGCCGGTTAAGGCAAAGCACAACCCGGCCCGTCATCCATTTCCTTCAGCGCCTGCTCCACCTGCCCGGGGTTGGGCGCCGAGCCGTGCCAGCCCACCTGGTTCTCCATGAAGGAGCATCCTTTGCCCTTGACGGTGCGGGCGACAATCATGGAAGGTTTGCCCCGGACCTCCCGGGCCCGGTTCACGGCGTCAAGGACGGCGCCCATGTCGTGCCCGTCAATCTCCTGCACCGCCCAGCCGAAGGAGCGCCACTTGTCGGCCACCGGCTCCGGGGACATGATTTGTGTCACAGGCCCGTCAATTTGCAGCCCGTTGTAGTCCAAAAAAGCGATAACATTGTCCAGCTTGTAATGGGCCGCGGCCATGGCGGCCTCCCAGACTTGCCCCTCCTGGCTCTCGCCGTCGCCCAGCATTACGTACACGCGATAATCGCGGCCGTCCAGCTTGCCCGCCAGCGCCATGCCGTTGGCCGCCGAAAGCCCCTGCCCCAATGAACCGGTGGACATTTCCACCCCGGGCACCTTGCGCATGTCGGGATGCCCTTGCAGCGGACTGCCCAAACGGCGCAGGGAGGGCAGTTTTTCCGGCGGGAAAAAGCCCCGCTCCGCCAGGGCGGCGTACAGCACCGGCGCCGCGTGGCCCTTGGAAAGCACGAACCGGTCCCGGTCCGGCCAGTCTGGTTGTGCCGGGTCTACGCGCATAATTGCAAAATAAAGGGCGGTAACCATGTCAGCCGCCGAAAGGGAGCCGCCCGGGTGCCCGGAACCCGCCGCCCCCACCATGGTGATAATGTGACGCCTGACCTCCCGGGCCTTTTCCCGCAGTTGAGCCAGTTTTTCCTCCGTTACCATGAAACCAAACCTCCCGCTTATATTTGCCCGCCCCGGCCATGTCGCCGCAGCGTTCTCAACTATTTTTCCGCCATTCCCCAAACCCCTCGCCCAGCACTTCCCGCACGTCGGCCAGGATTACAAAGGCGCCGGGGTCGGTTTCATATACCATTTCCTTCAACCTGCTCACCTCGGAGCGGTTGACCACGGTGAGCAGCACCTCCCGGTCGGTGTCGGTGTACAATCCCCGGCC
>JAKSCU010000497.1 GCA_022360435.1 Bacillota bacterium
AGCTGAAAAAAGAAATACACCCCGGAGATTCGACAATACCTTCCAATACAATTCTTTACCAGTATGATACATTGGGAAGACAAAAGTACAGGAAAGATACCGAAGGTACAGTGGACATTTATACATATGACAATCAGGGCAGGATATTATCCCAAACCCGCAAAAGAGAAGACGGGACAGAGGCAATCACAGTATCATACAGGTATGACAAGAACGGTAACAAGAGGTTTGAAACCGACGGGAACAACAAAACAACCGAACAAACCTACGATGAGCTGAACAGGCTTTTGTCAAGCTCAATTACCGTATCAGGAGTACTGCAGACCACGCAGTACGCATATGACCACAATGGCAACCTGACGGCGCAGACCGACTGGAGGTCAAATACCTGGACAAATGTGTACGACCCGCTAAACAGGTTAATTGAAAAGAGAGACCCTTATACTTCCATACAAAAGCTTGATTACAACAAAAACAATATGCAGGTAAAATCCTATGACGCTTTAAATAAAATGACACAGTTTACCTATGACAAAAACAACAGGCTTTTAAATACTATGAACCCTGAGAATCATGCGACAAGCCAGACCTATGATGACGCGGGAAATGTCAAAACAAAAAAAGACGGGAGAAACAACGTAACAACCTATGAATATGATGAGTTCAACAGGCTGCAGTCGGTATTAAATGCCAAAAATGAAACCACATCATACACCTATGACCTGAATGGCAACATGCTTACCCAGCAAGATGGTGAGGGCAATATTACCACTTTCCAGTATAATACGGTGAACCAGCCTGTTAAAAAGGTAGACCATGGAGGGCAGGGGGATACATCAAAAACTGAAACCTATACCTATTACGCCAGCGGCAGCCTAAAAACCAAAACCGACAGGAACGGAAAAACAACAACCTATAGCTATGACTGCCATAAAAGTCTGATATCACAAACTGTTGATTCAATATCCATTTCCTACACCTATGATGGCAACGGCAATCAGCTTATTATGACGGACAGCACCGGAACAACAGAGCGAAGCTATGATGAACTGAGCAGAGCAGTGTCAAAAACCGTAACGGGTATTGGTACTACAACCTTTACATATGATATAATAACGGGTGTGGAGTCCGGCCATACGGCTGAAATCTCACAAGACCCCAAGGGCAATGTTACCCGTAAGGAATATGACAAAACGGGAAGGCTTGACAAGGTAACGGCGGACGGACAAACTACACAGTACGAGTACTATGCCAGCGGGAACAGGAAAAGCGTAACCTACCCCAACCAGTACAAAGAAGTATACACCTATTACGCTGACAATACATTATGGACCTTGACAAATAAAAAAGCCGACGGGAGCACAATGGACTCTTACACTTACACCTATGACGCTGCCAATAACCAGTCTAGCAAGAATGAAGTAATAAACGGTGTAAGCAAGGGAACCACAACCTACACCTATGACAGCCTGAACAGGCTTGAAACTGTTACGGAGCCCGATGGGAAATTGACCGCATACACCTTTGATGCAGCGGGAAACAGGCTCACTGAAGAAGTAACAGAAGGTGGTGTGTCCACTACCACAACCTACAGCTACAACGAACAGAACAGGCTGATGGACACTGAAACCCAAAAAGCCGACAGCACCCTTGAAAGAACCATATACACTTATGACTACAACGGAAACATGATATTCAGCAGGAATGAAGTAATAAAGCCCATTACCGGTGGAGAAAGGGGAATCTTTGCGGTATATGTCGCGGGAGAAAATGTTGAAAGCCGGGTAGTGGTGAACGGGTACGACGCATTGAACAGGCTTATAAGCACCGCAGTGGGAGATAAAACCCTGACATACGCATATAACGGAGAAGGGCGGAGAGTAGAAAAGTCGGTAAACGGCGAGATATCAAGATACCTGTATGAATACGACAAGGTAATACTTGAAGTGGACGGTTCAGGCAGCCAGAGGGCCAGGAATGTATATGGGACAAACCTTCTGATGAGGGAAGCAGGAAGTGAAACAGCATA
>JAKSCU010000469.1 GCA_022360435.1 Bacillota bacterium
AACCAGATAAACAATATGGGAGGAAGCGGGGGTAATAAAATGTCCAGACATGTTTACGGGCCGCTTGACCTACCCAGCGGCACAAAGATTAAGTTCCACGCGCCGCTGGGTTCCGACCGGAGCAACGTGTTGATGATGACCCAGATCACTGCCGAACGGGCCATCTCCGACGCCATGTTAATTGACGATTACGTGGCGGCCAAGTGCGTGGCGGAAGTGGACGGACGCAATGCCGACAGCGATTACAAGAATCTCTTCAACAATTGGCCGCAGCAGGATATTCTCTTTTACCGTGCTGTTTTTGACCAGATGTTCGGGATGAATGAAAAAAACAGGGCACGGGTGCAAGAGTCGGCGGATTTTTTGCTGAAAGGGCAGACCTGTACCGATGGGTCCAGTTAGCCAAACACTGTCACGTAAGTTTCAGTGAGTGGCAGCGCATGACCGGTATTGAAAAGGAAGCGGTTTGGGTGGCCTTTGCCTGGATGGCGGAGCAGTTGAAAGAAGACACGGAATGAACCTAACCTCAATTCGCCAACATTTTGCCGCAAACCACCAAAACAGCAAAGGGTGAAAAAAATGACTGATACAAGTTTCACCGCATCAATGGTTTTAACAGCAATGAATTCACTAGCGCCGGCAATAAACAACTCCACTTATCATTTGCATGGTTTTACCGGCCATGTGCGCCGGGCGTCGGGTGAAATTGACAAGTTCGCCCGGCACATTCAGGCCATGTTAAGCAATCACCTAAAAAATGTGCAGGCCGGCGCCGGCGGGGCGCAGGATATGCGACAAACCGCCGCCGCCATCTCCAACCTGGAAATCGCCGGGGCAGCGACCCAAGCAACCGGGGTCGCCCCCGGTGCGCCGGCCGGTGTGGTTGTCCAGAGCTCCACCATAGAACAATTGCGGGGCAGCCAACAAATGTCCCCGTCAGGCCAGTCTTTAAACAATGATATTGGCGGGACCGGCGAAAACGTAACAAAGGTTATAAATGAGAAGGTGGGCGCCTCCGCCACTATCTCCAATCTGGAAACCGCCGGGGCAGCGACCCAAGCAACCGGGGTCGCCCCCGGTGCGCCGGCTGACGCGGTTGCCCAGGGGTCAACCGTAGAACAATTGCAGGGACAGCAAATGTCTCCGTCAGGCGCGCCGATAGACAATGCGGCCGGCGGGACGGGTCAAAGCGTAACAAATGTTATTAAAGATTTGGCAGATTGGGCTGGTAAAAATTCTGAACTCATGTCGTCAATAATTAGTCTTGTAGAAAAAGTTGCAACGTTAAGGACATTTATTGACAACTGTAAAGTCTTATATGATGACATCGCCGGATTTGCCAAAAGAATTGTGAAGTTTATGCGCGATGCAGCCCGCGGCGTTCGAGGTTTCTATGACACTTATAAATATTTCCGCCAGGGCGCCGGTATTTTCGCGTCGTTATGGGCCGCCGTCTCTTTCGGCAACCCCATCTTGCTCAGGGTAATTAAAACTGTCAGGCGTTTTGCAAATCGGATCCTCTTGGTTGGCACGCAAGCTTTAATTACAGGCGCCCGGCTCGCCGCGGCCTGGATTATCGGCCTGGGCCCGGTAGGATGGATTATCGGCGGCGTCACTGCGTTGGTGCTTGGCGGTATTGCGGCCTGGGAAAACAACTTCCTGGGTTTCAGGGATTTCATCATGGGTATTGTAGAAAGCATATTGCAGAAGGTTAACAAGGTGCGGGAGTTCCTGGGCATGTCGGTAATAGAACTGGACGGTTTTCAGGAAAAAGCCGGCGCGGCAGATTTCAGGAAACTGGAAAACCAAAAGCCGCCGCTGTTGGGCGCGGAACACCACGCCAACGACCAGCGACAATATACTTTCAACATCCAAAGCACCGACCCGCAACAGGCCGCCATTGAAGCAAATAATATGATTGGCGGATCCTATATAGATAAATACTTTCAGTCACAAGACCCCAGGCGCGGAGACCCCGCCATGGGTGAATTGAGGTGGGCACAATGACTGAAGTCTTCTTGGGAAACGTTCCGATAAAGCCGGGGCCGCGCCGCCAGATTAACCTGTCGGCGCCCCGGGCCATAGCCAAGATTGATATTCCCGGCGGTAAGCCTCAATATCAGGATATGGGTTCGGAAGAAAGCACTGTTTCCTGGTCCGGTGTTTTCAAAGGCGATGGCGCGTACCATCAGGCGGTGGCTTTGGAAAAAATGAAAGAAGCCGGCCAAATTGTACCTTTGCAGGTGGGGCGGTTTTCAGAAATAAGCGGCTCGGTAAGGATTAAGCTTTTTGACTGGGAGCTTGTCCGCGGGGACAGGGTAAACTATAAAATTGAGCTGGTGGTTGTTCCCCCCGCGCCGCCCCAGCCACGGGTAATGCCGGTTCAGGACCCCGCCGCCGACTCGCCCCCGCCGCCGCCGGCGGGCAAGACTTATACGGTTAAACAAGGGGACACCCTGTGGGCACTGGCGGCAAAGCATCTGGGCAACGGCGCCAAATGGCAGCAAATTGCTTCCGCCAATAAAATAACGGACCCGCGCAAGCTGCAAATTGGCCGGCAAATAATTATTCCGGGGTGATGGAACATTGGATGCGCCCAGGGTAGTAATCGAAGTGGACGGAGTTGACGTCCGTTGGGACGACTTGATTAGCTCTGAATTTGAAAACACGCTGTACTTGGCCGCGGACAGCATGAGTGCAACATTTAACAATGGTTTGTTGCTGTCCGAGTGGTTAAAAAAAAGTCAAAAAGTAAAGCTTTACATGGGTTATGTCAAAGATCCGCAAAAATGGTCCAAGAGCGATCTTACTCACCTGTTCACCGGGAAAATTGACGGTGTCATACCCAGTTTTGCCGGCGACATGAGGGTCAAAATTATTTGCCGAGATTATTCCGCGCCATTGATAGACAACGAATACTCCGTGGCCTTCGCCAAAAGAACATCCAGCCAGGTGGCCGCCCTGCTGGCCCAAAAACAAGGCTTGAAACCAGTGGTTGCCGATACCACGGTGACGGTTGATCAGGACATATACGCCGACAAAAAAGAGTGGGAAGTGTTGCAGGCTCTGGCCGACTTGGAAGGATTCGTGTGTTTCGTGACCAAAGACATGGAGCTTTATTTCGGACCGAGAAAAGACGCGGATGAGTCGGTGGCCGCCCAATTCTTCTACCGCCAACCCGGCCGGGCAAACTGTAGGATTGATTTTGACGACTCGGAGGTTGGTGTTATCAACAAAGTAACGGTGCGCCACTGGTTGGGTAAGAACAAGCGGCTGGTGGAGGCTTCCGCGGTAAACGACAGCCTTTTAAAAGCCATGGGCGGGAAAGAGAAAGAACGGATCATTTATGAAAGCAAAGCCAAAAATGTTGCCCTGGCCAAGCAAATAGCTGAAAAAAGGCTCGGGGAGCTGTCGCGTTCGGTTGTCACCGGCAGCGGCAGCGCCATCGGCAATCCGGGCATAGTAACCGAAAAAAGAGTGCAGGTGGATGGCTGCGGCAGATTCAGCGGCCTGTATTATGTGGAAAAAGCCGTCCATTCATTCAGCAAGTCCGGCGGGTACACCACCGCCTTTGACATCACCAGCATCCGCCCGGACGGCGCGGAGCAGTACAGGCAGGATTTATACGACTAAAGTGGATAAGGTGATGTGGATGTCCAAAAAATTGATGTTCCCCCAGGCGGGTATTATAACTTCCCTGCGGGCCGATCCGGACAACGGCAAAAGAAAAGAGGCCAAAGTGTATATCCCGCTGTTCAAGCTGGAAACAGATTGGATCAGGGTTTCGGCCAACCTGGTGTATGAAGAAAATGTATCCTTAAATACGCCGGTAATAACCGCCGACCCTTCAGGCACAATAAAACACCCGCCTATGGATAACCCGCCCGCTCCGACGCTGTTTTACGAAATTAACGGCCAGGCCGGAACCGCCGCAAAAATTTCTTGGGAAACATTAAAGGTGGGGGATGAAGTGGTAACGTTTTTTCTCAACGGCGACCCAAACCAAGGCGTGGTCATAGCGAGGATGTGAATTAATGGGTAATGCAAAATTAGGCGTCGACCTGGCTTTTAACGCCGATCTGCTGGTTACGTATCAGGGCGACCTTAAAACCGTCGCCGACCGGGACAACGTGATCCAGGCCGTAAGGATGCGGCTGGATACCCCTTTGGGCGCGTTATTCTATGATTCCTCTTATGGAAACCCGGTATTGGAAATGCTATCGGAAAACCTTGATTCCACCTGGCCGGGGAGAGCGACCCGGGCCATTAAAGAATGCTTGGACCATGAGCCAAGGATTGAGGTGTCCGGTGTGCTGCCGGATATTATTCCGGAAGCAAGGAAAGCGGTGTTTAATATCACATTCCAAATACTTGACGACCCCAGGCCCGGAAACCTGGTATGGGAGGTAGAAATGCCATGACGGAGCAGCTGAACTTTAAAAATTACGACCAGGTGCTACAGGACATGATTACAAACCTGTCGCAGAAGGAGGTCGGGTTGACCGACCTCAATCCGGGTTCTATAACCCGAAATTTGCTTGAAATTGACGCCCTTGGTTTGGACGAGGTTTGGTACATGCTCTCAAGGCTGCTGGACAGCGCCTTTGCTTCAACATCCTGGGGAGAATACCTCGAACGGGTGGTGCGCGAGAGAACCGGCATCAACCGGGATGAGGGTGCCAAATCCATTGGCGTCGCCACCGCCGCCAGGAGCACGCCGGCGCCGTTTGGTGAAATGATAATGGCCGGCACGGTTTTTGAAACGCTGGACGGTTCGGTGCAAGTGATTACAAAGTCCGACGTGCAGTTTAACGCCGGCGCCACCGGTGTGGCGTTGGATATGGAGGCCGTTGCCGTTGGAAAGGCCGGAGACCTGCAAGAAGGCACCCAATTGGTTCAGGTGGGTGTGGCGGTCAGCTTGATTGAGACTGTAACCGTTGACGCGCCCGGATTCACCGGCGGGCGGGATGTGGAAACCGACCGGCAATTACTGGCCAGATATTACGAGGCCGTCGCCAACCCGCCAACTTCCGGCAACATAGCGCATTACACGCAGTGGGCCAAGGAAATACTGGGTGAAACCGCCGGTGTGCGCGTCGTGCCCGTTTGGGACGGGCCGACTTCGGTAAAGCTTTTTTTGCTTGACGCGTCTAAACTGCCGGTGACACCGGAGCAAGTGGCCGGAGTCCAGGGTTATATCGACCCGGAACCCCGCGGGCAGGGGCATGGCAAAGCCCCGGTGGGCGCTTTTGCAACATGTGAAGCCGCCCCGGCGGTCAATATTGATATTACGGCGGCAATAAATTTAGACCCGGCTTACACCCCGGCGGATGTGCAAATATCATTTGAGGCTTTACTGGATTTGCATCTGGCCGAAATAGCTTATTCCGACGATACAACGGCCAAATATAACGCCATAAGCTCAATACTTATGGACACGCCCGGTGTAAGAGACCATTCCGGCTTATTGATTAACGGAGGAACGGCCAACATTTCCGTTACGCCCGGCGCCGTCGCCGTCAGAGGGATGGTGACTTTGACATGAACAGCGCAACCGGCCGGGAACTGCTGGCCATGCTTCCCCCCCGCCTGGCGGCCGCGACAATACTTGCCGCCATTATAGATGTGCGGGGCATGGAGTTCGACGCGATTAAAGAAGGCATTGAAGACGTACGCCAACAGCTTTTGGTGGAAACGGCCACCTGGGCGCTGGACAGGTGGGAGGCTGATTACAAGCTCAAAAGTCCGGCCGGTTACACCGATGAGGAGCGCCGGGAGCCGATAATCGCCAAAATGCGGGCGCCCGGGCGGGTATCCATTGAGCAAATAAAAAAAGTGGCCCAAGCTTACGCGCGGGGTTTGGTTAAAGCCACAGCCAATCCTGATGCCACCATCACCGTGCAGTTTATTGACAAGCGGGGGATTCCAGGCAACATTGAGGCTTTAAAAGCCGAAATTAGAAATATCGCCCCCGCTCATTTGGACTTGGTATATATTTATCTGTTTACACTTGTCCAAGAGCTTATCGATTGGGACATAACGGTGGGTGGCCTGACAGCCGCGTGTATAGCCGTGGAGGAACTGAAAACCTGGGAGCCGGCTTAAGGGGGGAATAAGTTTAATGAAGCAAACACCGAACTATAACTTGAATAAACTAGAAGGTCC
>JAKSCU010000560.1 GCA_022360435.1 Bacillota bacterium
CAAAATGTGCCGGACGACATTGAAAGGTTGACCCCCAAGCGGTTTGCCGAAATCATACTGGGGAGCGTTGTGCTGGATGAGGATCATCAAACGTAGCTCTGTCGACCAGGGCCGGAGCAAAACATTGCCGCACGATGAGCAAGTACCCCACGCCCGGAGTCCGCGGGTGATTACCGTTACCAGCGGCAAAGGCGGGGTGGGCAAAACCAATCTGACCGTAAATCTGGCCATCGCCCTAGCCCTGGAGGGCCGGCGGGTAATTATATTCGACGCCGACCTGGGACTGGCCAATGTCGAGGTATTGCTGGGGCTTGTCCCGGCGTTGAGCCTGTTCGACCACCTGTACAAGGGCGTCCCCATCGAGGACACTCTGTGCGACGGACCGGCCGGCATTAAAATAATACCGGGCGGTTCGGGTTTCCTGGAATTGGCCAACCTCAATTCCAAACAGCGTTCCAGACTGTTGGCGGGCATTGTCACGCTGAACCGGCTGGCGGATTTCGTGCTTATCGACACCGGCGCCGGTATTTCCAAGGATGTGCTGGCCTTTTGCGCCGCCGCCGACGAAGTTTTTGTGGTGGTCACACCCGAGCCCACATCTCTGACCGACGCCTACGGGCTAATCAAGGTTCTGGACAAATTCAAGCTGCACCGGGATGTGCATTTTGCCGTCAACCAGTCCCGCGGGGACAGCGAAACAAAGGACACCGTCACCCGCCTGAAGGCTCTGGCCGATAAATATTTGTCCATCGGACTCAACTACCTGGGGGATGTGCAATATGACCCGGCCGTGGTCAGGGCGGTCAAAAACCAGAGGCCCTTCCTGGTTTCCAGCCCCGATTCCCCGGCCGCCACGTCGCTGAAAAAAATCACTTATGCCATATTAAACAAGGACCAGGCAACCGAAAACAGCGGCGAGTGGGGATTACAGGGTTTTATCAACAAACTGGGCCGGTTATTTAAATAAAGCGGGAGGACATCGGCATTGGTTGCACAAGTCGACCTTCGGATAGCGCAAAAAATTCAAATCACCAGGGATGGCAGCACTTGGTACGATTCCAGTATACAGGATATTCGCGACAGCGACATATACATAGCCATTCCTTACATGAAAGAGCATCCCCTGGTGCTGTCCAGGGGTGTTCAGGTGCAGGTGCGGTTCCTTATGGATGACTGCAGCTATTTGTTTGAAACCCGGGTTATCGGAGAAGTCACCAGCAACATCAAGATGATCCGGCTGGACTACCCCGGGGAGTTCAAGAGGGTCCAGCAAAGAATGCACGTCCGTCTCGCGGTGGTGCTGGATGTCGAGTACGCCGTGCCGGAAAGGGAGCAAGGGGCGGGGGGACGCGCCTCCGGCGGGAAGGGGAAACACCCCGTATTCCCGGCCAACAAGCGCAACAAAAAACCCTCCTTTACCAAGAGCACCGCGGTGGATATCAGCGGCGGCGGCATGAAGCTGGTGGTACGGGAGAATATCAAGGAAGGCTCCCGGCTGCTGTTGAGATTTGTCCTGCCGTTGAAAAGCAAGCCGGAACAACTGCAGTTGGAAGCCCTGGTTACCCGCAGTATCAAAGCCGATCCCGACCGGGAGGTGTACAACCTGGGTTTAAGGTTTGAAAACCAGACCTTTCACCAGGAAGATATTATAGTCCGCTATATTTATGAAAAAACCGCCGAGCAAAAACGTTTGATGTAAAACGGGGTGATCACATGAATGGTCACGATATTTGGCAAGAGTATATTAAAACAAGGGAACCCGCTTTAAAAGAGCGGCTGGTGCTGGAGCATCTGGGCCTGGTCAAGTACCTGGCCGGTCGGCTGGCCGTTAACGCTCCGCCCGCCATAACCCAGGATGACCTGGAAGGCTACGGTGTCATCGGGCTGCTGGACGCCATAGACAAATTCGACCCGGAAATGGGCACCGAGTTTAAAAATTACGCCTATACCAGGGTGCGCGGGTCCATGTTGGATGAGATCAGAAAGCAAAACTGGGTCCCCCGCAGCAAATGGCAAAAGTTCCATGAAATGAACGCCATCAAGGAACATATGCTGCAAAATGGCAAAAATGCCGACGAAAATATGCTGGCGTTGAAAATGGGCGTGAACAGGTCGAGGGTTCGGCAACTGGCGGCGGAATACAGCACCGCGTTCCCGGTATCCTTGGACGACAGCGCCAATAATGAGAGCGAGGGCGCCCTGGCGGAAATGATTAACGATCCGCGCAGCCCCGACCCGCTGGACCTGGTGACCAAAAAAAATGAAAAAGAGTCTCTGGAGATAGCCGTCGGCGAGTTGCCCGAGCGCGACCGCCTTATCCTGGCCCTGTACTACCAGGAAGAGCTTACTTTGAAGGAAATAGGCAGCATTCTGGAAGTTACCGAATCTCGGGTCTGCCAATTACATACCAAGGTATTGCAAAAGTTGCGCGAAAAGCTGCTGGAGCGAAAAGCGCCGGTGGCGCGCAGGAAAGGAGCAAGCATATGATCAGGGGTATTTATACCAGCGCCTTGGGCATGAACGTCCAGGCAGCCAGGTTGGACTCTGTTTCCAATAACCTGGCCAATGTCAGCGTGCCCGGGTACAAAAAAGACCGGGTACTGGTGGAGTCCTTTCCCCAACTGATTCAGTTAAGCGCCCGGCGGGGGTCGTTCCGGAGGGAGGTGCTGGGCGAAACCAACGCGGGAGCGGCGGTACAGCAGGTTGTGACCGACCACTCCCGGGGTATGCTCAAGGAAACCGGCAACCCCGCCGACCTGGCCCTGGGAGGGCCGGGATATTTTGTTCTTGCCCATCCACAGGACGAAGACGCCTTGTATTATTCCCGCAACGGCAGTTTCAACGTGGACGGCGAAGGTTACCTGGTAAACCAAAACGGTTACCGGGTTATGAGTGACGGCGGGCCGGTGCAAATTACCGAGGCGGAAAATTTCATGGTTGACGAAAACGGTAATATAACGGAAAATGGAGTCGCAACCGGTAATATTTACATAGTGGATTTCCCCGCCCCCGACAACCTGGAACGGGTGGGCCACGACCTTTACCGGGCGGCGGAGGAAGAACCGCAACAGTTGGAAAACCCCGGACTGCTGCAGCGTTTTCTGGAAAGCGCCAATGTGGACCCGGTGGAGGAAACAGTGAACATGATTACCGCTTCCCGGGCCTACGAGACCGGCCAGAAACTGGTTCAGGCCCAGGACGGCATGCTGGATCTGGCCATCAACAAGGTAGGCTTGTTGAGGTAAACCCCAAGGAGGATAATATATGCTGGGAACACTATACAACGGCATGTCGGGCCTGTCGGCGCACATGCAAAAACTCGACGTCACCGGCAACAATATCGCCAATATCAATACCACGGGTTTTAAAAGACAAACGGCGGGCTTTTCGGAGTTGCTTCGCCAAAGTATTGCGGCCAGAGGCCTGCCGGTGCTTGAAAACGGCGCCGCCGTTCAGGTC
>JAKSCU010000561.1 GCA_022360435.1 Bacillota bacterium
ACGCGACCAAAGTCTGCGGCACGCCGCCGGTACGACGATCGGCGCCGAGCTCTCCCTCGACGGCGACGACGGTTTCTGCTTCTATTTCGGCGGAGGGATGCACCACGGACAGTACGACTTCGGCGAGGGGTTTTGTCCCGTCAACGATTTGGTGATCGCCGTACGCTCTCTTCAGGCACGAGGACGCATCGAGACGGCGTGGATCATCGATGTCGACGCCCACAAGGGCGACGGTACGGCGGCGCTTACGCGGAACGACGAAACGATTCGAACCCTCAGCATCCATATGGCGCAAGGGTGGCCCCTCGACCAGCCGCGCGAGATGTCCGACGGACGCCCCAATCCTTCTTATATTCCGAGTGATGTCGATGTGCCGGTCGAGGCGGGAGAGGAGAGCACCTATCTACCGCGCCTCGAGGAGGCGATGGAGGAGCTCGAACGGCGCTATCCCCTTCCCGATTTCCTGCTCGTCGTCGACGGCGCGGATCCGTATGAGCGCGATCAACTACCCTCAGCGACGCTTCTGCAGATGAGTCGCGACCAACTCCTCGAGCGCGATGCGATGCTGTACCGGTGGTTCCGCGACAGAAGCATACCGGCCCTCTTCGTCATGGCGGGTAATTACGGCTACCATTCCTGGGAAATCTACTCTCAGTTCTTGGAAAGGCAGATTGCGGGACGTCTGGACTAAACGACGATTGGAGATCGGTTCCGAGTACGCTACCGTTTCGCGATCGGTGTCGCGCTCAACGTTCCCACGACTCGAACAGTCGCCGGAGCTCGTTCGGAACGCGCATGGGACGTCCCGTTTCCAGGCCCGCAAATACGCCCTCTTGAATGACGTCGGCGCACACCTCGTCATGTACCAGAATGTGCGACGCGAGAATCACGCGCGCCGAGCCGACGTTCTGGACCCACATACGGCCCACGACCGGCTCGAAGAGACGAATGGCGCGACGATATTGGATGTTGGTACGAACGAGAATCGGTGCATAGCCCTCCTCCAGCTGCGGTTTGAGCGGCAAGTACTCCTCGAGTAACGCGAGCCTGAGATCTTCGAGCCATCGAATGTAGACGATGTTGCTGACGTGGCCGGCAAAGTCGATATCGTAGGTCTTTACTTCAAACGACCGCTCCACCGACAGAGGGCGTTGTTGTTTGTCGGTCATGACCCTATTTATAGTCTCGATTTCTTGACAAGGCAATGAGCGATCGATACAGTAGCATCCACACTGGAGAGATGTCCGAGTGGTTTAAGGAG
>JAKSCU010000399.1 GCA_022360435.1 Bacillota bacterium
CCGGGAGCTCGGGCAGCTCTTCCTCGACTTCCTTGCGGACGACAGCCTGCGGGTCGCCATCCTGAGCGGCGCCGGCGAGCGCTTCTTCAGCGCCGGCTGGGACCTCAAGGCCGCCGCCGAGGGGGAAGCCGTCGACAGTGACTATGGCCCCGGCGGCTTCGGCGGCATCACCGAGCTGTTCGACCGCGACAAGCCGATCATCGCCGCGATCAACGGCAACGCCATCGGCGGCGGCGTCGACATCATGGTCAGCGCCGATCTGGCAGTGGCCGCCGACCACGCCCAGTTCTGGACGCCGGAGGTTCATGTCGGCGTCATTGCCGATGCCACCGCCGTGCGCCTACCCAAACGCATTCCGCGCGCCATCGCGCTAGAGATGCTACTGACCGGCCGGCGCATGGATGCCGAGGAGGCTTTGCGCCTCGGCCTGGTGAACCGCGTCGTGCCGAGCGGCGAGCTGATGGAGGCGGCCCGTACCCTGGCGCGAGACATCGTCTCGGCAGCGCCGCTGGCGGTCGCCTCGACCATGGAAGCCTTTCGCCATGGCGAAACCACCAGCCTTGCCGACTGCTATGCGGCCATGAAGAGCCGCGCCTGGCCGGCTCACGCCGCGATGGTCGACAGCGAGGACGCCGTGGAAGGTCCCCTCGCCTTTGCCGAGAAGCGTGCACCGGTCTGGAAGGGGCGGTAAACGACCATGAGCGAAGCTGCCGTCAAGACCGAGCGCCGCGGCAAGGTCCTCGAGATCACGCTGGACCGCCCGCCCGTCCACGCCGTCAACCAAGCCTTGGCCGACGGCCTCTATGACGCCTTCTGCACTCTGCGCGACGATCCCGACCTCCTGGTTGGCTTGCTGTCGGCCAGCGGTGAGCGCGCCTTCTCCGCCGGTTGGGATCTGAAGGAAGCGGCCCGCATGACCGAGGCCGGTGAAGACGCCCTGGCTCTCGGCTGGACCGCCGGTGGCTGGGGCGGCATCACCGAGTTCTGGGACCTGGACAAGCCGGTGATCTGTGCGGTCAACGGCTTTGCCGTCGGCGGCGGCTTCGAGCTGGTGCTGGCCTGCGACCTCATTCTCGCTGCCGAGCATGTGGAGTTCTGGCTGCCGGACATGGAG
>JAKSCU010000150.1 GCA_022360435.1 Bacillota bacterium
TTATCATTAATAAACATTTTTAGGTCATCAAAATAGGCGGTACTGTACTCTCCTCTGACACCTAGCCCAAAGTACACCTTGAGCGTATTTTCTCTTATCGGTAAAGAAACTACCACTTTCTCCCAATCCGTGGCGCCACTAACGATAGACCCATCGGTATTATCCAGGTCGTATGGACCATTTTCGTCTTCCAGTCGTAGCCATATGAACGCACTTCCATCAAATTGCTTATTAGTTTTAATGCGCCCTGTAATCTTGATCTCAGAGTTCTCCGGAAGATTATATAATTTCCTTAACTCCCGATAAAACAACTTTTGCGACAAAAAAGAAAATGACTTCCCCGAGTTTAGAACAAGCGAATATTTACCTGAATAGCTATAAATGCTGTCAAGTGCAAAAGTACTTTTATCTCCTTCCCAATAACACGGATTCTGGTTGTCTTCTATACATTCAAAATCCAGTGGATCTTAGGCTTTGCAAACTGAAAAAAAAATCAAAAATACAAGGAAAGTAAAATTAAAAAATATAAGTTTTCCCTCCACAAAGTAAAGTGGCGCCAACTGCACATTCAGAACTTCCTTTTTAAATGCTTTCTCCATATTTACCAAAAGTTCTACAGTATCGAGTCTCATAATTATGGTTTAGTGGTAAGCAACATTACCGTAAATGATAAATTAACACATTTGTGTTCAGCTATCTTGAGATTATCCAAAGAAGTATGGTGGCAAGCATTAATCCACAACCAGTTTGGCGCTTTATCATTAAAAATCTTAAAGTCTTTTATCCCAAAAATTAATGTTTTTTCCTTATGCCGCTGATCCTATTGCAATATCACAATGTGTAGACAGACAAATAGTTTCGCAGCATTACTTTTCAATATATTATAAGTACAGATAATTATCACATATGGATTAACAAAAAGTAATGCACTTACAAATTGAATCGGTTTTGTTGGCATTGAAGTTTATCCCCCTTTTCTCAAAAGTAGGTATATACAACTACATGATTTCTTATAAAGGTAACTGGTAAAAATTTCTAAGCTGGGCAAAAACATAAATCAAAGCTATTAGGAACTTCTGTGCTCGTAAAACATAAGCCCAAAATTTTGAAAAATAAAATAGCGAGTTGAAGTGGCTATTTAAATGGGTAATTTCACATTTATCTAAATGATAATGCAGAAGCATGATCTTGCAGGTGGCTATAAGCAATTTTCACATGCCGTTTGTCAAA
>JAKSCU010000239.1 GCA_022360435.1 Bacillota bacterium
ACAGTGTTTTAAGATTTTCAAGCCTGTCTATGCTTCCGTTCAGCGACGAAATGCTGGTTTCACCTAAAAACAGACTCTGCAGGGTTGTCAAATTGTTTACGGTTTCCGGAACATCCGTAAATTGATTACCGTCCAGAGCAAGAGTTTTGAGATTTGTCAGCCCGCTCAGATCAGGCAGAGCAGGCAGATTATTATCCGCCAGATACAAACCCACAATACCTGTCGCATGCTCCAGACCGGTGGCATCGGAAATGCCGCGGCCGTTAAAATGAAGACTTCCTGAAAGGCTTTCCATGTCGGACCGGGTAACCGCATGGCTTACCGGATCCTCTTCCATGAGCGAGCATACGCCAAGCTGCAGGCTGGGATCATTAATCCCCGCGTCGCCTACCGGCATATCCACACCGGTATAGTTCACCGTGTAGGCGGAGCTGTCCCCGTTGGCATGTGTGCTGGTAAAGGTAAAGGAGTTCTCTCCTTCTTCAAATGAAAAGGGGATTTTCTCAGGCGATTCCACAGCCGCTATATAGGAACGCCCGTCTCCTATGTCAATGAAGGAAGATTTTGCAAAGCTGATTACCTGGAACACCGAGTTTCCCGTTAAAACGATGCCCAGATCCACGGTCTTTGTATCCTGGTCAATCATTGCTTCTTCATCATAGTAGGTAAGGTTGACCGCTGAAATACCGGAAAGATTTTTCTGATTTCCGGTAATCACCTCTTCAATGTACTCTATTTCATACCAGTTCAAACTTCCAGGTGAAAAATCCAGATAGTTCTGAGAAAGGTCGACATATTCCAGGTTGGGAAGCATTGCTTTGTCAAAATAACGAATAAAATCCTGTGCCAGTAAAAATAATGCGTTGTCAGACAGATTCAGTCTCTTCAAGCTGAGCGGCTGGGTCATTCCAAATATTCCACTTACTAAATTATTTCCTGAAACATCTAATTCCTCCAGACTGCTCATGCTTGGCAGAGCAAAAAACATAAAATCAATTGGTAAAGATCCCGCCTTTTCAGGATTCATGCT
>JAKSCU010000353.1 GCA_022360435.1 Bacillota bacterium
AAGCTGCACACCAAAGCCGGCGGCATCCGCCACCTCGAAGCCGGCTGCCTCGCGCTGGCGAGCCTCGCGGGTCGCTCGTGCCATGGCCTCGACGGCTGGCTGACCGCGATGCGCGGTGAGCCCCAGACCGACGCGAAGCCCACCACCTGCCCACCCTGGTATGCCGCTGCCGATGGTCAGCCCGCCCCGACCCTGCCGCGCACCCTCACTGGCGAAGAGCTTGCCATCGCCATCGCCATGCTCAAACGCGTCAGCGAGCAGGCCGCGATCACCTGTGTTGACCTCGGCGCGGAGGTCATCTTCGAAGATCGTTTCAATCAGATGGTCGCCGCGACCCGCTCCAAAGCCGCGATGAGTTTCACATTTGTTGCCAGGCATTTGCAGACCATCTGGCAGCGCTTCGGCAAGCATCACCCCTTCGTCGCGGTCGACCGCCAGTCCGGGCGCACGCACTACCGCCAGCCGCTTGCCTTGAGCTTCCCCGATGTGCACCTGCGCATCCTCGAAGAAGCCGACCACCGCTCCGCCTACCGCCTCGAACAGGGCGACTGCCGCATGACCATTGTGTTTCAAGTCGATGGCGAATCGTCGCACCTGCCCACCGCCGTGGCGTCGATGACCGCAAAGTACACCCGCGAACTGCTCATGGAATGCTTCAATGCCTACTTCACCCGCCATGTGCCGGCCGTGAAAGCAACCGCAGGCTACGGCACCGATGGCAAACGCTTCTGGAACGACATCCAGCCACATCTCGCGAAGCTGGGCATTGATGGAACGCAACTGCGGCGGTGTACGTGAGAGAACCGCGCCTTTTCCTGGATGTCACACTGCGGCGAGTCCCCGAACCCCTGTGTGCGTTGGGCGCACATCGCGCCGGTCGAGCCGGGGCACGTCGAAGACGCCTTGGCCCCAGCCACATGCGGCGATCGGCAGCCATTCATCACTTGACGCAGCGGACCGGCCCATCTATTTTTGTTTATCGAAGCGTTGCCGTCCCCTTCGTCTAGTCCGGTCCAGGACGTCAGGTTCTCATCCTGAAAACAGGGGTTCGAATCCCCTAGGGGACGCTTCGTTTTTTAGTTTGCCCCCGAGCCAAGCGTAAGTTACAACTTTGGGCTAGTCCGGAGGTTAGCACTGAACAATCTTTGGGCTGGAATCGTAAAAAACTCGTTTCAGCCCGGATGAAAGAAATGCATCTCTTTACCGTCCAGCCGAATGTCGTTTTGGTAGCTCACGACGTTAATCTTTCGATTTTCAAGACTTCATGGCTCGCCCACCATGAATTGATTTTGGAAGACGAAATTGGCCCAGAATTGATCGTGAGCCCAAGTCTGGTACAGATTCCGACGAAAGAGTTCACGTTATTAGTTCTGCCAGACCGAATTCAGTTGACGATCGAGACTGGCATATCAGGTGATTCTGCACTCCAGCACCTGCTTCGGATACTTGGCGGTATATCGTCGCTCCTTCCACACACGCCTTTCACAGCAATGGGCTTCAACTTTCACAACTTCCTAGTTCCAGATATTGAAGAAGACCTCAGCGAATGGACCGTGAAGCGTTTCAGGTCGCCCGCAACGTCTGCAGCTGACAAATATGGAGCAACAGAATTGCGATGCGGTAGCTACTTTTCATTCGACCACCTTGAAATGCGCGTAAGAGTTGACTCGAGACCTGTCGAG
>JAKSCU010000564.1 GCA_022360435.1 Bacillota bacterium
CAAGCCCCGCTGATGCTAGCGTTACAATCGGTTCGGGGAGACCGCAGGCAACACGGCGCATCACGGGAAAGCCAGTATGATCGAACAGGCCTCTGAAACACTCGAAGCGCACGAATACCTCGTGACCATCGTGGACTCGGGCAACGCCGAGCATCTTGCGGCGTTCGTGCAATTGCTTGCGCCCGGCGAGGTGGCGTACACGATTCATCAGCTCGACGACGAAAAGCAGAAACTGCTTTTCACGATGCTCGCAGAGGAGCAGCCGGAACTCGCGGCGTCGATCATCGAGCACTTCGCCGATGAGCACGCGGCCGACCTGATCGAAGATCTCGAACCACATCAGGCTGCGGCCATCGTCGATGAACTGCCCTCCGACGATCAAGCCGACATCCTCGCCGACATCCATGAAGATGATGCGCAACTGATCATCGAAGCGATGGATCCGGAGGAAGCCAAGGATGTCAAAGAACGTCTGCAATATGAGGAGGACACAGCCGGCGGGCTGATGATTACCGAGTATCTCGCCTACAACCGCGAACAGCGCGTGGACGATGTCATCGCCGACCTGCGCTCGCGGGTGCATGAAGATGACGATCTGGAAGTGAGATATCTCTATGTGACGGATGACGATGGCAAACTCGTCGGCGTGGTGAAGCTGCGTACGCTTGTGCTCGCAGCGCACAACCGCAAGCTCACCGATCTGATGGTGACGAATCCGCACATGGTCGATGTCACCACGCATATCGATACGCTCGACGACCTGTTCGACCGGTTCTTCTTCGCGGTGCTTCCGGTCGTGGATGATCAGGGCAGGCTGGTGGGTGTCGTGCAAGAGATGGCGGTCGAGGAAGCGTTGGGTGAACGAGCGGATGAGAATCTGATGAAATTCGGCGGCATCATCGGCGGTGAAGAGCTGCGTTCGATGCCGGTTTTCGCGCGAGCGGTGAGGCGACTTGCTTTTCTCATTCCGCTGATGTTCCTGCTGATGGTGTCGGCCGCGGTGATCGCGCTGTTTGAACCGACGGTGGAGAAACTGCCGATCCTGGCTGCGTTTCTGCCTGTTGTTGCAGGGCTTTGCGGCAGTGGTGGAACGCAGGCGATGGCGGTGTCGATGCGTGAGATTTCGCTCGGTCTGATCAAATCCAGTGATCTTTTCAAAGTTGTTTTCAAAGA
>JAKSCU010000567.1 GCA_022360435.1 Bacillota bacterium
GGCCCGGCGGCAAGGAATACCGGTGACCGGAGAAGTGGCACTGGCTTTTCGCCATGCCCGTGCCCCCTTCGTGGCCATCACCGGCACCAACGGCAAAACCACCACCACCTCTTTGACGGGGGAAATTTTTAAAGCTGCCGGGTACCGAACTCTGGTGGGGGGCAACATTGGACAGACCCTGGTGGACGAGGTGGAGGATTTTGGCCCCCGGGATATGATAGTGGCCGAGGTATCCAGTTTTCAGTTGGAAACAGTTGATTGTTTCAAGCCCCGGGTGGCGGTGATATTGAACATAGTCCCCGACCACCTGGATCGGCACGGCACCATGGAGAACTATACAGCCGCCAAGGCCCGTGTTTTTACCGGGCAGGGTTCCGGCGACCACGCCGTGTTAAATTACGATAACCCCCGGACCCGCGCTCTGGCCGCACTGGCGCCGGGCAAGGTAATATTTTTCAGCCGGCGGCATAATTTAAAAGAGGGGGTACTTGTCCGTCGCGGCAGGATTATAGTACGCCGCGGGGGCGCGGAAACAGACGTGCTTGACGCCGGGCAACTGGCCATCCCCGGGGCCCACAACTTGGAAAACGCTCTGGCGGCGGTGGCCGTCGCCCATATTCTCGGGGTGGCGACGGCGGTGCTGGCCGATGCCCTGCGTAGTTTCCCGGGTGTGGAACACCGACTGGAGACCGTGGCCGAGATAAATGGCGTCCGCTACGTCAACGATTCCAAGGGCACCAACCCCGAGGCCAGCATAAAGGCCCTGGAAGCCTTCGAACGGCCTATCGTGCTCCTGGCCGGCGGCAGAAACAAGGGAGGGGACTTTTCCGCCCTGGCCCGCCTGTTGCGTCGGCGGGTACGGGTGTTGGTTTTGCTGGGTGAGTGCGCCGGAGAAATTGAGCAAGCCGCCCGGGATACCGGCTTTACAAATATCCGGCGGGCGCCGGGCTTTCGGGAAGCGGTGTTGGAGGCCCGTGGCGCCGCCCGCCCCGGGGAAGTGGTGCTGCTGTCTCCGGCTTGCGCCAGTTGGGACATGTTCAATAATTACGAAGAGCGGGGCAACCTCTTCAAGCATATCGTGCGGGAGCTAGGGTAACCGTTACCGGGCCGCACCCAGAGGCCGGCGTAAAGATGCCCCCAGCGCGCGCCGGGTGAAGGCGGTATCACAAGGGGGTGGACTTGGATGCGCACACGTAAAAGAGCACCGGACTTTGTTCTTTTTTTAACCGTCCTGATGTTGCTCAGCATCGGCCTGGTCATGGTATTCAGCGCCAGCGCGTACTTTGCCGGCGACCCCGAAGGCCACGACGACCCGTTCCACTTCTTTAAGCGTCAGTTGTTTGGCGCGTTGTTGGGGCTCGGGGCCATGTTTTTTATGATCAACTACGACTACTGGCGCCTCAAGCGGTGGATTATACCCATGTTGATTGCCTCCTTTGTGTTGCTGATCCTGGTGCTTATACCAGGCATCGGCGTGGAAGGGCTGGGCGCCCGCCGCTGGATTAATCTGGGCTTTTTAAGCTTTCAACCTTCGGAATTGGTAAAAATATGTATTATCGCCTTTACCGCCTACGGCCTGGCCAGGAAAAGGGAGCAAATCAGGCACTTTGCCACCGGGTTGCTGCCCTTTATACTGGTTGCCGGCGGGGCCGCCCTGTTAATCCTGGCCCAGCCCGACCTGGGTACCGCAGCCACCCTGCTGGGCACGGTGTTCATCATGTTTTTTGCCGCCGGCGCCCGGTATACGCATCTGGCGGGTATGGCGGGCTTGGGCGCTATGGGCGTTGTCGCCGCCATAGTGCTGGAGCCGTACCGGATGAGCCGGTTCATGGCCTTTTTGGACCCCGAGGCCGACCCCACCGGCGCGGGCTGGAATATATTGAACGCCCTGATGTCGCTGGCGTCCGGCGGCTTCCTGGGCACCGGGCTGGGCCAGGGGCGGCATTCCAAGTTTTTGTTCCTGCCCGAGCGGCACACCGACTTCATATTTGCCGCCATTGGCGAGGAGCTAGGTTTCATTGGCGGCTGCCTGCTGATATCGTTGTTCATAGTGTTGATTTGGCGGGGTTTCAAGATTGCCATCACCTGCCCCGACTCTTTCGGCAGCCTGCTGGCCGCCGGCCTGGTATCCGGCATCGCGCTGCAGGCGCTGGTTAATATCGGGGTGGTTACGGGCACGCTGCCGGTTACCGGAATTACCCTTCCCTTTGTCAGCTTTGGTTCCACGTCCCTGGTTTTCTCGCTTATGGGGGTGGGCATCATTTTAAATATATCCAGGTACACGACACCACGATAAGAGGTGAGCTCCTTGCGTTTTATCGTTACCGGCGGCGGCACCGGGGGTCACATTTACCCGGCCCTGGCCATCGCCGGCGGGCTGCGGGAGAAATACCCGGGCTGTTCCGTCCTGTATGTGGGCACCGCCCGGGGCCTGGAGTCGCAGATTGTTCCCGCCGCCGGGCTGGATTTTCGCCCGGTCCGGGCGGTGGGTATTAAGCGCAGCTTGTCGCTGCATAATTTAAAAGTGCCCTGGGAAGTGGCCGCCGGTTATTTGGAGGCCGGGCGGCTGATCCGTGGTTTCGCCCCCCGGGCGGTGGCGGGCACCGGGGGTTATGTCTGTGGCCCCGTGATGTTGGCGGCGGCCCGGATGAAAATACCCACCCTGATTCACGAGCAAAACGCCCTGCCGGGGGTGACCAATCGCATCCTGTCCCGGTTTGTGGACCGGGTGGCGGTAACTTTCGAGGATTCGCTGCAGTATTTTCCTCGGCGCGCCCGGGCGCGGTTGACCGGCCTGCCGGTACGCGCCGATATCATTACCGCCGGCAGGGCCGAAGCCCGGGCTGAATACAACGCCGGGGATGATGAACAATTTATTCTATCCTTTGGCGGCAGCCAGGGCGCCCGCAGCCTGAACCGGGCGGTGGCGGCGGCGGCCGGATGGATAGCCTACCGGCCCGGGCTCAGGTGGTTGCACGTTACCGGGCGGGAACAACACGACGCTTTCATGGACATGCTTGCCGGGGCCGGGCACCCGGAAGTGCCCGGCAACATGACCGTTGTGCCTTACCTGCACCGGATGCCCCGGGCGCTGGCGGCGGCCGACCTGGTGGTGGGCCGGGCCGGTGCCTCGGGGATCGCCGAAATAACGGCCCGGGGGCTGCCGGCGCTGCTGATCCCGTTTCCCTACGCCACCGGGAATCATCAGGAACACAACGCCAGGGCGCTGGTGGCCCGGGGGGCGGCGGAAATGATCAGGGACGCCGACCTGACGGGGACCGCGCTGGTGGCCAGGCTGGAGGAACTGTTGGGCGACCCGGGGCGGCTGCAAAGCATGACCGCTGCCAGCCTGGGGCTGGGCAGGCCCCAAGCCCTGGACGACATTATGACATCATTGGCCGAACTTTTCTAAGGGTTACCATTAACGAAAAAGGTTGCATCATATTGGGACAAGCCCCATACCGGCCGGACCGCCTCAGGCTCGGCCACGAAGGGAGAATCCGGGGGAGGCGCCTGGGGACCAGTAACACCCCGTTCGATTTGCGCATAATATGAAATATCCTCTCCCGGCTTGCCGTACTTGCGCCATGCGGGCGCAGGAAGGAGCTGATTAACGGGTGTCAGATATACCGGGCAAGGTACATTTTATCGGTATCGGCGGCGTCGGAATGAGCGGCCTGGCCGGAGTTTTGCTGGAACTGGGCTACGATGTCCGGGGTTCCGATTTGGCCGGCACGCCGGTTACCGAACGGCTGCAATCCCGGGGCGCCGCCGTGCAACTGGGCCATGGCCGCGGAAATATTCGAGACGCTGAATTGGTGGTGGTTTCCACAGCCATTGATTCCGCCAATCCCGAACTGCTGGAGGCCGGAGAGAAGGGCGTGCCGGTAATCCACCGGGCGGACCTTTTGGGCCTGCTGATGAACCGGCAAAAAGGTCTGGCCGTGGCCGGCGCCCATGGGAAAACCACCACCACCGCCATGCTTGCGTTGGTCCTGGAAAAATGCCGCCTGGAACCCACCATACTTATCGGAGGTGAATTGACCGATATAGGCGGCAACGCCAAGCTCGGCAGGGGTGAATACCTGGTGGCCGAAGCCGATGAAAGCGACAAGTCCTTTCTCAAATTGAACCCTTACCTGGCGGTAGTGACCAACATTGAGGACGATCACCTGGACCACTACGGTTCGGTGGAACAAATTGTTCATGCGTTCCGGCAATTCCTGGGCCGGGTAGATCCGGGCGGAGCCGCGGTGCTTTGCTTTGACGACGCCGACGTCAGGGCGGTGGCGCCGGGGTGCCGCGCCGGGGTGCTTTCCTACGCCTTGAATCACCCGGAAGCAGATTACGTTATGAGCGACATCGGGCTTGCCAACAACTGTTCCGGCGGGGAAGTGTTTTACCGTGGACAGCACCTGGGCCGGCTGGAACTGGCGGTACCCGGCAGGCACAATCTGGCCAACGCGCTGGCGGTGGTGGCCGCGGGCCGGTTTATCGGCCTCTCATTCCCCGAGATGGCGCGGGCGCTGCGCCAATTCAAGGGCACCGGCCGGCGGTACCAGATAATCGGCAGCGCCGGCGGCGTCACGGTGGTGGACGATTACGCGCACCATCCCACCGAAATTGCCGCCACCCTGCAGGCCGCCCGGCAATTTCATGCCGGTCGCGTTATCGCCGTTTTCCAACCGCATCGTTACTCGAGAACCTCTCTTTTGCACCATCGTTTCGGGGCCTGTTTCGGGAATTGCGATTTGTTAATCATTAACGATATATACGGCGCCGGCGAGAACCCGGTAAACGGGGTATCCGCGCGCCTGATCGTGGACGCCGTGGCGGCGCATGACGGTGAGCGTCCCTTGTATCTCGGTTCCCGGGAGCAAACGGTGGATTATTTGGCCGCCAACCTGCGGCCAGGCGACCTGGTTCTGACCATGGGCGCGGGAGACGTATGGAAAACCGGTCCGGCGCTGCTGGAACGGTTAAAGGAGAGTTAACCGTTGACGGGTGATGGCGTTTATAACGGTTTGAAACAATTCATCAAGGGCCGGATGGTTTTGGCCGAACCCATGAGCAAGCATACCAGTTGGCGCATAGGCGGCCCGGCGGATTGTCTGCTCGAACCGGCGGACCGAGATGATCTGCGCCTGGCTTTGGCTTACGCCCGCCGCCATGGACTGCCGGTTGCCGTGGTCGGCAACGGCACCAACCTGCTGGTGTCCGATAAAGGTATCCGGGGTCTGGTGCTCAAACTCGGCCCGGGATTGGGCGAGTTGGATGTGCGGGCAGGCGCCGTTTATGCCGGGGCCGGCGTGCCGCTGCCCCGCCTGGCCAACCGGGCACTGCGGGCCGAGCTGGCCGGGTTCGAGTTTCTGGCCGGCATACCCGGCACCGTGGGAGGCGCGTTGCTTATGAACGCAGGTGCCAACGGATGCTCCATGGGAGAGCGGGTTAGCCGGGTGGATGCCCTGGACCTTGCCGGTGATGAACTGGTTTTTACTAAAACCCAACTGGATTTCACCTATCGTAAAAGCTGTCTTTCCTGCCGCAAGGTAATTATCACCGGGGCGCTTTTCAGCGGCGTGCCCGGCGCCAAAGAAAAGATAAAGAGCAGGATGGAGGAATACCAGTCCCGGCGACGCAGCACCCAGCCGCTGGAACTGCCCAACGCGGGCAGCGTATTTAAAAACCCGCCGGGTGATTCGGCCGGCCGGTTGATTGAACAGGCGGGCTGTAAGGAAATGCGGGTGGGGGCCATCCAGGTTTCGCCGCGTCACGCCAATTTTTTCGTCAACCTGGGCGGCGGCACCGCCGGCGACGTGATGCAACTGGTGGAAATGGTCCGGCGTCAGGTGCAGGAAAGATGCGGTTTAAAACTATTAATGGAGGTGCAGAGGCTGGGAGAGTTTTAGCGGAGGTGATGACAATTGCAAAGGTTTATGATCATGGGCGGAAACCGTCTCCAGGGCACCGTGCGGGTTAGCGGCTCGAAGAACGCCTCGCTGCCCATTATGGCGGCCAGCCTGCTGCTGGACGGCGCTTGTACCATCAAAGGCATCCCCCGCCTGCGCGATGTGGCGGTGATGCGCGATGTGATGGTCCATCTGGGCGCCGATGTCGTTTGGGAGAAGGATGTCATGCATGTCAACGCCAGCAACATCAACTGCCAGGACGTGAACGAGGATCTGATGCGGCGCATGCGGGCCTCCAATCTGGTGCTGGGTCCCTTGATCAGCCGGTTCCGGCAGGCGCGCATATCTTACCCCGGCGGCTGCAATATAGGCAGTAGGCCCATGAACCTGCATATGAAAGGTTTGCACGCCCTGGGGGTGGAAATCACCGAAAAATTCGGTTACATTAC
>JAKSCU010000569.1 GCA_022360435.1 Bacillota bacterium
GATGCTATATAAAGAGCCAGCTCACAGGCCTCATCGTAATGCTCCGTTTTAGAAGTTACAAATATACCGTCAACGCCAAACTGAATCCTGTTTTCCTTAAACGATGGAAGATACTGTAATGCGACATCTTTAAACTCATTGGTTTCATATTCATCCATAGGCCACCTGCCCCAGCTTCCCATGGCTGTTTTTCCATCTACCAGCTGTTGGATAGTCTCAACATTTGGCTCCGGGATGGGTGCATATCCGTATTTATGCACCAGGTCCTGGAACAATTGAAATATTTCTATTGACTCAGGAGAGTTGATTGTACTCTTTGTAAAATCACTGGTCATAAAATCCGCTCCGTTGTTTCTGAGCCACGCTTCTATCATAAAATTCCCGTCGGGAATGGAAAGCGCGTATTGCTTTACCCCGTCAAGCTCTTTGGTCAGTTTTTCACATATTTCCAAAAATTCTTCCATACCCCAGTCCGCCTGTGGAAGTTCAACCCCTGCCTCTTCCAGGAGCTTTGTATTAAAATGCATCACCACGTTGTTATAGCTTGTTGGAAATCCAAACAGTTCACCGTTCATGGTAAAAGGCGCTGCAACGCCTTTGGGAACGTCAGAAAACAGTTCTTCCACCTTTTCCTTGTTCTTCTCACTTTTTTCGACAAACCTGTCCACAGATTGGGCAAGGCCCATATGTCTGAACATTTCAAAACCTTCGATTGCAATATAAGCATTGTCCACAACTTCGCCACCGGCTACCATGGTTTGGATTTTTGTGAAATATTCTTCCCATGTTCCAGGGATGTAAACAGTTTCAACTTCCATACCGGTTTCGTCTACAAACGGTTTTAAACTTCTATCAAGCTTTTCTTTGTTCATGTCATCGCCAAGCCACGTCAAACGCAGTTTTACAGCCTCTTTTTTTTGCACCTCCTCTTTTTTAGTTTCCGAAGAAGGACTTTTATCCGGTTGATTTCGGTCAGAACCTCCGCTGCAGCCAAAAAGACTTAAAACCATGGCCAACGCTAAAGCTAATGTCAATACTTTTTTCATTTTTTCCCCCTCACTTTCATAGTTATAAAATGGGATTTTCTATGTTGACATTTTAGCATCATTTATATATGATGTACATGTAC
>JAKSCU010000570.1 GCA_022360435.1 Bacillota bacterium
CACTTTTTTCGTTCTGATAAATTGATTTGCCAACAGCGACATTCCGGCAAGCCCCTAAAGCTTGCATTTTATCATTGCCTGCCACTGCTTTAATCGCTTTGATAACCTTTTCCTGCCCGTATTGTTCCACCATGGCCAGGATTTTGCTGCGTACCGTCTTGTTAATGACATATACCCCCCAGTTTGAATTTGGCGGGAACACGCTCTTGGCCGGCAAATCGAATCGATTGGTTACTATAAATGTAACTTATTGCAGAAAATTGTCAATCTGACTAATTTCATATTATAATAGGACCATAGCACCATAACACAGAAGGGGCGCGCCTTTTGTGTCGAGAAATGTCCGTAATGTTTTTAAAAAGTCGCCTGACCCTTGTTTTTATGGTTGACGATAAGGCCTGTTTTTTGATAGTATTAATCAATGAAATATACCTTGAAATCGGTCCCGTGAGGCCGGTAAGGAATCATAGCGGTGAAACCTTTGGTTACACGTGCCTGTCTATGCCTGCTTACCGGTAAGACAGGTTTTTTACATGCCTATTTGGCGAACGAGGGGGCGCGGTCGTGGCGGAATGGAAACAAAAGGCGCGCATTATGGACGGCGACGGTATCAGGCGGGTGATAACCCGCATTGCCCACGAGATAATTGAGCGCAACAAAGGGACGGACAACCTTGTGCTTATAGGAATCCGCAGGCGCGGAGTGCCGCTGGCCGGACGGTTGGCCGAAAAGATCAGGGACATTGAGGGCAGCGAAGTGCCGGTGGGAATGCTGGACATTACTTTGTACCGGGACGACCTGACCACACTTGGCCATCAGCCCGTTGTACGACAGACCGAGGTCGGTTTTTCCGTTGACGGCAAACGGGTGGTGCTGGTGGACGACGTGCTTTTTACCGGTCGCACCATCCGGGCCGCCCTGGACGCGATAATTGACCTGGGGCGTCCCCAATACATTCAACTGGCCGCCCTGGTGGATCGGGGACACCGTGAATTGCCCATCCGGGCGGATTACGTGGGTAAAAACGTTCCTACCTCCCGCCGGGAAGAAGTGGCGGTGCGGTTTACGGAAACAGACGGAAGCGACGAAGTGCTAATCATGGAAAAAACATAAACCAGGTGGCGCATCCTTTTAAACGGTCCCGTGAGGCCGGCAAGGGAGGGCCAGGAATATACCGCCCTGCCGGCCTCCGATGGGTTTTCGTAACCCGGGAGGTCATATTTATTGTTGGGGGTTGGCGCGAATTGTTTAAACACAAGGATTTGCTGGGCATCCGGGAGCTGTCCGCCCAAGAAATCAATTTTCTGCTGGACACCGCCGTGCCCATGAAGGAAATAATGAAGCGTCCCATCAAAAAAGTACCGACGCTGCGGGGCAAAACGGTGGTGAACCTTTTTTACGAGAACAGCACCAGGACCCGCGGCTCCTTTGAACTGGCGGCTAAGTACCTGAGCGCCGACAGCGTCAACATGTCGGGTTCGTCCAGCAGCGTGTCCAAAGGGGAAAGCCTGTACGACACCGGTTGCACGCTGCAGTCGCTGGGGGCCGACGTGATCGTGCTGCGGCATCCCATGGCCGGCGCGCCCGGCCTGTTGTCCCGGCGGGTAAAGGCGGCGGTAATCAATGCCGGCGACGGGGCGCACGAACACCCGACCCAGGCGCTGCTGGACATGTTTACTGTCCGGGAAAGGAAGGGCCTGATCGAAGGGTTGCGGGTGGCCATTGTCGGAGATATTTTGCACAGCCGGGTGGCGCGTTCGAATATCTGGGGATTTACCAAATTGGGCGCCGAAGTGCGGCTTTGCGGCCCGCCCACCCTTATGCCCCCCGGGATGGAAAAAACCGGGGCGCGGGTGTTTTACCGCATGGATGAAGCCTTGGCGGGAGTGGACGTGATTGTTATGCTGCGCATTCAAAGGGAGCGCCAGCAGCAAGGGTTGTTTCCCGGCCTGCGGGAATACTCGCGGCTTTACGGGCTGAACCGGCGCAGGCTGGAATTGGCCGGCAGGGATGCCCTGGTGCTGCACCCCGGACCCATGAACCGCGGGGTGGAAATCACCGAGGAGTTGGCCGGCTGTCCGCAGGCCGCCATCCAGGAGCAGGTAACCAACGGGGTGGCGGTGCGCATGGCCCTGTTGTACCTGATGACCGGGGGAGGTGCCCAAAGTGAAACTGATCATTAAAAACGGCAGGGTTTTGGACCCGGCCGGGCGGCGGGACGGCATTGAAGATATATATGTCCGGGACGGGCTGTTCTCCGCGCCCTTTGAGGCCGACGGGGAAACCGTGGTTGTTGAGGCCGCCGGGTTGCTGGTGGCGCCCGGGCTGGTGGATATGCATGTGCACCTGCGGGAGCCCGGTTACGAGTACAAGGAAACCATTGCCACCGGCACCGCCGCGGCGGCCCGAGGCGGGTTCACCGGCGTAGCCTGTATGCCCAACACCGAGCCGGTCACCGACAACCGGACGGTGGTTGAATATATAGGCAAAAAGGCGCTGGAAGAAGGCGCGGTCCGAGTTTACCCGGTGGGCGCCATCACCCGGGGCAGCCGGGGTAAAGAGTTGGCCGAACTGGCGGACATGCGGGAAGCCGGTGCGGCGGCCTTTTCCGATGACGGTCAGCCGGTAATGGATGCCGGGCTGATGAGGCGCGCCATGCAGTATTGTAAAATGCTGGGCGCGGCAATTATTTCCCACTGTGAAGACAAGGACATTGCCGGGGGCGGCGTGATGCACGAGGGCTATTACTCGACGGTGCTGGGGCTAAAAGGTATTCCTGCAGCGGCGGAGGAAGTGATGGTCGGCCGGGACATTATACTGGCGGCGGAAACCGGCTGTCCGCTGCATATTGCCCACGTTAGCACCGCCGGCTCGGTGGCCTTGGTGCGTGAGGCCAAGAAGCGGGGGGTGCCGGTAACGGCCGAGGTTGCGCCGCATCACTTCACCCTGTCGGACCTGGCGGTGGCTGAATATGACACAAACACCAAAGTCAACCCGCCCCTGCGCGGGGAGTCGGATGTGCAAGCGGTGCGGGAAGGGCTGGCGGACGGCACCATCGATGTCATTGCCACCGACCACGCGCCCCATTCCTTTGACGAGAAAAACGTGGAATTCGACCTGGCCCCTTTTGGACTGGTGGGCCTGGAAACAGCGGTGGGGCTGGTATGGACCGAGTTGGTGCAAAAAGGCGTCCTTACCCCGTTGCAGGCGGTGGAGAAGCTTTCACGCAATCCCGCCGGCATTCTTGGCGTAAGCGGCGGCACCATGGCGGTGGGCGCGCCGGCGGACATTACCGTTATTGATCCCCGCCTGGAAGAAACGGTGGACCCGGCCGGGTTCGCCGGTAAAAGCAAAAACATGCCCTTCGCCGGTCGCCGGCTGCAAGGCCTGCCGGCGCTCACCGTTGTGGCGGGAGAAATCAAGTACCGACGGAGTTAGGCTCCGGCCAGGGCGGGTCCGGGACAAGTGAGACATGGGGGCGGTTCCGGCGCCTTTGAAGCACGGCCAAAGCCCGAGGGGATACGATGAAACCTTCCCCAAAACAATCCCATAAGTAAACACCCGGGTTTCGACGAACACTTATATCAAACAGTCAAGATTAAACTGCGGAGGTGTATACAAACGTGAAAGCTGTTTTGGCTCTTGAAGACGGCAAGGTGTTCACCGGCCAATCCTTTGGCGCCGCTGCCGGACAATGGGGCGAGGTGGTGTTCAACACCGGCATGACCGGTTACCAGGAAGTGCTTACCGATCCCTCCTACGCGGGTCAAATTGTGGTGATGACTTACCCGTTGATTGGCAATTATGGTGTAAACCGTCAGGATTACGAATCCAGGCGCTCTTTCGCGCGCGGATTCGTGGTCCGGGAGGTCTGCGATTACCCCAGTAACTGGCGGGCCGCTTACACGATGGGCGATTTCCTGGCCCGGGAAGGCGTTCCGGGTATCAGTGGGGTGGACACCAGGGCGATTACCAAGCACCTGCGCAGTTACGGCGCCATGCGGGGATATATCGCCACCGGGGAAGTAGACACCGAAGAATTGGTGGAAAAGGCCCGCACCAGCCCTCATTTGAGCGGCCAGAACCTGGTGGGCGAGGTGGCCACAAGTGAAGCGTATACCCTGGCGGGTGACGGTCCCCGGGTGGTTGTGGTGGATTTGGGCGTCAAGCAAAACATCATCCGCAAGCTGCGTGAGAAAGATTGCGCAGTCATCGTGGTGCCACCCACCGCCACCGCCGGAGAAATCACCGCCCTGTCGCCGGACGGCGTGCTGCTGTCCAACGGACCCGGCGACCCGGTGGACGTTTCCGCCGCCGTTGGGACAGCCAGTGAATTAACCGGCAAAATACCCCTGTTCGGCATCTGCCTGGGGCACCAGGTCCTGTGCCTGGCTCTGGGCGGCAAAACCTACAAGATGAAATTCGGACATCGGGGAGCCAACCACCCGGTGAAGGATATGCGCACCGGACGGGTTTATATTACCTCCCACAACCATGGTTACAGTGTGGACGAAGAGTCCCTGGCCGGATTGGACGTGGAGGTTTCCCACGTCAACTTGAACGACAACACCGTGGAAGGCATCCGGCACAAAAAGTTGCCGGTGTTCGGGGTGCAGTATCACCCCGAAGCCTCGCCGGGGCCGCACGATTCCGACTATATATTTGAACAGTTTATGGACATGATGCGCGGGGAGGGACAATAAACAAAATGCCGATTAAAGAAGGACTGAAGAAAGTGCTGGTGGTGGGCTCGGGGCCCATTATCATCGGCCAGGCGGCCGAGTTTGACTACGCCGGCACCCAGGCCTGCCGGGCGCTGCGGGAGGAAGGCCTGGAAGTGGTGCTGATTAACAGCAACCCGGCCACCATCATGACCGACGCCAACATGGCCGACCGTATTTACATTGAACCCATTACCCCGGAGTTTGTCACCCGGGTTATTGCCAAAGAACGTCCCGACGGTTTTCTGCCCTCCCTGGGCGGCCAGGTGGGTCTGAACATGGCCCTGCAACTGGCCGAAGCCGGAGTGCTGGACAAGTACAACGTTGAACTGCTGGGCACTTCCCTGGACACCATCAAGCGGGCCGAGAACCGGGAACAGTTCAAGAACACCATGGAACAAATCAACGAGCCGGTACCCGAAAGCGCCATTGTGTCTTCGCTGGACGAAGCTGTGGCGTTTGCCGGGCGGATCGGCTTCCCGCTGGTGGTGCGGCCGGCCTACACCCTGGGCGGCACCGGCGGCGGCATGGTGTATAACATGGACGAACTGGTCGACACCTGCACCCGGGGGCTGAAAGCCAGCATTATCCACCAGGCGCTTGTTGAGCGCAGCGTGGTGGGGTGGAAGGAACTGGAGATAGAGGTTATGCGGGACGGGGCCGACAACTGCATCACCATTTGCAGCATGGAGAACCTGGACCCCATGGGTATCCACACCGGGGACAGTATCGTGGTGGCTCCCACCCAGACCCTTAGCGACAAGGATTACCAGATGCTGCGCACCGCCGCCCTGAAGATTATCCGGGCGCTGGGCGTGGAGGGCGGCTGCAATATCCAGTTCGCTCTGGACCCCCACAGTTACCGGTACTACGTCATTGAGGTCAACCCGCGGGTGTCCCGGTCGTCGGCCCTGGCCTCCAAGGCCACCGGTTACCCCATCGCCAAGGTGGCCAGTAAAATAGCCATCGGCCTGAACCTGGACGAGATCAAAAACGCGGTGACGGGTAAAACCTATGCTTGCTTTGAGCCCTCCATCGACTACGCGGTAATTAAGTTTCCCCGTTGGCCCTTCGACAAATTCGCCCTGGCCGACCGGACACTGGGCACCCAGATGAAGGCTACCGGCGAGGTGATGGCCATCGACCGCACTTTTGAAGGGGCGCCTTTAAAAGCTATCCGCTCTCTGGAAATCGGCGTACCCGGCCTTATTTACCCGGGGTTGGGCAAAATGACCGACGGGGAAATTGAGGAAAAGCTGGTCACAGCCAACGACGAGCGGCTGTTTGTGGTGGCCGAGGCGCTGAGGCGGGGCGTGCTGGAAGAGCACATTTTCAACCTCACCCAAATGGACCGGTTCTTCATCCGCAAAATCAAGAACGTTATAGACATTGAGCATAAACTGCGTCGTGAAGGTCCGGCGGCCCTGACCCCCGAGACTTTTCGTCGCTGCAAGCAGATGGGCATGGCCGACGCCTACCTGGGTCGGGTTACCGGGCTGACAACCGACGCCGTCAGGGCGCTGCGCAAGGAACAGGGCGTCTTGCCGGTTTATAAAATGGTGGACACATGCGCCGCCGAATTCGAGGCCCAAACGCCCTACTACTACTCCACCTACGAACAAGAGGACGAGGCGTCGACCACGGACCGGCGCAAGGTGGTGGTGTTGGGCGGCGGGCCCATCCGCATCGGTCAGGGCATTGAGTTTGACTACTGCTCGGTGCACTCGGTGTGGGCGTTGAAGGAAATGGAGTTTGAGTCCATCATCATCAACAACAACCCCGAGACCGTCAGCACCGATTTCGACACCGCCGACCGGCTGTACTTTGAACCGCTGCTGCCCGGGGACGTGTTGAATATTTTGGAAAAAGAAAAGCCCGCAGGCGTGATCGTGCAATTCGGCGGCCAGACGCCCATTAATCTGGCGGCCCACATCCACCGGGCCGGGTTTGAAATTCTGGGCACCTCCCTGGACGATATCGACCGGGCCGAGGATCGCGAGCGGTTCTATGTAATGCTGGGCGAACTGGACATCCCCGGGCCGCCGGGAGATACCGCCTTTTCAGTGTCCGAGGCTGTGGAGATAGCCGACCGCATCGGTTACCCGGTGTTGGTGCGGCCTTCCTACGTGCTGGGCGGCCGGGCCATGGAAATTGTTTATAATGTGGACGATTTGACAAGCTACATGGAAAGCGCCGTAAAAGTGACCCCCGAACACCCGGTGTTGGTTGACAAATACTTCCTGGGCGATGAAATAGAAGTGGACGCCATAGCCGACGGCGAAACGGTTCTGATACCGGGTATCATGAAGCACGTGGAGCGGGCCGGCGTGCACTCCGGCGACAGTATCGCGGTTTACCCGGCCAACCATTTGGATCGCTACGCCCGGGAACAAATTGTGGATTACACCACCAGGCTGGCCCTGGCCATGAACGTGCGAGGGATGATTAATATCCAGTACGTGCTGTACAACGGGCATGTTTACGTGTTGGAGGTAAATCCCCGGGCCAGCCGCACCGTGCCCTATATGAGCAAAATCACCGGCGTGCCCATGGTCAACCTGGCCACCAAAATTATCATGGGCCGCAAACTCAAGGATATGGGGTATCAGGGCGGGCTGTACCCGGAAACGAAACTGGTGGGCGTGAAAGCGCCGGTGTTCAGCTTCGCCAAGCTGCTGCAAGTGGACGTCTCCCTGGGGCCGGAAATGAAATCCACCGGCGAAGTGCTGGGAGTGGACGCCAGTTACCCGGTGGCGCTGTACAAGGCGCTGTTGGCTTCCGGGGTGGAGTTCCCGCGCCAGGGCAGCATCCTGTTCACCGTGGCCGACAAGGACAAGGAGGAAGCGCTGCCCATAGTAAAAGGGTTTGCCGGGTTGGGCTACAACATCCTGGCCACCGCCGGCACCGCCCGCTACCTGGAGGGGCACGGCGTTGCGGTGCGGCGGGTGAACAAAGTGCGGGAGGGCTCGCCGCACATTGCCGATCTGCTGCGCCGGGGTGACATTCACCTGGTGGTGAACACCCTGACCAAGGGCAAGCAGCCTGAACGGGACGGCTTTGCCATCAGGCGCGCCACCGTGGAACTGGCGGTGCCCTGCCTGACTTCCCTGGATACCACCCGGGCTATTTTGGAAGTGCTCACCGATTTTCAGGAAGGTTCGGACGTAACGCTGATTCCCCTACAGGAGTATCTTAACTAAAGAAAAGCCCCGGACGGTTGCGAACCGTCCGGGGCTTATTTGAACCGGGCCGTTGGCCCGGGTTTTTTCATACTCTTAGGAAAGTATACCCGGCCATATTTATGGCCGGATTCAAGGATAAGAGTATTAAAAAGCGCACGCAGCGGGAACTTAACGAGTGCGCTTTTTTACAACGGGGCAATTTAACTTGCCATATTGGCGGCATTGGCTATATTTATCGGCATATAACATGCAAAAAAATGCGGCGATGTTAAAACCGGTTTATTATATGCCGGTTTGGCGCGGAGGTGATTGTTTGGAAATGAAAAAGACCTGTTTCAAGCGCCCTTTTTGAGGGTTTCCACCGCTTTCATCAGGTCCCGGTTCAAATTCTTGAACCATTCTTGCAGTTCCCGGCACTGGTCGGCTTTTTGGGTGTTGCACCGGACCATTTCCGAGAGGGCGTTTACCGCGTGTTCCCGGTCCGTCATCAAACATACCTCCTTTTGCATATCACTATACCAGACCGTTGTTAAATGTCAACCAAAATAATATTAATTTTGCGTGTATCACTGAGGCGCCGGGTAGAAATCCCCCTTGTATTATTATAAAATAATGACAGTAACATTTTTTCCCCGAGGTTTGATTTAAAACAGAAATAGGACAAGTAGGACAAAGAGCCGACCACTGTCTTTTTTTTGGAGGTGCGAATTAGAATGTCTCAATTGATGCAAGCGGAAATAACCGGTCATTCCAGCCCGGCGTCGGGTGTTTATATGATTGAGCTTTTTAGCCCCGAGGTTGCCGCCGGGGCGCGACCGGGGCAATTTTTACATATTCGCTGCGGGGAACCCGGTGTACATTTGCTTCGCCGCCCCATCAGCATTCATGCCGTTAACCGGAACGCGGGTCTGGTGCGGATCATGTTTCAGGTGGCGGGACGGGGGACGGCCCTGTTGGCCCAAAAACAAGACGGCCTGCTTGATATAATGGGACCTTTGGGCCATGGGTTCACGTTGAATCAGGCTCGGCATAAAGATAAAAACCCAACGCTTGCCGAAAGTAGCGGGGGCCGGGACCAACCCGGTTCCATTATAGTGGCGGGCGGCGGCATCGGCGCCGCCCCGTTGTTCTTCCTGTTGCAGGAGCTTGCCGCAACCGAAGCGGCTCCCAGGGTGAAAGTGTTGCTGGGCGCCGCAAGGGCCGCCCTGCTGCTGACGGTGGAACAGGCGGTAGCGCTGGGCTTCGGGGTGCAAATTGCCACCGACGACGGTTCGGCCGGTTTTCCGGGATTGGTCACGTATCTGCTGGCGGAGGAATTGCGGCATAAGACGGATTTTGTGTATGCCTGCGGCCCGGCGCCCATGCTGCGGACGGTTTGCACGCTGCTGGAACGGGCCGGGACGCCGGGGGAAGTATCGCTGGAAGAGCGCATGGCCTGCGGAGTGGGAGCCTGCCTCTCCTGCGTCTGCCGGGTCCGGCCGGCGGGCGGTTCCGAGCTCCACCAGCGGGTCTGTGTGGACGGCCCGGTATTCAGCGCGGCGGAGGTGGCCTGGTGATGAAAACCGCAGTCAACCTGGGCGGCATTCAAATGAAAAACCCCGTTGCCACGGCGTCGGGCACCTTCGGATTCGGGTTTGAGTACCGGCCCTATGTGCCGTTGCAAAGGCTGGGGGCCATAACAATCAAAGGCACCACCCCCGCGCCCCGCCGGGGAAACCCCACGCCGCGCGTCGCTGAAACACCCTCGGGCATGCTTAATGCCATCGGCCTGCAAAACCCCGGGGCGGACCGGGTGGCCGGGGATATAATGCCCGGGCTGGCCGAACTGGGCGTGCCGGTGATCGTTAATATCGCCGGCGACACCGTCGAAGACTATGCCTCGGTGGCGCGCAAGCTGGACCGGGTGCCCGGAGTGGCCGGCTTGGAAATAAATATTTCCTGCCCCAACGTAAAAAAGGGAGGCATCCAGTTCGGCAGCGATCCCCGGGCGGCGGCGGAAGTGACCCGGGCCGTCAAGTCGGTCACCGGAATGCCGGTGATCGTCAAACTGTCCCCCAACGTCACGGACATAACCGCGGTGGCCGAAGCGGTGGCCGGCGCCGGAGCCGACGCATTGTCATTGATCAACACGCTGCTGGGCATGGTCATCGACGTGGAAAAACGCCGGCCCCTTTTGGGCAACGTCACCGGGGGACTGAGCGGCCCGGCGGTCAGGCCGGTGGCGGTACGCATGGTCTGGCAGGTATATAGGGCCGTAAAGCTGCCCATAATGGGCATGGGTGGAATTATGGACGCCAGGGACGCTCTGGAATTTATCCTGGCCGGGGCCACCGCCGTGGCCGTGGGCACCGCCAACTTCGTGAACCCGCGGGCCACCGTTGAAGTTATCGAAGGCATAGAGACCTACATGCGGCAAAATGGTTATGACGACGTGAACCAATTGGTGGGCCTGGCTCACCGGTGGGAAAGCCAATAAAGGCGAATTTAAAGGCAAAGGGGTGGTTGAGTTATGCGACTGAAATTATTGGGTATAGGAGTTATCGCTTTCGGATTGCTCTGGCTGCTGATAAACCTCGGCCTGCTGGACGTAAGCATAGGCAGCCTTATCGGCACCTACTGGCCGGTGTTTATTATATTATGGGGCGCTGATCATTTCAGGCGTTATGCGAAAAGCGGTTTTAGCAGCATTGTCAGCGGTTTGCTCCTGCTGGGCCTGGGTGCGTTGATACTTGGCCGTAACGTGGGGTTGTATGAATTTGATTTTTCGGTTATCTGGAAGATTATATTGCCGTTATTTATAATCTTCGTCGGTTGGGCGTTGCTCAGGGGGCCTCTTAATACGATGGGCGTCAATAATTATGCGATCCTGGGCAGCCTTGAACTCAAAAAAAGGGGCTGGAAGCTGGAAAGCGGAAATTTCTTGGCCTTAATGGGCGGGGCCGACATAGACCTCACGATGGCGGATATTCCCGACCGGCCCATTGAGCTTAATTTAACAGCTATAATGGGTGGCATTGAAGTACGAGTGCCGAATAATATCGCCTTGGAATGCGAAGGAACCGCTTTGCTGGGCGATGTTGAATTTATTGGCGAAGAAAGCGGCGGCCTAATCGGCAGAAAAAAAGTCGAGCAAAGCGGTGTTCCGGGAGCGGACAAAAAAATAATTATTCGCGGCACCGCCATTATGGGCGGCATTCAAGTGAAACATTAGCAGTTGGCGGGTTATATTTACCCGGCGCTGGTAAGGGAAAAATACTGCCTGTTGTCCCGGTAAGTCGGTGTTATCAACTTTTTATCCAGCAGGAAGCTCAGGTAAGCCAGCACTGTCAGGTGCATCAGGTAGTATTGGCCCGGGTTGCCGATGTGTACGCCAAACTTGGCGCAAGCCGCGGCCAGTATTTCCTCGGCGGTGCGCCGGATGCTCATCAGAGACAGCAGATGGTCGATGGTGTCTTCAACACGGCGGCGGTTTGCCGCCGTGACCATTTTAATATCTTCCAGCAGGGCGCCGTGGGCCGGCAGGAAATGGCTTTCCCGGCGTTCCTCCAGCAGCGCAAATGTCTCCAGGGACCGGTGAATGTTTGTGTTGAGAGGTATGCCGTGCTTGCTCAAAATATCCTGCCCGATTATCGCATCGGCGCAAAAGAGCACTCCGCCGGCGGCAACGCCGACCTGCCCAAGGGTGTGCCCCGCCAGGTCCACGATTTCCACCTCGCTGCCGGCCACATTATGTACGCCGGGTTCCAATTCTTGGTCAACAACCACTCCGGGAGCGAGAAAAAACTTGTTCCGCAAAGGCTGCGGCGGATAGGCCCCTCCAAAGAGATACACAGGTTCCCATACCGGGTATTCCAACACGGTTTTCTCAATGCCCGTGGCGTAAACCCTCGCCCCGGTGCTTTTAACCAGGTAAGGCGCCCCGCCGCAGTGGTCGGCGTGGGCGTGGGTAATAATGATTCCCTTCAGGGTAAAACCCTTTTCTTCCAACATCCGGCGCACCTTGCGGGACACGCTGTCGTCTATACCGGTGTCCACCAGCAACGCTTCTCCCCGTTCGTTGACAATTATGCCCATATTAACCGGCGCGCTTATGTAATAAATATTGTCTTTGATATGATTAAGCTGCACTGCCAGCACCCCTCCCAATATTTATTCCGCAACAGCAACGCTTTTTATATCATCGGCTATGGCGACGGCGGCCGCTGCCGGGTCCCGGGCGTCGGTTACCGGGCGGCCCACCACAATGTGGCTGGCCCCCGCCCGGACAGCTTCGGCCGGAGTCATTACCCGGCGCTGGTCACCGCGCTCAAAGCCCGCCGGCCTGATGCCCGGCGTAATTATTTTAAAACCGGGCCCGCAGGCTTGGCGTACCAAGGTAATTTCCCGTGGCGAACAAACAACCCCGTCCAGACCGGATTCCTTGGCCAGCAACGCCCAGGTTTGCACTCGGTGGGCAATATCTCCGGACAGGCCCAGCTCCCGGTTAAAGGCGTGCCGGTCTATGCTGGTGAGCACGGTAACCGCCACCACCATGGGCATGGATAAACCGTGTTTTTGCGCTTCCGCGGCGGCGGACTCCCGGGCTGCTTTCATCATGTCGCCGCCTCCCGCGGCGTGCACGTTGATGATGGAGGCGCCGTAGCGCGCTAGCACCCCGGCGGCCCGGCCGACGGTATTGGGTATATCATGCAGTTTCAGGTCCAGGAACACCTTGGCGCCTGTTTTGGTGATTTCTTTGATGATACCCGGGCCGGTGGAATAAAAAAGCTCCAGGCCCACTTTGAAAAAAAGCACTTGCCCGCGGAGCTCGTTCACCAAATCCAAGGCCCGGTTTTGATTATCAACATCCAAAGCCACGATCAGCTTTTCCTTTGCCATGCGTGTCATCTCCAGTATATGTATCGCCGGTTTTGAGGCGGTTTGGACGGGCTCGCCGGTTTGTATGCCGCCCTGAATATTATACCACGATAAAAACAGCTGCTTTTAAAATAATAGATTGATAATGGCTAAATTTTTATTACCGGCTTTCATTATTGACTTTGGCGTCCGGTATCGTTTCGTTCATGCTGCCGGTGCGGTAACCCTGCAAATCGATGGTGACATAGATAAAACCCAGTTTTTTAAGCCTGCCCGAAATGGCGTCGGAATCAACGAGCAAAGCCGGCACTTCTTCCGTCGGCACCTCAATCCGGGCCAGGTGACCGTGGTATCGCACCCGCACCTGGGCAAAGCCCTTGCGGGCCAAGAACACTTCGGCGGCAGCCACCATTTCCAAGGCCCGGGCGGTAATGCGCGTGCCATAGGGGAACCTTGACGCCAGGCAGGCCGCGGACGGCTTGTCGGCCGTGGGGAGCCCCAGCCGCCGGGACAGTGCCCGGATATCCTGCTTGGTCAGCCCGGCCTCCAGCAGGGGGCTTTTAACCCCCATTTCCCGGGCCGCCCGCATGCCGGGCCGGTAGTCGCCGGTGTCGTCGGCGTTGGCCCCGTCCAGCAAATGTTCCACGCCCCGGTCCCGGGCTATATCCAGCATCAGACCCATGATTTTTCTTTTGCAGTGATAGCAGCGCAGCGGCGGGTTGGACACAAATGCTTCGTCCAGCATAGGGTTCATGGCGACAACCATGTGTTCGACACCGGCGCTTTTAGCCAGGCGCCGGGCCTCTTCCACTTCCCCGGGCGGATTGATGGCCGATTCCACGGTAACGGCCAGCACATTGTTCCGGCCCATGGTTTTGGCGGCCGCGTCCAGCAGCAGCGCGCTGTCCACGCCGCCTGAAAAGGCTAGCACGGCATTTTTGTAACCCGCCAGTATTTTTTGCAACCGGTCCCGAGGGTCTTCCGTCGCGGCGGACAGGGGTAAAATAGCCACCGTTATTCTTTACCCTCCCCTATAATCAAGCGCAGCAGGTTGGGTTTGAGATATTCCCTTTGGCCGGCTCCGTAACCCACGCCCTTGACCAGCATGTCGGGCCATGATTGGCAGCCCCGACCCAGGGTCGCGGCTATGGCGGCCCCGGTGGGCGTAACCAGTTCCAAATCAATACCACAGCCGCAGACCCAAATATTTTTATCCGCCAGTATTTCCAGGGTGGCCGGCGCCGGCGCCGGTATGACCCCGTGCATGCACTTGATAAACCCCCGGCCCATGGGCAGCGGTGAAATCAGCACCCGCTCCACCCCCAGCATGTTCAGGCCCAGGACAGTGCCCACCACGTCGATGATGGCGTCAACCGCGCCCACTTCGTGAAAATGGATCTTTTCCGGAGTGGTGCCATGAACCCGGGCCTCGGCCAGGGCCAGGGTTTTAAACACTTGTTTGCTCGAGTCTTTCACCCGGTCCGGCAAGCTGCTGCCGTCAATTATTTTCTCGATGTCGGCCAGGTGCCGTTCGGGCTGTTCGGCGGTAACGTCAACATGCACGCTGGTGGCTGAAATACCGCTGCGGTTCACCGTCGCGCAGCGCAGGGAG
>JAKSCU010000249.1 GCA_022360435.1 Bacillota bacterium
AAGAAGGCTTCGATGGTTCTCAGTGTGCGGCGCATGATTTCGCCTCGGTCGTAGTAGAAGCCCGTCGCGATCAGGCATTTGTTCAACGCGTCGGCTGCCGAGACGTGTAGCCGATGGCCATTGCGATAAGCGCCGCCTCCACGGACCGCGAGGAACAACTCATCGCGAATGGGATCGTAGATCGCGCCGCATTGGGCAATCCCTTCGCGATAGTAGGCCACCGAGGTCGCGAAATGAGCTAGCCCGTTGGCGAAGTTGTTGGTGCCATCGAGCGGATCGATGATCCACAACGACGGTGATGATTGCTGCGCGGCGTGATTTTCATCTTCTTCCGAGAGGATGTCGTCGCTGGGATAATCGTGGCGGATTTGCGAAACGATCAATTTTTCGGATTCCAGGTCCGCTTCGGAAACGAGGTTGCCGGCGCTTTTTTCCGTGACCTGCAGTTCGGCGCGAAAGTAATTCATCAGCAGTTCGCCACCGGATTTTGCATATCGAGCGGCCGCCTCGGCCAATGACCCGAGTTCAGCCGAGACCTGGTGTTTCCAATCGTTCGTCATGCGCGCCCTGCTTAACAGGCCATGATACGTCGAGATTGCCCCGTAATGATCCATCCTGAAGCCAACAAAGATCATAACGGCTGGTGCAACCTCAATCCATTTGTAGAGGCATGCGTGTGCCACTGCTGTGCCAGCCGTGCCGGCTGGTGAAGGGTTTATACTCAAAAGCACTGCTCACAGAGCAGTGGCACAAGCATGCATTCATTCCAAAGCAACGCTACGTTTGGGGTTGAGGACGTTCTAGCCGGCGCACCTTACAGGTAAGCAATGCCTACGCTTGTACTGGCGATCATTGCGATCTGAAAGTGCTTGTTGGAATGGAAATGCGCGGGATTGCGGCGCAAAGGAAAAGGCGCGTTCGGTGATTCTGCGAACGCGCCTCGGTTGATGCAGGAGAACTTGAAACTAACGACGACGCAGCAGCAACGCGGCCAGGCCAAACAGCGCCAGGCTGGCCG
>JAKSCU010000424.1 GCA_022360435.1 Bacillota bacterium
ACTATTTTCCTAACGTAAGGGTCAAAATGGCTGTACCTACCTAATTTTCAATATTTCTGAGATAATATTCTCAAAAGAATTAGGGGGATAATAATGTCAAGCGCAGAAAAAAGTAATTTATGGAAGAGACGCATTGAAGAATATCGTGTCAGTAATCTTACTGCTAGAGATTGGTGTGAACAGAGGCAAGTATCCTATAGCTCACTTAAATACTGGATTACAAAATTTAATAAAGAATCTGTCTGCCAAGAGACACAATGGATATCCTTGCAAGAGTCGATTAAAGCTACTGATACAAAACCTAAGTCAGTGATTACTATCAATCATGGTGATTTCTCAATTGATGTCCAGGATGAATTTAAACCAGAAACATTAATAAGTGTTTTAAAGGTAATTGGTGCATATGCTTGACTTCTCTGCTTCTACAAAAGTTTTCCTTGCATGTGGAGTTACGGATTTGAGGAAAAGTTTTCATGGACTTAGCGCTATTGTAAAACTACAATTTAAACGGGACCCATATTCAAAGTGTATGTTTGTATTTTGCAACCGTAAAAGAACTCTCATAAAGGCGCTCCAATGGGATGGCAACGGGTTCTGTCTATTTATGAAACGGTTGGATAGAGGAAATTTTCTTTGGCCGGAAAGTACGTGTAAAGTAAAAACAATTTCAATAAAAGAACTCAGATGGATTTTTGATGGTCTTTGCATAGAGCAAAAGGGGGCTTTTAAAGACCGGCATCCGAGCATAATTATATAATAAATACAATAGGCAAAATGCCGAAAATCCTGCATAATATCAGTCTTTTTCGGCATTTTCACAATATTATTTTTGTAGCAGTTCAGCTCAAAATATAGTATAATTTTCTTATGGAATCTAATAGAAAAACGATATTAACAGAGCACCAATTAAATAATTGTTCCAAAAAAGAATTAATCTCTTTATGTAAAGTCTTGATGGAACAGAATCAGGAAATTAACAAAAAGCTGGATAATCTTATGGAACAAATTAAATTGGCAAATCATTACCGTTTTGGATCTTCTAGTGAAAAGGATACATATTATGAACAGACAGACTTATTCTTCAATGAGGTAGAAGCTACTGCTGATATAACAAAGCCAGAACCAGAATTTGAAGAAATTGTTCCTAAACCATATAAACGTAAAAAGCAAAAAGGGAAGCGTGAAGATGATTTATCTAAATTCCCTGTTGTAACAATAGAACACAAACTATCTGAGGAGCAATGCCAATGTGAATGTAACAATCAGATGCATGTTGTAACCACAGAAAGTACAAAGCTTCTTAAATTCATACCAGCACACTTTGAAGTGGAAGAGCATATAGTATATGTTTATGGTTGTCATAAATGTGACAGAATGATTCGTGCGGACAAGCCAGATACATTATTAAGAGGGAGTATTGCAACTCCTTCCCTTGTTGCAGCTATAATGAATGGGAAATATGTAAACGCAGTACCACTAGCACGCCAGGAAGCAGAGTTTGAACGATATGACATCAATCTATCCAGACAGACCATGTCAAATTGGATGCTTCGCTGCAGTGAGGAATACCTTTCATTACTATATGATGAACTAAAAAACTTTCTGCTGTCCTGTAAGGTTATACAAGCAGATGAAACACGAATTCAAGTTTTGAATGAGGAGGGGCGCAAGGCAACTGACCAGAGTTGGATGTGGGTATACCGTTCCGGTGAAATGTGTAATGCCCCACCTGTTATCTTATTTAATTACGAGACCAGTCGTTCCGGTTATCATCCAAAACAATTCCTTGAGGGTTATTCCGGCTTCTTAACCTCGGATGGTTATTCAGCTTATCATAAATTACCGGATGAGATTATTGTTTCCGGCTGTTTTGTGCATGCCAGGAGAAAATTCCATGACTGTTTGAAAGTGCTTCCTAAAAATCAGCATAAGGGAACCACTGCAGATCAAGCTATTAAAAGGATTGCGCTTTTATATAAAATTGAAGCCTTTCTTAAGGATAAACCCGCTAAAGAGAGGTATGAAGAACGGTTAAAACAAAGCAAACCTGTTCTTGATGCTTATTTCGAGTGGTTAAAAACACTAGCTGGTGGAGTTGACACAAGTTCATTGATTGGGAAGGCAATAAATTACTCGCTGAATCAGAAAGAATATCTGGAAAACTACCTTCTGGATGGCAACATAGCCATTGATAATAGTGCAACAGAGAGAGCTATTAAGCCCTTTGCCGTCGGAAGAAAAAACTTCCTTTTTGCCAATACACCTAATGGAGCTGCTGCAAGTGCAATAATTTATAGTATTGTAGAAACAGCAAAAACCAATGGTTTAAGGCCATACGATTATTTATTACATGTATTGACTGAAATTCCCAAGCACTACAAAGGAACAAGTCATAAATTCTTAAAAGATTTATTGCCATGGTCTGATAAGCTGCCGGATAATTGTAAATCTAAGAAAAGTAAATAATTATTGGAGAGTCTTTTTCAAGGCTCTTTTTTATATTATTGGGGTACAGCCGTTTTGACACTTACTTTTAAACTTTCATTTATCTGACCGTATTCCTCCAAAAGCTCCAGAATAGCTTCTACTTTTCCCTTCTTTATGCCTTTTTTAATACCTTCCTGCTTTATAGCGGGATTATATAGCGTAGTAACCATATTTCTAACCTCCTTGCCCAATTTATTGTAATTTCCGTATTTTTTATAAAGGTATTCAGTAATATTTGTAATAACCCTAAGTATTTTCTCCAGGTCGCTTATATATAATTCCTTTCTGACGTGTAATTCACCTGCTGTAATCAACAGTTACTTCATCGGCTGAAAAATTTTCATTGAATAGACCGTTCATAAGTTTTACGACAACCTTTTACGACAGCCTGAACAGCACTTTCATAATTTGGTCAAGTTTAATTTTAGCCCGTGCGCTGCCGTCTTTTTTCATCTTACCCCTTTAAGAATGCGTATAAAACAATTTTTCCCATTTTTATTATAGCATATCAAGTATAGTGGAGCAATAAGCGCATTTTTCCCTATTTAAAGCAGAATTATCGGCTGGTCATTTTACCGGAACAGCAGATAGATTATTCCGAATAACAGTCCTTCAATCAGTACAAACAGAACATGCTTCATACCATGTTTTTTCATGAGCCGGAAACTCATTTGGATTCACCCCTTTCTGTCTTTTCTATTCTTACATATTCAATAGTGTGCTTGTTGAAATTACAGCTGACTATAAGCTGGTCATGATTTTGGGTATCCTTAAGATAGCATACGAAGAGCCCGAAATTGACAACAATGTTGTTTTCATCAATTCTCAAT
>JAKSCU010000372.1 GCA_022360435.1 Bacillota bacterium
AAATTAAAAACTAAAAAAATAAAAGTGAAAAAATTCATAAACATGCTAATAAATTTTGGTTTTTTTGTTCAAATATTTGCCCCCTCCGCTGATGTAATTTAGAGAAAATGTAAAGAAACAAGCAAAAAACAAAAAATTCATAGACATGTTAGCAAATTGACGACAAAAAATATGTCAGGTAGGCGACAAATTATGCTTAATTGTCAGATTTTATTTTAGGTAAATAATGCATCGCCGGTGGGCAAAAAAGGAAAATGGGTGCATTACGCGTTTCAACAGCACCAAATGTATAATTTATAAATTATCTTTTCTAGAACGCCCAAATTTTTTGGAAAGCTTGTGTTTAAGGGGAACCGGACAGTGTGTTTAACTTCAAAAATGCAGGTGGTATGAAAAAAATGTAGAATATCAATAAATACTGAAAAAAGCGGGCATCCGGCTTAACGACGTTGGTGCCGGGTGATTGTTGATAGGGTAGGACAGTGAACCCCTGACTGGAAGATGGTGATACCGGTGCGTAAAAAAATAGTAGCCCTGCCGAGATTGAATAATTTAACGCCCACCATGGAATCCACCGCCCTTAAGCTGATGGAGGAAGCCGGGGAACTGGCCCAGGCCATCGGCAAGCTGCGTGGCATGAGCGGGGAGCGCTGCGTCGCCGACCAAGGCGAAGCGCTGAACCACATCACCCGTGAGCTGCTGGATGTGGCCCAAACCGCGGTTTCCATGATGTTTGTCCTGGAGGAGCATTACGGGGTGAACATAGAAAAAGCCTTGGACGAGCATGTCGACAAATTGATGGAAAAAGGCTATTTGAAAGAGAGTCTAAAGTCAAAAGTCTAAATGACAAATGCAAATGACAAAGGATAAAAGACAAGTGCAAGAGACAAGTGCAAGAGACAATCGCAAATGAACAAATATAAATGACAAAGTATATTAAGGGAGAAGGTCTGAAGTTGAAGATTTTCAAGCCCGATTAACATTTTTCATTTTTGATAATTGATAAAAATAAGACGGGGCAATAAATGACTTTAGACTTTGGACTGTTATTGAGGTGTATTTTTTGAAAGTGCTGGTTGTTTTCGGCACCAGGCCGGAAGCCATTAAAATGGCTCCTCTGGTGCAAATGCTGCGAGATGACAACTATTTTGACTGCCGGGTGGCGGTGACCGCCCAGCACCGGGAGATGCTGGACCAGGTGCTGAAACTGTTTGGCATCCGGCCCCATCACGATTTGGACATCATGCGGGCGGGACAAACCCTGTTCGATATCACCGGTCGCGCCTTAAAAGGCCTGCAACCGGTGCTGGAGGCCGAAAAACCCGACCTGGTGCTGGTGCACGGGGATACCGCCACCACCTTTGTGGCCGCCCTGGCCGCGTATTACTTGCAAATTCCGGTGGGCCACGTGGAAGCCGGCCTGCGCACCGGCAACAGGTACTCGCCCTTTCCCGAGGAAATGAACCGCCGCCTGGCCGGGGCCTTGGCCCAATGGCATTTCGCCCCCACCGCCGGCGCCCGGGACAATTTGCTGCGGGAAGGGGTGGAACCCAAAAGTATTTTTGTAACCGGCAATACCGTCATAGACGCCCTTTTGACCACGGTGCGGCCCGGCTACCGGTTCGACCTATCGCTGTTGAACAACCTGGATTTCAACCGGCACCGGGTGCTTCTGGTCACCACCCACCGCCGGGAAAATTTGGGCCATCCCATGCGGGACATTTACCTGGCTTTGCGGGATATTTTAGCCGCGCATCCAGCAGTGCGGGTAATTTTTCCGGTGCACAAGAACCCCGCGGTGGTCCGGGTGGTACAGGAGGTGCTGGGCGATTCCAATCGGGTGCACTTGCTGGAGCCCTTGGACTACGAGCCTTTTGCCAACCTGATGTCCCGCTGTTACCTTGTGCTTACCGATTCGGGAGGCATACAGGAGGAAGCCCCCTCTCTGGGCAAGCCGGTGCTGGTGCTGCGCGACACAACCGAGCGGCCCGAGGCGGTGGACGCGGGCACCGTGCGCCTGGTGGGCACCGGTCGTGACGCGGTGCGGGAAGAAGTGAGCCGCCTACTTGCGGACACGGCTTATTACAACTCCATGGCCGAAGCCATAAACCCCTATGGGGACGGTCGGGCCTGCGAACGCATTATAATGGCCATCAAGTCTGCTTATGGGCAATGAGCTATGAGTTTCAACTTTAACACCAAGCCCCTAATCAAGATTCTCTTCAGTAGACACCAGACATAAAACAGGTCCGGGTGGCGGCAAAAGTTTAGTGTCCAAACTCGGTAATTTAAGCAAAATGTTGCGTTGGAAGAAAGGCAGCTAAAGTTATGAAACCGACGATAGCGGTAATGAGTTACCGGATGCTTACATCACTGATTAACAAAACTTCTTTTAATTTCGCCGACCCTGTCCGGGTGTTGCTCATTGACGCTATTTTTGATGATGCCATAAAAAAAGCGCGAGAGCTGGAGGCAAATGAGGAAGTGGACGTTTTCGTTTCTGCCGGGGGCAATGCGCAATTGCTGTCGCAGCATATCCAAACGCCTCTGGTTGAAATTAGAATTACCGGTTTTGATATTCTGCTGGCTCTTATGAAGGCCAAAAAATACGGCGGCAAAGTGGGGATAGTTTCTTTTCAAAGTAAAATCCCCTACTTGGACCAAGTCGCCGGCCTGTTAACCATGGCCGTAAAACAGGTCACCTATGACCAGCCCGAAGAAATAGATTTTGTTTTGGAAGGCCTGCGGCGGGAAGGTATTGACACCGTAGTGGGGGCAAGCCTGGTTTTCGAGAAGACCAAAGAGAAAAAAATGAACCGAGTCTTTGTTTATTCCACCGATGGGGTTGTGCGCGCAATGGAAGCGGCGGCCAAGGTGGCCGTCTCCAAAAAAGCCGAATCCGAAAAAGCGGAAAAATTTAGAATTATCATGGATTTTGCCTATGGAGGCATTATAGCCGTTGATAAAGACGGCAAAGTGACTGTTTTTAACCCCAGCGCCGAGAAAATAGTGGGAGTGCCGCGGCAAAAAGTCTTGGGCGCCAAGATTGAAACCATCTTGCCCACCACCAGGTTGACAGAGGTGATCCGAAGCGGGCAACCGGAACTCAATCAGTTGCAAAATGTTGGCGACATCAAGATTCTAACCAACCGCCTCCCAATTATAGTCAACGGTGAAGTGGTGGGAGCGGTGGCCACTTTTCAGGACATCGGTGCAATCCAGGAAGCCGAGGAGAAAATAAGACAAAGGCTTTACCAGAAAGGTTTTTTGGCTAAAGTCAAACTGGAGGATATCGTGGGTGACAGCGCGGCAATCCGGTCCGCTAAAAGCGAAGCCGGCTTGTACGCCCAAAGCGATTCCACGGTGCTGATTGTCGGTGAATCAGGAACGGGCAAGGAGCTTTTTGCTCAAGGAATCCATAACGCCGGCGCCAGGTCAAAGCGCCCGTTTATTGCCGTTAATTGCGCGGCTTTGCCCGAAACTCTGCTGGAAAGCGAGCTTTTCGGCTATGAGGAAGGCGCTTTTACCGGGGCCAGAAAAGGCGGAAAGCCCGGCTTTTTTGAGTTGGCTCACGGAGGAACAATTTTTCTTGATGAAATTGGCGAAATATCAACCGCCATGCAGTCCCGGCTGTTACGGGTGCTTGAGGAACATGAAGTAATGCGTATTGGCGGCAGCAGTATTATCCCGGTAAATATCCGCGCTATTGCGGCAACAAATAAAAATCTATGGGCAATGGTGGAACGGGGAACGTTTCGCCAGGACCTTTATTACCGGTTGAACGTACTTGAATTACGTTTGCCCCCCCTGCGGGTGCACCGCAATGATATTCCCGCCTTGGCAACCCGCTTTCTCAATGAACTCCGTCCGGATTTAACCTTGGAGCAGGTTAGTCAAATTGCGGGACATTACTTGTTTCGGTCTTACGACTGGCCGGGTAATGTGCGGGAGCTGAAAAACATTGTGGAGAGATTCGCCGTTCTTTATTCTGGCAAAGGCAACCCGGCGCAATTGTTGGAATCATTGTTCCGCCGCCATAAGACCGGGCGCGCCGCTTGTTCGGAATATGAAGAAATTGCCCGGGTGTTGAGGGAAGTTAACGGAAGCAAGAGTGAAGCCGCAAAAAGGCTGGGCATCAGCAGGACAAGCCTGTGGCGAAAACTAAAGGAGATGCCGGTGGAATATTAAATCGGTAAAACAGTGAAACGCTAATTGAAACACTTGTGCAACAAAAGTGAAACATCGGCATTGTGCAGGTGGCCGGGGCAGCGGAAAAAGGTATTGAAAAAGCGCACGCAAAGGGAGCTGAATAAAGTGCCCTTTTTTTATACTTTAAGGAAAGTATACCTTGCC
>JAKSCU010000551.1 GCA_022360435.1 Bacillota bacterium
CCCTTCACTGAGGGTTCGCCTCATCCTCTGGGCTTTGGTGACTTAATGGCGTGCGGTAAGCGAACTTGCTGTTGACATTGCCTGCCGAAGCCTTCGGCGTTGGCGTCGTGACAACACTCGCATCAATATTTCCACGCTGATAGATGTTGTCATCGGTATTCCGGTATGGGCCGAACTTCGTATCGACAAGCGGGGAGCGGCTGATCGTTGTATGGCCATCGTTCCACGCCAAGCTTGTAATAAACTGACCCGGCGAGGAGGAATAAACACCGATGTAGGCGTCGGGGTTTCCGTAGTTATCGTTGATCACGTCGATGATCCGGTCGGCAATGACCGGGGTTTGCACCCCCATATCTTCTGTGTTTGCTGTTGCGACCTTGTGCTTATTGATGCCATTGCCCCCACCGACCCACTCCTCAACGGCGTACGACATATTGCGCCAGTCAAACGGGGTGCCGTCGGAATCCAGCCCCGTTCTGCCGAAGGTCCAGGCCTCTCGTGGGTAAGGGTCGGCAGGGTTGATCACGTACTCAGGCGGCACATACCCTCCGACAACAACCAGCGCAAAACGCGTGGCCGGCCAACTACCGTCTACTTGCGAGGCGCTCGTCGGCACACCTTTGATCTTGCCCGGTATCAATGAAACCGTGCTGCCGCTCAATTCCAAACCCGGGTAGAGCGTGTCGTTGTCATGCCCGAAGGTGACAAACGCCTGGTGCAGCCCGCGGTGGTGGGTAGAGTTCTGAATGATCTGTGCCTGCAGCCGTGCCGAACTGAGCGCCGGAAGGAGGATCGCGATCAACAACGCGATGATTGCGACGACGACAAGCAACTCAATTAAGGTAAAGGCTCTACGCATCCGATACTCCGTTCTTTCCATGCATCAAAAGGCACCGTGCTCATCTCAGAGCACGATGCCAGAAGGAGAAAGTTTTTAGCGACGGCGACGCAACATCAAAGTGCTGGCCATGCCAAGCAGTGCAAGGGAACTCGGTTCGGGGACGACAGAGAACTGGACCGCAAAACCTTGAACACGGTTGTCCCGCTGCCGCTCAATGTCATCGTTGTCGATCGCGACAAGGTCGATCGCGGTGGACGCTGAGCTCAGGTTTAGCACGACCTGATCGGTGTTGTTACCTGAAGGGTTGCCGGGAGCGGTGGTACCCAGCACCGCATTACCGTTGTTGACATCCTGTGCTTGAAGGGTGTTGTTATTATGGTTGCGGATGGTGATAAAACCATCGGCCTGGTAAGGCGTCGCACCGCTACTCACAACACTGGTGATCTCCAATCGTAGGAACTCGTAATCGCCATCAACGGCGGTGCCTGGGAAGCCCGCGCCGTCCACGTAGGGTGTAATACTGTCACGATTGTTGTTCTGCAAATTCGTTCTGATGGTTGCAGAGCCACCATTCACACGGACCTGCTGGATCGTGTTGGTGCCGGCACTCACATCACGGAAATAGCCCGTCACATCAACGGTGTAGGTTACATCAAGCCCGTTCGCAGCATCGACGGCTGTGAAGGTGTAGGTGCCCGTCGTACCATTGGGCAGGTTGTTACTGCTAATCGTCGGCACAGAGGTGAGCGTGGTGGTGACCGTTCCAACGGTCCCGCCGGTCGTGGTCGCGTTAAAGATGCCACCGGTTCCGACGGGATCGATATCTGACTTTTGAAGTGCCGTTGAGACGAGCGTCGCGGCATTCGTACTCGTGGTGCTGGCCACTAACCCAATCGCCAACGCTGCCATGGTTAAGTTTTTCATTACAAAATCTCCTGTAGAAAATTGAAGGGATGTCGATTTAAATGAGTTTGTGTCTTTTGATCCTTCTCATACAAGCTGCCTGGGTACGCTCCAGGCGGTTCCGTTTTTGCTGTCTTATCAATCCTCCGCTCCTTTCGCTGGGTGTGATTTTTTTGTATCTTGAGTAAACACGGCTGTCTTGGTTACGACGCGTGATCGCTATTGCTCGGCGGCCACCAGGATGCGCACCTGATCCGCTACATAATTCGCTGAATTGATGTACACGATCAAAGCGTGTCCGTCTTCGCTCATCTCGATCTCCGGCCTCTCCAAACCGCGGGTCGGCGACTTCGATTCGTATTGCACTTCCGGGTGGCCGAGGAGGCCGTCCGACTGACCCAACAGCCGATATTGAGAAATCACCGCGAGGATCGGCCGATCAAACTCAATACGGCCGCGCACTTTCGCGGGCTCCGCTTCGGGATCATTGGCAGGGTCGAAGTGCAGCAGGTAGACATCCGTCTGCGCATCGTGGCCCAACGCCACATGGCCGTATGGCGTGATCGGCTCAGCCGGGGTGGCCTTGTTAATCGCGGTCCCCGCCGGCACCATCACGTCTTCTGACTCCA
>JAKSCU010000525.1 GCA_022360435.1 Bacillota bacterium
GAAATGGTCATGCCCGGGGACAACATCAAAGTGGACATCGAACTGATTACCCCCATTGCCATTGAAGAAGGGCTGCGTTTCGCCATCCGTGAGGGCGGCCGCACCGTGGGCGCCGGGGTTGTTACAGGCATTAACGAGTAAAACCGATGCCCGCTTCACGGGGTGAAAGCAGGCTAGCGCATTGAAAAGCCAGAAAATCCGCATCCGGTTAAAAGCTTACGACCACAATATGCTGGACCAGTCGGCCCAGAAGATCGTGGACACCGCCCGCCGGACCGGAGCTTCCGTGGCGGGGCCCGTGCCGCTGCCCACGGAGAAAAACATATATACTATATTGCGTTCCCCGCACGTCAACAAAGACTCGCGGGAGCAGTTTGAAATGAGAACCCACAAACGCTTGATTGATATTATGGAACCCACCCCCAAGACGGTGGACGCACTGATGCGCCTGGACCTGCCCGCCGGGGTGGATATTGAAATCAAATTATAGGTGGTCGTAGTTGGCGGTCATGGTTGGTGAACAGCGGTCAGGCAACGACAGACGACCGACCCCCAAATTGGGAGGTGTGATAAACGATGAAGACCATAATGGGTAAAAAAGTAGGTATGACCCAGATATTTACCCAAACCGGTGAATCCATTCCGGTGACGGTTATCGAGGCCGGCCCTTGCATTATCGTGCAAAAGAAGAAAGCGGAAAGAGACGGTTACAGCGCGGTCCAACTGGGTTTCGGCGATAAAAGGGAGAACCTTTTCAACAAACCGCAAAAAGGCCACTTCGACAAGGCGGGAGTCAAGCCCAAGCGCTACCTGCGGGAGGTGCGCATTGATGATGTTGATGCCTATGAAGTGGGACAGGAAATCAAGACCGACATATTTGCGCCCGGTGAACGGGTTGACGTGGTTGGCATCACCAAGGGGCGCGGTTTTGCGGGCGGCATCAAGCGTCATGGTTTCCACCGCGGTCCCATGTCCCACGGCTCCAAGTATCACCGGAGACCCGGTTCCCTGGCGGCCAAAGGTCCGGCCCGGGTGTTCAAGGGGCGCAAGTTGCCCGGTCATTACGGCGCCGAGCGGGTAACCGTGCAAAACTTAGAAGTTATCCGGGTGGACGCAGGACAAAATCTGCTGGCTGTCAGGGGAGCTGTTCCGGGTCCGCGCGGCGGATTGCTTACAGTAAAACATTCCGTCAAGGCCCGGTAACGGCGGCGCAGCGAAAGGAGGAGTTACGCATGCCCAAAGTTGCCATATACAACGTTAACGGTGAACAGGTTGGGGAAATGGACCTCAACGACCATATTTTCGGTGTGCCGGTACACCGGCAGGCCATGTTTGATGTGGTGAATATGCATCTGGCCGGCAAGCGGCGCGGTACCCACGACACCAAAACCAGGTCCGAAGTAAGGGGCGGCGGTCGCAAACCGTGGCGCCAAAAGGGTACCGGTCGCGCCAGGCACGGCACCATCCGTTCTCCTATCTGGCGGGGCGGCGGCATCGTGTTCGGGCCGCATCCCAGGGATTACAGTTTTCGGTTGAATAAAAAGGTGCGCCGGCTGGCCATGAAATCAGCCCTGTCGTCCAAGGTGGAGGCTGGTAGTATCGTGGTGGTGGAAGGAATCCAAATGGAAGCGCCCAAGACCAGGGATATGATCCAAATGCTAAATAACCTGAAAATCGACAACAGGGCGCTAGTGGTCACCGCCGACACCGACGAGAGCGTGTTCAAGTCGGCCCGCAATATCCCGGGCGTTAAATCGCTCAGCGTTCCCGGTTTAAATGTATACGATCTTTTGGCTCACCATACGCTGGTGATTACCAGGGATGCGGTGGCCAGGGTCGAGGAGGTGTTCGCGTGAAGGTCAATCCCCGGGATATTGTCAAACGACCGGTGGTAACGGAAAAAAGCATGTCTTTGTTGGAGGAGAACAAGTACACCTTCATCGTGGACCTCAAGTCGAACAAGATCGAGATCCGCAAAGCGGTGGAAGAACTGTTCAACGTAAAGGTCGAAAAAGTCCGGACCATGCGGGTCAAGGGCAAGTACAAACGGGTTCGTACCCGCTGGGGCAAAACCCCGGAAGTGAAAAAAGCCATTGTCACCCTCAAAGCGGGGAATAAAATTCAGCTCTTTGAGGGCATGTAGCACATTTAGAAGTTGGAGGTTGGATTAAGAAGGAATTGAGCTTTGCCAAATTCCAACCAAGACTCCAACATCCAATAGCCAACTTCCAATGTGGAAAAGGAGGGAAACCAGGTGGGGATTAAAAAGTTTAAGCCAACGTCACCGGGCCGAAGGTTCGTTACGGTTTCAACCTTCGAGGAAATAACCGCCACCGAGCCGGAGAAGTCCCTGCTGAAACCGCTTGGCAAAAAAGGTGGCAGAAACGCCGGCGGCAGGATTACCGTCCGGCACCGCGGCGGCGGGCATAAAAGGAAGTACCGGGTAATCGACTTCAAGCGCGACAAGGACGGCATTCCGGCCAGGGTTGCCACCATCGAATATGATCCCAACCGTTCGGCCAGGATTGCCTTGCTGCATTACGCCGACGGCGCCAAGAGATACATTCTGGCCCCGAATGGTCTGAAGACCGGGCAGGTTGTGGAGTCCGGGCCCGAGGCCGATATCAAGGCAGGCAACGCCCTGCCGCTGCGCAACATCCCGGTGGGCACCATGATCCACAACATTGAGATGCATCCCGGGGCCGGCGGCCAGTTGGTACGTTCGGCCGGTACTTCGGCCCAGCTGATGGCCAAAGAAGGCAAGTACGCCAACATACGTATGCCCTCGGGTGAAATGCGCCTTGTGCTGCAGGACTGCCGGGCCACCATCGGCCAGGTGGGCAACGTAGACCACGAAAATATCAGCGTCGGCAAAGCCGGTCGTTCGCGCTGGCTGGGCAAAAGGCCCACCGTACGCGGCGTGGTTATGAATCCCGCGGATCACCCCCACGGCGGCGGCGAGGGTCGCTCGCCCATCGGCAGAAACCCGGTTACCCCGTGGGGCAAGCCTGCGCTGGGCGCCCGGACGCGGAAGAGTAAGCCCAGCGATAAACTGATTGTAAAGCGCAGAGGAAAGAAATAGCGGTGTTGTATGACACGGGAAGGAGGCTTAGCCGATGGGTCGCTCCCTGAAAAAAGGCCCGTATTGCGAAGATAAACTTTTGGGCAAAATTAGATTAATGAATGAAAAGGGCGAAAAAAGGGTTATCAAGACCTGGTCACGCCGTTCCACCATATTCCCCGACATGATCGGGCATACCATTGCGGTGCACGACGGCAGAAAGCATGTGCCTGTCTATATCACCGAGGACATGGTGGGTCATAAACTGGGCGAGTTTGCCCCCACCCGTCTTTTCAGGGGACATGGATCGCATACCGAAAGGTCAACTTCATTGAAGTAGGTAAGGGGATGATACTAATGTCAGAAGCAAAGGCGGTAGCCAAATATATCCGCATCTCCCCGCGCAAAGTGCGACAGGTGGTGGACCTCATCAGGGGCAAGGATGTCGAGGAAGCGCTGGCCATACTGCGATTTACGCCCAAGCGCGCCTCCGCTCCTGTGACCAAGGTGGTCAAATCGGCCACCGCCAACGCGGAGCATAATTATGACATGAGCAAAGAGGATCTGTACGTGGCCGCCTGCTATGTCGACCAGGGACCCACCCTGAAACGGTGGCAGCCCAGGGCCATGGGGCGAGCCGACCTGTTGCGCCACCGTACCAGTCACATAACCGTGATTTTGAAGGAAAAAAAGGAGGGTTAGCGTGGGGCAGAAGGTAAACCCGAAAGGGATGCGCATAGGCATCATTAAAGACTGGGATGCCAAGTGGTTTGCGGATAAAAAGAGTTTTTCCGGTCTTTTGCAAGAAGACCAGCAAGTGCGCAGGTTTATTAAAAAGAAATTATTTGCCGCCGGTATTTCCCGGGTGCAGATTGAACGGGCCGCCAACAAAATGAAGGTATCCATCCACACGGCCAAACCCGGTATTGTTATCGGACGGGGCGGCACCGAAGTCGAGTTGCTGCGCAAGGAACTGGAAAAGATGACCGGCAAGCAGGTCAACGTAAATATCGTGGAGATTAAAACCCCGGAAGTTGACGCCCAGTTGATGTCCGAA
>JAKSCU010000514.1 GCA_022360435.1 Bacillota bacterium
CCTTATCAGCCTCACACTTGGCCCAAGAGTGGTAGGCACAGTGGCAATGACGGAAATATCCCCGCCTATCCCGACAGCCTCTTCCGCCATTGGTTCATCTACTTTCATATATGGAATTTTTATCAGTTTTCTTGCTACATCCACAGCTTCACCTACAGAGGAGCATTGATTGAGAATTATATCCGCACCCATAGCTTCCGCTTCCATTGCATATGTACAGATCCTGCGTGTCACACTATTTGTTAATCCTCCATTCTCCAGAACCTCCGGCAGCAGGCTGTCATCCACTATGTTGATCATTTTTACGGATGGTATGATTTCATTAAACAAGTCCTTCAGGTCATTCACAGATACAAAGCTGGTATGTATAACAGCTGCTTTCTTCATAAATATCAGTCTCCTTTCCAATTATTTACGGGTTTTATCCTTTTGTCCCACCCATACATGTTTTATACCGTCATATTTCCAGTATGATCCGTTTACAGAGAGAGAGTTTTTCTTCCAGCCGGGTATCATGCCCAGTGTTTCATCCCAGGTTTTTATACCGCTTATAGCATCAACTGCCTGTACATTCTGGCCTCCCACTGCACATGCAGTTCTAATGGATTCCTCAATTGTTTTCCCGTTTAAAATCGAGGCAAGAAACCCTGCTATACTGGTGTCTCCGGAACCTGTTGCGGATACGACATCAGGTACATGAAAGCTTTCCTCGTGAAGTTCCCTGCCGGACCAGTTGTCAAGGTCTGCAGGCTTTGCCCTTCCCATACCCTGTAGTACATCCTTGCTCTGGGTTTGAATATAATAACCTTTTATTCCGCACTTTATGACCGCTATCCTGGTTCCGTACGACATAAGTTTCTCACCCAGTCCCTGAAGAGCATTTATATCCAAATTTTCAAGGATGTCCTGTCCATTGGCATTTTCATTCAAATAGTCAAAATCACCTCTACTTATCATGAACATTGTCTCTTCCACGCTGGGAATGAAAATATCAACGAACGGCAAAAGCTTTTCAAGTACCTTTTCCCAGTCCACATTCCCTGATTCCGATGAAGCATCGGGAAGGGACATATCAAGAGATGTAGTCACCCCCAGCTTCTTTACCCGCTTAAATATTTTTATTAGCTCCTCTCCCTCGTTTTCAAAAATCCTTTTCATGAGGGGAGGATATCCGAAATGAAAAATCTTTGCCCGGCTTACAAGCTCATAATTTATATCGGCGGCGCAGAACGTATTGTTTGCTCCCGGGTTGTGGAGAAATATCCTGTCCAGCCCCGGAGGCACAATAACAACTGTATATGAAGTCTGCTCA
>JAKSCU010000400.1 GCA_022360435.1 Bacillota bacterium
CACCAGGAGCCCGAAAGCGCCACCCGCTCGGTGTTTCAGCGGGATCGGGACCGCATCGTCCATTCCGGCGCCTTCCGCAAGCTGCAGTACAAGACGCAGGTTTTCGTCTATCACGAGGGCGACTACTTCCGTACCCGCCTGACCCACTCCTTAGAGGTGGCGCAGATTGCCCGCTCTATCGCCAGGCAGCTTGGCCTCAACGAGGATTTGGCCGAGGCCCTGGCGTTGGCTCACGACCTCGGTCACACGCCCTTTGGCCATGCGGGCGAGTCCGTGTTGCAGGACTTGCTGGAACCCTACGGCGGCTTCGATCACAACGAGCAGACCTTCCGTATTCTGACCGAGCTGGAAGCCAAATACGCCGGTTTCGATGGTCTGAACCTGACCTGGGAAAGCCTGGAAGGCATCGCTAAGCACAACGGCCCGCTGCCGAACCCGCGCCCGGCGCTGACAGCCTTCAGCCAGGACTGGGACCTGGAGCTTGGCAGCTATGCCAGCGCCGAAGCGCAGGTCGCCGCCCTGGCGGACGACATCGCCTATACCAACCACGATATCGATGATGGCCTGCGCGCCGGGTTGCTCACCATCGAGGCGCTACGCAGCGAACCATTGGCCGATGCGGTGTTCGCCGAGGTCATCGAGCGCTATGGCGCGTTGGAGCAGGGGCGGCTGGTGCACGAAGCGGTGCGGCGCCTGATCGATCGCATGGTCTCCGACCTGCTTGCCGAAACCCGGCGTCGCCTCGCCGAGCACAGGCCGGACTCGCCAGAGGCCGTGCGCGCCATGCCGACAGCGCTGGTCGCCTTTTCCGAGGAAATGCGGGGACCGCTCGGCTCCCTGCGCCGCTTCATGTTCCGCCGGATGTACCGTCACTATCTGGTCAACCGGATGACTAAGAAGGCAAAGCAGGTCATGCAGGACCTCTTCACCTACTTCGATAGCGACCCCCAGTGCCTGCCGGAAAACTGGGCGGATGGCCTGAGCGATGCCCCTGACGCGGTCCGCGCACGCCGAGTGGCCGACTATATCGCTGGCATGACCGACCGTTATGCGCTTGAACTGCACCGCAAGCTGTTCGACCCCTACCCGAACTAGCTTTGAAACAGCGCATAG
>JAKSCU010000552.1 GCA_022360435.1 Bacillota bacterium
ACTGGATTGATACTAGTACCTCTACTGCAGATTCAGTCTATGTAGAAGGTGCCGGCAGCAGCTACTTTGAGTTGCGGCTAAATGGTATTGGTGGAGCCAGTGACGTTGAATTTGCCGAGTTTGATTTTAGTGATGCTGTCTCACTGCTTGACATTGATGATGACTTTACCGGTAACCTGGAAGTAGCGGTGGACGTTATCGGTATGGGCATTGAAAACAGTAAAGAAACCATTCTGTGGACCGACAATGATGAAGTAACTATAGCCAAGGTTGCCGGTGGTGACGTAGACATAGTAGTGGGCGACGCCAAGAAGGTTTCTGTTGGCGGTGATAAGGAAGTAGCCGACATTACCCTGGAAGAGTCTATGGCTGGGGCATTTAGTGATAATGAAACAATCACCTTGGAAATTGAAGCTGAAGGCGTAGAATTTAAAACGTTGGACCCTGACCCCTCCAGGTTGGGCGTGATTGATTTAGGCAGAAGTGCTGATGAGGGCGAATATATTTACTACAAAGTACAAATCACAGAACCATCCCAAAGCTTGCCGGGCCAATTAAAGTTCGACGAGATTATGCTCGACATCGCTCCGGATGCTACTGGTGAGATTGAAATTTCCGTAACCAGTGATGGCGATGCCGATCTTGATGAGACTGTTACCGTGGGTGCTGTGGGTGGTGGCGATCTAACTGTAACCGTGGATGAAGATACGGGTATGGAAGAGTACATGCGCAAGGCAAGCTTAGACGAACTGTGGGAAATTACTATTGAAACCAATGGCGAGTTAAGCGAAGGTGATAAAGTATACATTACTTTACCAGATAACTTTGAGTTTTATGAAAAAGCATTGCAGTTGTTTGATATGATGTCTGATATTAGCAAAGAAGTGGATTATATGAATACATTTGACGGGCATCAAAGTGTCTGGCTGGAGGTAAACGCTAACGGAGACGGTGAAGATGAGATAACTGTCAGTAATTTGTGGGTTGCTGCGCTACCAGAATGCCAATACGGCGACATTGTCGTAGAGATTGGCGGCGAAATTGGGCAGGCTTCCGCAAAAGTTGGTTTCGTGAAACCAGCGGTGACGGTAAAGCCTGAGCAGACTCATATTTCGAGGGGAAATAACCAACTGGCAGGCAATATTACGTTTACTGAAACTGATGTAGACGCGGTTGAGGATGATATGAAACTGCATATCGTGTTGCCCAATGGCGTGGAGTTTGCTTCAACTCCCACTGTTACGGTAAACGGTGAGGAAATAGATGGGGCGCGTATTGGACCCGGTAAATATGATGACGATGTCTGCGAGCTTACTTTAGATAAAGCCAGGGGTTCAAAAATTGATACTTTGGTGCTTTCCGGCATCAGGTACGATATAGAGCATTGGTTCAACCCCGGGGAAGTAATCATGGTTAGTCTGGGTGGCAACGATGCCGAGGCTGGCGACAATTTTAACTTGTTGTATGAGAGTTTCATGCTGGGTTTCTTCGAATCACTTGTTAAAGCGGGTCTTGAAAGTCCGAACCCCGCGGTTGCCTGGAATAACTACCAGTTCAAAGAACACGCGGATGAAAAGGTACTTGAAGTGCCTAACGCCATAATTATTGACCCTAATGAGGTTACCACTTCCTTCGCTGTGGGTGACGAAGGCGTATACGTTGAAAACGGACGCACCCTGGTTCAGGTTAACTTGCTTAGTGAAACCCTGGGACTGCAGAAGAGTTGGGATGCTGATGCAAAAACAGCATACTTTGTTAAGAACGGCAAGGTTGTTGCTTTCCCGGTAGGCCAAAACATCATCAATGTTAACAAAGCAGAAATTACCGTTGACCAGGGCGCCAAAATCATAAACGGTTTTACCTGCGTAACTCTCCGCGGGTTGGAAATGGCTTTTGGCGGTAAACTCACCTGGGATAACGAGACCAAGACAGCAATCTTTGTTTTTAACAAGTAACCAATACTACGCGCTATAGTTTCACAGTATTAGAGTTTTTAAATTAAATATATGGTTATTATGTGAACAGGGTTTTAAAAGGGTACGGGCTCCCATTCGTTTTTGTGAATAGGATGCCCGTTCTTTTTGCGCCTAACCCAATATTATTTTAATTTACTTGGCAGTCACAACCTGGCTCATGTTTTTTAAAAAAAGCCAATTAAGCTGTCAATTATTAAGGTTTTTTATGTTTAAAAGGGAACAAAAAAGCGGGAGCCGTAGTCAAAGTATAGAAAATAATAGTAACTAGAGGAGGATTCAATTGAAGCTTTTTTTGAAACACATTTTTCTCCTGGGCTTTCTTGTTGCTTTTGCGTCTCCTGCTGTCGCCGCTTCCCCGGCAAATACCGTCATCATGCAAATTGACAGCCAACATGCCGTGGTTGACGGTGCTGTCAATGAACTACAGACTGCTCCCAGCATAAGGGATGGCGTCACCCTGGTGCCGCTGCGCTTTATAGTGGAGGTTTTTGGCGCCGAAGTGGTTTGGAATACCGCGGACAAAGAAATCACCTTGCGCCAGGGGGAAAGGGTGATCCGTTTTTGGCCCGGAAGCAGCGAAGTGGTTGTAGATGGCACCGTACACGCCATTACCGGGGCTCCGGTGGTGGAAAACGGTGTCACACTGGTGCCGCTGCGTTTTTTGGTAAAAAACCTTGATTATGAAATTAATTTCCTGCCGGTGACCAAGGAAATACATATTAAGCAATTGCCGCCCCCGAACCTGCCACCAGTGGCGGAATTCGAGATTTCAAACGACACGGTTGCTCAGGGTGAAACGGTTTATTACAAAGAAAAGAGTTTTGACCCTGACGGGGATGAATTGGTGGAAAGCAAGTGGTCGGGGAGAGAAAGGGCGTTCTTTGCACCCGGAGATCATGAGGTATCTTTGCAGGTGAAGGACAAACACGGTGCGTGGAGCGAGCCTTACACCGTGGTTATCAGGGTTACCGATGAAGTCAAGATGGACGAAATCACCTATAACCTGCATAACCCAATAGCCGGCCAACCTCTGAACATGGCGGACATTCCCGTGCTGGAAATAAAACCGCTGGATCCTGTGGTTATGATGAATAAGGAAAAAATAATGATCAGCAACAGCCCGGAGACATTGCAAAGGGATGGAATACTTTACAGCGATGTTTTGAGCGGGGAAAACCGTCTTTATTACCACCATTTAAACGGCTCAAATAAGACAAAAAGTATTTATCTGTTGGCTGTCAACCAGGGAACAAATACTGTCGACCTGACGGTTAACAAATGGGGCGTTGCCGGGCCTGCTGATCCCCTTGCGGTGGGGCGCTTGGCGGCCCACCGTTACCTGAATTTTAAACACCCTGATATGCCGCAATCCTATAAACTGCTGCCCGGTGAAAAGGTAATTCTAAACGAGGGCTCCAGCAATGTTGTCAAGCCGGGCCAGACCACCCACGGCATATTTGGGGTTAATGCCGATAATGACCTGCTATTTGCGGTAGTGGCCGCAGGCAGCCGTGAGCAGCTGGCGGAATTTGAAAAACTCCCCGTGCTTGCGCGGGACGGCAAACATATACGGGGTACCTATTTAAGAGCCAACCGGAACGTGGCGGTGCGTCTTAATACAAAGCAACCTGCCAGATTGGTGGTGGCGGACGGGGATGACGATTCGTTTTTATATGGCAAAGACGAGGAAGTGATTTACCGTAACAAAGGTAATTACGGGTTAATTTATCGCATAAACATACAATCTAAATACCGGGTAGGGGTGCTTTTCTCTGCCCGCGGCGGTGTTTTCGCCGGGGCCGGAGCATGGCAAGGCGAAGCTTTTAATTTGCCCAACCAGGGTATACTAAAGGCCAGGGAAGGTTGCGTGATAGGTATTGTCGAACCCGGCCAGGAGCGTACTTTGGAATTCATTCCTCCCGCCGGGTCATATCTGCCGATAAATCTAATATTTATACCGTTTTAGGTGCCGGGCACTCCAAAGATTCCACAAAGTTTAATAGGCACACGGGTCACCGACAACGTTAATTTTGGATGTTTTATAAGCCCATTTGGCATGTTGAATACAAAAAAGAAACCGGCTCCGATTGGTTTTTCAGATCGGGGCCAGCTTCTTTTTTATGTTGGAAAAAGGTTATTCCGTGCTTTGGAAAAACTCTTTGAGCTTGGAGACGTAAGTGGGGTCGCCGTCAACTTGAAACTTGCCGGTGAAGTAGGCCATGGTGCCGTCTTCCTTACCGGTCGCTATATCCAACCAGAGCTGTTCGCCCACTGTAATAGTTACGGTGGGATTGTCGGCTGTTCCTGCGCCGGTCGAAATC
>JAKSCU010000268.1 GCA_022360435.1 Bacillota bacterium
CACTGCACCGAGGTGGTGGAAAATACCCGCATGCACATAGTGGCTCAAACAGGCAAGCCGGAAATAGCCGCCATCCAAAGGATTAGGGGCAAATACATGATTGCCTCCCGCCTCCCCATTGTCCGGGACGGCCAAGTGGTGGGCGCCGTGGGCAAAGTGTTGTTCAGGGACGTTAGTGAATTAAACGCCCTGGTAAGAAAAGTAAGCAAAATGGAACGGGAGCTGGAGTTTTACCGGGGCGAACTGCACAAAGCCAATCGGGCCAAATACCGCTTTACCGAGATTATCGGCGCCAGCGAGGCCATGTTCAAAGTCAAGGAACTGGCCCGTAAAGCGGCCGAGTGCTCGTCAAACATATTGCTCCTGGGGGAAAGCGGCACCGGCAAGGAATTATTCGCCCACGCCATCCACATGGGCAGCCATCGGGCGGCCTACCCTTTCATTAAAATAAACTGTGCCGCCATACCCAACGACTTGCTGGAGGCGGAATTGTTCGGCTATGTCGACGGCGCTTTTACCGGGGCCAAAAAAGGCGGCAAAGCGGGCAAGTTCGAACTGGCCCAGGGGGGGACGGTTTTCCTGGACGAAATAGGGGATATGCCGCTGCAAATGCAGGCCAAACTGCTGCGGGTGCTGCAGGAAAGAGAGGTTGAACCCATCGGCAGCGGTCGGTGCAAGGAAATAGACGTGCGCATTATTGCCGCCACCAACCAAAACCTGGAACAACGGGTGGAGGGTAACGCATTTCGGGAAGATCTTTACCATCGGCTGAACGTGTTCACCTTCACCATCCCGCCGCTGCGGGACAGGCCCGAAGATATCAGGGGCACGGTCGGGCATGTGCTTGACAAAATATGCGGCCAAATGAACAAACCCTTGTTTGAGCTGTCCCCCAGGGCGCTCTCCCACCTGGAATCCTACCATTGGCCGGGTAATGTGCGGGAACTGTATAACGTACTGGAGCGGGCAGTCAACCTAGTGGAAACAGGGGAAACCGTCCGGCTCGAACACCTGCCGCCCCGGATTACCGGCCAGACGCGGGAGCAAAGAACCATACCCCTTGGGGAAGTGGTCCAAAAGGCCGAGCGGGAAGCCATTGTGAACGCCCTGCAGGCTGCCGGCGGCAATAAAACCAGAACATGTGAACTGCTGCGTATCAGCCGCTCCACCCTTTACGAGCGGATGACCAAGTATAACATAGTAATGTAAAGCTGATTAAGGATAAGAAGCGCCTCGGTTAAAGCCGACAGGCAAATAACCAAGCAACCAGGATTACTCTTTCCACTGCCAAATTAACCGAATAATGGCTCAAATAAAAAAAGTCAGAAAATTGCATTGAAAACACCAACTAGATATTATAAAATATCTGAAGATATGGTGGTCTGACCATTATGTTGCCCATAAAGTTAACTATGTGCGGATACTCATACAGCCGGCGCAGAATACCAGCCCAACTGTAAGAATATCCGCACAGTTGTTAGGCCAAAGCAATTTTTATGTCCGAAAACTCATACAGTCAAACACCCCTTTAACCGAAAATATTGAGAATTTTAATATTTTTTAGACTGTTCAGGCGCTTTTTGGGGTGGCACCGATATTGCGACAGCCATTATTAACAATTGATGAAAGGAAGTGCCGCCAGTAAGATGTCCAAGATAACAACCGCCCGGGAAGCCGTAAAAATGATCAAACAGGGCCATACCGTGGCCACCGCCGGATTCGTGGGCAACTGCCATCCTGAGGAACTGACTCTGGCCCTGGAAGAACGCTGGCTGCGGGAACAGGCTCCCCAAAACCTGACTCTGATTTACGCCGCCGGGCAGGGAGACGGCGGTCACAGAGGTCTCAATCATCTGGCCCACGAGGGATTGGTGGGCCGGGTAATCGGCGGTCATTGGGGGCTGGCCCCCAAACTGGGCCAGTTGGCCGTTGACAATAAAATCGAAGCTTATAATCTGCCCCAGGGTGTGGTTACCCATATATTTCGCGATACGGCGGCGGGCAAGCCCGGCACCGTAACCCATGTGGGGCTACGCACATTCGTGGACCCCAGGCTGGAAGGGGGCAAGATTAATCCCCGCACCACAGCGGACCTGGTGGAGCTAATCACAGTCAAAGAGCGGGAATGGCTGTTTTATCACCCGGTGCCGGTGGACATCGCCTTGCTGCGGGGCACCACCGCCGACGAGAAAGGCAACGTGACCATGGAAAAGGAAGCCCTGTACCTGGAGATGCTGGCCATTGCCCAGGCGGCGCGCAACTCAGGCGGCAAAACCATCGTTCAAGTGGAAAGACTGGCCCAAAGCGGCAGCCTCGACCCGCGGCTGGTGAAAATACCCGGCATCCTGGTGGACGCCGTGGTGGTAGCCAAACCCGAGAACCACATGCAAACCTTCGCCGAACAATATAACCCGGCTTATTCGGGAGAAACAAAGATACCGGTCGACTTTATCGCCAAGTTGGAGCCGGGACCCAGAAAAATTATCGGCCGCCGGGCGGTCATGGAATTAACTCCCGGCGCCGTCACCAACCTGGGCATAGGTATGCCCGAAGCCGTGGCCAGCGTGGCGGCCGAAGAGAGCCTGGGCCACCGGATGATGCTGACGGTGGAAGCCGGGCCCATTGGCGGCATACCGGCGGGGGGTTTGAGTTTTGGCGCCGCCGTCAACCCCGAATGCATCGTCAGCCAGCCCGACCAATTTGATTACTACGACGGCGGCGGTATCGACATTGCCTTTCTGGGCATGGCCCAGGCCGACGCCGGGGGAAACATCAACGTCAGCAAGTTC
>JAKSCU010000573.1 GCA_022360435.1 Bacillota bacterium
ACATTATAAAAACCAGCATATCGGTTACTTGTTCCCCTCCAGCCAGGATCGACACATGACCCTTTGCACCCTGCTTGGGTATTGTTTTGGTTGTCAACGCCACATTGATCACCCCTTGTGAAAAGAATATGCCCGGACCTGAAAGCTTAAAATTTGTCCGATTAAAAAAGCGCCCTCATGCGGTTCCCTCTGCGTGCGCTTTTTGATACTCTTATCCTTGAATCCGGCCATTAAATATGGCCGGAAGTATACTTTCCTAAGAGTATTAAAAAAGCACGCCTTAATTTAATTCCCTTAAGCTGCGCGCTTTTTTAATACTTTTTTCCTTAACCCCGGCCATAAATATGGCCGGGATATATTTTCCCAAAAGTGCAAAAAAAGCGCACTCATTTAGTTCCCATAGCTGCGCGCTTTAATAAATTAAATAAGCTTTGGAATATATTCCCCATCAAAGTAAAACCCGAAGCCTCCGGGTTTCAACATTGCTTTCACCCCAGTTTGCCCAGCAATACGAGCAGATTGTGCCGAACCATGGCAAGCCGGCGCTTCAACAAACGTTTTTGTTTTAAATCGGCGGTTTCTGAAATTTGCCGTTGCAGGCGCCTAATTTCCTCTTCCAGTTGTTCCACGGGCATTTCCTCATATTGAGCAGCCATCTTTATCAATACTCCCCTTACAGGCATTAAGCGTTGCGGCGTTTCCCGGCCCCGGGGTCATGTGATGAGCCAATCCGACCGGTTTTCATTCAACAGTATCCCGTGTGATTTCACCCAAACCCGGGGGCGCACATCAACCCAGCTCGCGGCTCATCCAACAAGAACCTGAGCACGATTATTCCGCCAGCCTGGTTTTAACAGAGAAAACCTTGCCCTCCATGGTCCCGGCATGGTCGCGCCTGTCATCGATGCGAAGGGTGGTGGCAACCCTGCCGGCACCTGCAGCAAAAGGGGCTTCGTGCATCCGGCGCACCAACGACAGTATTTTGTCCAGTTCTCCCTCAATGATGGTACCCATCGGCGTAAGTTGGTACTTTATGCCTTCAGCCTGCTGTAATATTTTCACACAGCCGGCCACGTAAGCGCTCAGGCTGGTTGACGAAGTTCCCAGGGGCACCACGGTTACCTCAACTATAGCCAGTAGAAACACCTCCACAAAAATTTGCCCGTTTACATTTAGACTATTACATTATAATTATACTACCGGCCGATACCTTGTTCAAACATTATAGCGTGTTTTCAACATGGTGTCGCAACCGCCGGGCTGTAATATCGGATCGCCGGGCTTTGCCTTGCCGTCGAATCCGTTGGTGCCGTTGGCCAGGATATGGTTGTTGGATAAAATTAGGTTTTCTCCGGTTTTTTTGTCCCGGACCACCGCACCAAAGGTGCCGGCGCTGACATTATAGTGACCGATACTGCTGCCGGGTAGAGCAGGCCTTATTCTATGGATTCTTTCCTGAAGCAGGCGTACCCTGCCTATTTCCACCACATCGGTGTCCAGCCCCTGCAATTTGGCCGGTACCCGCTGGGACCTGACCAAATCACCCGAAGGCAGTTTTTTTTCCACAAACACGATTATAGCCGGTTTTTCGGTGCGAATGTTGCCAACCCGCTTGTATCCCACACCCACGCCACGAACGTTCAATAGATTCAGTATTTGCCGCTGGACCTTGGTCAGGGCGCGGAGATGTTTTTCCATGAAACCCCCTCCTTTACTGATGCATTTTATGCGCACAAAAAATAAAGGGTTACTTTTATCAGTAAGGCGATAGGGGTACGCCCAAACGGTGCTTACCCCTGGTTTCCATGCCGCCGATACCGTCAAAGCCGGTGATGGTTCCCGCAATTACATCCCGCAAAGCAATGGGGTCGTAAATAGACGTGTAGGAAACTTTCTCCACCACAAAAACCGGATCAAAGGCATGGATCAGCACCCTTTGGGGAGAACTGGCAAAATTGGCCCCGGCAGACAGGATGGCTTCATAATGGGACTGGCAAGCACCGGCAAAGATGACCAAATCGTCCCTGCTTTTTTCGTAACTGCGGGCGGCTTTGACGCTATTAACAAAATTTTTGGAGTTGTGATAGTTTTTGATCTCAGAAAAATCCTTGGTCCCTTTAACGAAACCGTCATGGCCGGTTATGACCAGCAGGTCGGGACGGTGCTCCTGGAGCAGTTTATTTATCTTTTCCGGCTGCTGCGCTTCGGCAATGTGATAACCATTGGCCGGGATTTTAAGCTGCTTGTACGTGGTCATGCACAAGTCCAGATAATCCCCGTCGCCATCAATATGCAGCACACTGCCCGGCACATCGAATCCTTCCACATCACCGGGGCCGGGTTTTTCAGGAACCGACCGCATCAAACCCCTTTTACGCTCTTCCTGACGCCGTTTAAAAACATGGCGCATGGCATCATGGTTTTTAGACATGGTCATGCGCCAATAACTGGCCACTTTGGAGGGTTCAACCACCTCGAGGTCTTCCAGCGGTGCCGTGGCACAAAGGCGCACATCGAGGCCTTTCAAGGAAGCCGTTTTATTATCGTCTCCAATATCAATTATTTTGGTCACTTTAAAGTAAATATCCTTATTATAAGATTTGCGCCCTACTATGTCACCCACCTTTATCTCACGCACAGCCGCCCCTCCCGTGGCCTTTTTTACATTACTATGAATTGCCGGACCAAAGGTGTGTGTCCAGGTGGAAAAAAATTGCCCTACAGGGACAACGAAACTTTTAAAACCAGGCGGCATAATGTGAGTTACAGATACCATTTATTGCTAATTAAATGGGGTGGAAGCGACCGTGTTTGTAGCAGTTATACCCGTAAAAAATGAGGCCGGCAACCTGGAACAGGTTGTCAAAAACCTGCCCGTCCACTTTTTGGAGCTTATAATTCCGGTATTAAACGGCTGCTCCGACAATTCCCTGGCCATACTGGAACACATGAATTGTCCCAATCTGGCGCCGCTTTGTTTTGAAGAACCTTTGGGGATAGACGTGCCCCGGGCGGTGGGCGCCGCGGCAGCCATGGAACTCGGCGCCGGGGGAGTTCTTTTTGTCGATGGGGACATGAGCGGCGCCGGGGACGAAGCGCTGGGCAAACTGGTGGATGCCGTGCGCCGCCATGGGCTTGACCTGGCCCTGACCGATTGCTACCCGCCGTGTATTTATCATCAGTTGAGTTCCAAAGCCTCGAGCCTGCTGTTAATGAGGGAAAAGCTAAATTGTCGGCTGGGCTTGATTGACACCATCGGCTCTGCCACCCCTTCACACGGTCCCCACGCGGTATCGGCCCGATTGCTCGGCCTGGCAAACCCGGCCGATTTCGCCATTCCCCCGCTACTGCTGGCCAAAGCGGCTCGGTGGGGGCTGAAAATCGGGCTGGGTGCGGAAATTCCGCACACGCATTTGGGGTCCCCCGTCCGCAGCGCCGACCACGCGATAAAAATTGTGGAGACCATCATTGGCGACTACCTGTCCGCCCTGGGTATGGAAAACGGCAGCTCCGGCGATAGGGATTACGGCGGACGGGAATATATCGGTTACCATAATCAACGGCGCTGGGATCTGCTGCAGAGGTTCATCACAGGCAAAATAAAAGGCGACTGTTTTTAAATAAAATAAGCGCGCTCATTCGGTTCCCTCTGCGCGTGCTTTTTGACACTCTTATCCTTGAATCCGGCCATAAATATGGCCGGGTATACTTTCCTAAGAGTATAAAAAAGGCGTGCGCTTTTGGATACTTATAAATTAAAATGGCCTTTACAGGCCATTTTCTCGACAAAAATGCAAAAAACCGGTACCCCAAAGGCACCGGATTGTTAGTTTAAGATGTTTACTTGGTGTGTTTATCCGCCACGCAAGAGGCGCCGTACGCGTCAGGCTTTATTTTGGCCTGAAAACCGCTGCCGGTAACCATGCCCACCACTTCCTTGATCAGGCTCCGGGTTTCCCCCTGGGTGCCCACGTCAATGTGGATTTCCACCGGCATTTCAGAATACCCGTTTTCAGAAAAAAGCTTGGCTATTTGTCCTCCCAGTTCCAGGCTTAGAGCGGTTTCGTAAAAAATTTTTTGACGCAGGCTTTTAATCTTGGTCTGGCTTTTTTTGCGATAATAATAACGCGCCCCTTTACCCAACCGATGCACCACCACGGCAGAGATGAAACAAGTGTCGTCCCTAACCATTGAATCGGTGCCCACGATTATTTTGTAAGATGACGAAGGAATCCCCTGGATATACTGTTTGACGTCCTCCATCATCTCTGCAAAGGATAATTGGCCCTTGGAGGGACTGATGAAAAACAATTTGCCCATCTCCTTACAAAGTAAGTATACTTTTAAAGTGAGTAACTACAAAGGAGCATCATTAACAGTTTTAAGGGCACTCATCGAACGTCTTTTTAAATGGAAAACCCTCTCCCCAAGCTCGGTAAAAAAAGACTACGGATTAATCAGGTTCTTCCGTCAAGACGCTGCTAAAAACATTGGCCAATCGCGCAAATTCCTGCAAATCAAGGGTTTCCCCCCGGCGTCCCGGATCTATGTCGGCGTGCCGGAAAATATCCAACCATTTTCCCCTGGACAAATGTTCGTCCACACCGCTTAAAGCGTTAAGGAGCGTTTTTCGGCGCTGCTGAAATGCTGCTCTGACCAAGGTGAAAAAATGTTGTTCGTCCGCCACCGATACGGCCGGAGTGTCCCTTACTTCCAGCCTTACCACCGCCGAATCCACTTCCGGACGCGGTATGAAAACCGGACGCGGTACCCGGAACAACATTCGGGTTTGGGCATAAAAATTGGTCGCCACCGTCACCGCGCCGTATTCCCCGCTTCCCGGCGCCGCCGTCAGCCGGCGGGCCACCTCTTCCTGCACCATGACAACAATTGTACTGATGGAAAAACGCTCTTCCAGCAAATGCATAAGCAGCGGAGTGGTGATATAGTAGGGCAGATTTGCGGCCACCTTGTATTTTTTGTTTTCTCCACCGGAGATTTCGTGAACCAACCGGTTAAAATCAGTCTTTAGCGCATCTTGCTCCACCAGGGTCACATTGTCCAGTCCTGCCAGGGTCTCGCCCAACACCGGAAATAAAGCGCCATCAATTTCCACCGCGATTACCTGCTTTGCTCTTTCAGCCAGGAGGCGGGTCAGCGCCCCCAATCCGGGACCTATTTCCACCACGGTCTCACCGGGCAGGGGGTCTGTAGCGGTCACAATTTTTCTAACAATATTACCGTCCACCAAAAAGTTCTGACCCAAACTCTTTTTTATCCAAAACCCGTGGCGGGAAATCAGCCCCTTTACGGTGCCTGGCGCAGCGGGGTCCATAACATTCCTCCGGTAACCACATAGTTTCAAATGATTTTTTAGCGCTACTATTTATATCATAACCTTTTTTGCAAGAAAGTCAAAAAAAATAGGGGTTATCAAACCCCTTGGCTACTCCAGCACGTATACCTTCACTTTTTTAACGCCCCATTTTATGGCTTCCTGCCTGGTTTCCAAAAAAATATCAACGCGGT
>JAKSCU010000575.1 GCA_022360435.1 Bacillota bacterium
CCCAGGATCGCCAGCGCGATTCCCATGATGTTCTGCGCAGCGAGGTTGATCAGCAGCATTCGCCACTGCCCATCTTCGACGAGTTGGCCCGACTCGAATGCGAATGTGGAGAACGTGGTGAACGCACCCAAGAAGCCGGCGAGGATGATCACCCGCCACTCGTGCATATGCAGCCGGCTCTCGACGAAGCCCCACACCAAACCAAACAACAGACATCCGAGGCTGTTGACGGCGAGCGTGCCCCACGGAAATACGCCCTCGTTACCGAAGCGAGCGGCGAGTCTGTTCGCCCAGCCGGACAGCCCGTAGCGGCAGAGCGTGCCAGCCGCCCCGGTCAGTGCCAACCACATCAGCTTCTGCCACATGCCACATCTCGCCGTTGGCGGCAGACATTACCGCTCTGCGCTATAATCACCGAACCTGATAGCCACTGCCAACGTTTGAACGTTAATCGATCCTGACGCCATATGCGTCCCATACCGCAGTTCATGCCTACCATGCGAACAATGATGCTCTCACGCACACGCTATCGATGCAACAACCTCCTGCTCGCGGGACTTCTTGCCGTCGCACTACCCCTGATTGGCTGCGAGGAGGAACCTCCCGTTCGCGCCTATAGCGTTCCCGCTGAGAATCGCAAGGCGAACGACGAGTTGAAGATGTCGCCCGAGATGCCTCCGAACCGAGCGGAAATGCCTGGGGCTACGGATACCACTACCGCCTCCGGTGCTTCGGGGGGGCCGACGGTCGCGCCGCAGGGCATCGCGTGGACCCTGCCCGAAGGCTGGAAAGAAACTGCATCGCAAAGCAGCTTCCGCCTGGCAACCTTCATTGCCGGTTCAGGGGAAAGCGAGGCTGAGATCGCCGTTACCCGCCTCGGCGGCTCGGGCGGCAGCCTGCTGAGCAACGTCAATCGCTGGCGCGGTCAGATCGGCCTCGACCCCGCAGCCGAATCCGACTTGCCCGACATGGTCGAAGAATTCAAAGCGGGCGACACGCCCGGCGTGGTGCTGGACATGACCGGCAAGCCCGCCGTCGCGGGTGAGCCGCCGCAGCGTATGCTCGTGGCCATGTTGCGAGAGGAAGGCGGTTCGAGCTACTTCATCAAGCTCACCGAGCCTGCCGACATCGCAGCGCTGCATCGTGACAGCTTCATGCGCTTTATTGAGTCGATCCGTTTGCAGGAAGGTGGCACGTGAAGAACGCGCCAGACTCTGTCCTCGCGCCCATCGCTTCGCTGAAGCTGACCGTCGCATTGTTCGCTGCGTCGATGTTTCTCATTTTCGCCGGCACCGGCGCGCAGCGTTTCGCCGGCAACTGGACGGTTGTCGACACCTACTTCCGCACGTTCATTACCTGGATTGAGCTGCGCGATCTTGCAATCTTCGTCCCCAACGCCGAGCGGATTCAAGGCGCGTTTCCTTTCCCCGGCGGATATGTGCTCGGCGGATTGCTGCTGATCAACTTGCTGACAGCGCACCTTCTTCGCTTTCACATCAAGGCGACCGGGGCACGTCTGTTTCACGGCAGCGTCCTGAGCATTGCGGGCACAATCATGACGGTGACACCCGGCATCCTGATGCCGTCCGACCTACTCAGCAGCGTCATCCTCAGCCTGCCCGGCATGCTGCTGCTGGGCATTGGGATGTGGCTGTTGTTTGGCAAGCGTGGGGGGATTGTGCTGATCCACGCGGGTGTGGTGCTTCTGATCGTCGGCGAGTTCGTGACCGCCGCTGGCGCAATCGAAAGCCAGATGATGATTCCGGTCGGGGCGGCGACCAATTACTCGCAGGACATCCGCGAGGCGGAACTGGCGATCATCCGGCCCGGCGACGAGCAGGACGATGTGATTGCTATCCCCGAATCGCTGCTGGTCAAGAGCGTCAGCAAAGGCAAACCGATCACCGCCGACAATCTGCCCGATGATGCAGCGCAGCTGCCATTCGACGTGCAGGTGCTCGACTGGATGGATAACTCGCAATTGCTGGGCCCGATGCAAGCAGACAATCGTCCGCGCAAGGCAACGCAAGGCATCGGCAGGCAGGTCGTCGCCGAGCCGCTCGAGGAAGTCAGCGGCGTGGAAGAGCAGGTCGTCGACGCACCTTCCGTTTATGTGCGACTGAATCGAGGCGAGGAAGAGCTCGGCGTGTGGCTGCTTTCTGCGCACCTCGCTCAGCCCCAAAGCGTGGAGGTTAATGGGCAACCGTACCTTCTGGAACTGCGCTTCAAGCGACTGTACAAGCCGTACACGATTCAACTTATCGAGTTTAAGCACGACCGTTTCGTCGGCACGAGCATGGCTCGCAATTTCTCCAGCAGAATCATATTGATCGACCCGACAACCGATACCAACCGCGAAGCACGAATCTCGATGAAC
>JAKSCU010000232.1 GCA_022360435.1 Bacillota bacterium
CCTTTTTTATTTACCTTTTTGTCCCTCTGAAAGAACCGTGGGGATGGTTTGCACCTGGCCGCGGTTTTTTTGTTTTTACAAAAACTTTTGGGGGGTGCGCAAGTGTTTTATATAAAACTTGAACAAGTCAGTAAATACTACGGTGATCGGGTTATATTGGAAGGGGCTGTATTTTTCCTGGGCGGCGGACAAAAAGTCGGGCTGGTGGGAAGAAATGGCCAGGGAAAAACCACGCTGTTCAGGTTGATAACCGGTGGGGAGGAATACGATAGCGGCTTATGCGAAGTAAGCGGCAAGCTGGGTTACCTGTCTCAGCACGACACTGCTGTTTCCGGCGGTGTCATGGAATTTCTGCTCTCAACCGGTCAACCTGAACACCGGATAAAAAAAGTTTTGGATCCGGTGGGTCTGGCTGAAAGGCATTTGGGCTTGGAATATTCTGTTTTGAGCGGCGGTGAGAAAACAAGGTTGAAAATAGCCAGGCTTTTGCTGGATGAGCCCGATATTCTTTTGCTGGATGAACCCACCAATCATTTGGACGTAGACGGCCTGGAATGGCTGGAGCAGTTTGTTGTTTCCTTTCACGGGGCGGTGCTGGTGGTTTCTCATGACCGGCATTTTCTGGACCGCACAGTTGAGAAAATACTGGAATTGGAAAACGGCAGGTTGGAGGAATATGTCGGAAACTACAGCTATTACACGCGACAAAAGGAACAGCGGTTAAAGCGCCGGCTCCAGGAGTACGAGGCGTATCTGAAAGAGAGAAAAAAAATGGAGGATAGCATTAGGAAAAAAATGCAAAAAGCTGACCGGGTGGCCAAAAAGAGTCGCCCCCGGGATTCCTTCGAGGCGCGGGGACGTAAAGATTTTTTCGCCGCCAAGGCCAAGAAAGTTGCCCGAAACGCCAAGGCGATAGAGAAAAGACTTGATATGCTGCCTAAAAAGGAAAAGCCGCTGGAACTGAAGAGTATCAATGCAAAGCTGCGCCAAGGTGATAATTCCGGGTCCGGGATTGTTGTTGAAGGCAATGGGCTGCGTAAGTCCTACGGAGGAAGAACGCTGTTTAGCGAAGCCGGTTTCACCGTAACAAAAGGCCGGAGTATTGCCTTGCTGGGTCCCAACGGTGCAGGAAAGACAACCCTGCTGCGTATTATAACGGGTGAATTGGAGCCGGACAGCGGAAAAATTAGGCTGGCTCCCACGACGGCAATCGGTTACCTGGAGCAGGAGTTCAAACAGTTGGACCCGGACCGCACCATTCTGGGTGAAATAGCGGCGCATCACGGGGGTGGCCGGAGTGAAGCCCGTACCATTTTAGGGAGCTTGCTTTTTAGGGGCGATGATGTATATAAAAAGATATTTTCATTGAGCATGGGTGAACGGGTGAGGTTGACTCTAGCCAGGCTAATCTTGTCGGGGTGCAACTTTTTGGTTATGGACGAACCCACCAACCACTTGGACCTGTCTTCCCGGGAGGCTGTGGAAAACGCTCTGCAAAATTATTCGGGAACACTTCTTTTTGTTTGCCACGACCGTTATTTCTTGGCTAAAATGGCCGATGAAATTTGGGAAATAAAGGACGGCGGGCTGCGCTGTTACCCCATGACTTACCGGGAGTATGTGGCGCGGGAAGAAAAGATGAAAGGCCACGACGAAGAACAACTGCTTCTTTTGGAAACACGCCTGGCCAGGCTGACCGCCGAACTAAACCAGTGCGTCGATGAAGCGGAAAAGGAAGCGCTGAACCGGGAATTCCTCGGGCTGGTCCGGAAGATCAGCCGGATCAGATCAAAGACCGGATTAGAAACGTGAACTAATGTTGCTATGTTAATTGTGGTTAACCAGGTAAATGTGCTCCTTGACAAACAACTGCGGTAATCATATAATATAACTTGCACTAAAAATGGTCGGAGTGGCGGAACAGGCAGACGCGTACGTTTGAGGGGCGTATGGGAGACCGTGCGGGTTCGAGTCCCGCCTCCGACACCAAAAATGCCCATTTTACAAGGCTTTTAGCGATTATGCTAATGGCCTTTTATTTTGGCTTTTTGGTCGTATTTTGACCCGGGTGTATGTGATCATACACCTTTGGGCGTGACGCGGGGTTGGGTTCAGTCGCGTACACCTTTTCCTTGAAAGGAGCCACAAATCCAATGAAAAGGAAAAGAAGAACCAACCAACTGGAAGCCGCCGCTGCCCGGGTGGTCAAGCTTTCGACCGAAGCATGTCCCGGGTTTGAGGAGGCGGAAAAGCTGTTTTACGCTGAAGAAAAAAGCAAAAACCGCCTCAAACGTACAATTGCCTGGCACCGGGAAAATATCAAAGCCTTTAAAAAGGCGCTGCAGGAACAGAATATCAGCCTGAACCTGGAAGAAATAGATCATCGAACCATCAAAAACAACTTTATTCTGTACACCATTGAAAATTGGAATAACAAGCCCCAAACAATCAATATGCGTATACGTTCCCTACGTCAGTTTTTTAGTTTTCTAGTTGAAGAAGGTTATCTGGCGCAAAACCCCGCAGTCCGGGTGGAAAAACTTAAAACCGAGGAAACCCTTATCGTTGCTCTGACCGGCGCGCAAGTAAAGAAAATACTCAAAGCAGTTGATCGAAATACATTTACGGGACTGAGGGATTACACCATGTTGCTTCTGATGTTGGAGACGGGAGTCCGCCTGTCCGAGCTTTCCCACCTGAAAATTAACAACATCAACTTTCAGGAGGGAACCGTCAAGGTTTTTGGCAAGGGCGCTCGGGAACGGGTGGTTCCCATTCAGCGCCGCTGCAAGAAGCAGATCCAACAGTATATTTCTTTTCGCGGCACCGGCCTTGGCCATGATCACCTGTTTGTGACCATCGACAACGAGCCAATAAAAAACCGCACTATTCAGGAACGATTAGAAATCTTGACCCAAAAAGCCGGCCTCGCCGGCGTTCAAACCTCCCCACACATTTGGCGGCATACTTTCGCGCGGTTCTACATTTTAAACGGCGGGGATCCATTCTCCCTGAAAAAAATTCTCGGACACAAATCATGGGAAATGGTGCACCACTACGTCAGTCTATTTGGCTCCCAGGTGGTTGCCCAACACCAAAAGGCAAGCCCTGTCGAACATTTGGACGATTGGATTTGATGCTGTTTATGCGGTCCACCGGTGATTTCCCTTTGTATTTTTGATAGAGATCCTCCCGAAAAAGTTTTAAATACAAAATGACTGTTGACATGCTGTTATGACCTAGCAGGTCCCGAAGAACATAGGGGTCACCGCCGTTCATCAGGAACATTTTCGCGAAAGTGTGGCGAAAGGTATGTGGACTGGGACGGACACCAGTTATGGCGGCAGCTCGTGCATATTTTGTTATGTTGTCCTGTACAGTCCGGGACTTAATCCTGAACCCGTCTTGACTCAGAATTAAGAAGTCATCGCTTTGCCCTTTGGTGATATTTAGGTATTTCATCAGTTTCTTTCTCGTCTTGAGACCAAAAAAGACCGTTCGGCTTTTATTTCTTTTTCCC
>JAKSCU010000576.1 GCA_022360435.1 Bacillota bacterium
CTGCGAAGCTCGCAGTTGTTTGATCTCAGTCGCCAAATCCAAACCATAACCACTCTTGGCCTCGATCGTCGTCGTCCCCATCTGTAACATCCAATCTAATCTCTTTAGACCAGTCTCTTTTAATTCTGCTAAATCGGTCTTTTTAGTAGCCTCTACTGTATTTAAGATTCCTCCCCCAGCTTTCAGGATCTCCAGATAAGACGAACCCTGAATTCTCATCACAAACTCATCTTCCCGAGATCCACCAAAGATCAGATGAGTATGAGCATCGATTAGACCAGGTGTGACCACTTTCCCTAGAGCATCAATCTCTTGAGTTTTTTCAGTCAACCTAGCTTGAGCTAAGATCTCCTCTAGAGAACCTAGAGCGATAATCTGTTCTCCAGCTATCGCCACAAAACCCCTCTCTAATACCGTTAGCTCTTGCATTTTACTACCTGCTACTGGCCCAGTATGCCCACCAGCAGTAACAATTTGCCCATTTTTGATCAATAAATCGATACTCTGCCGCTGATCAGATTCGATCATAGACGATTCTCCAAAACCTGTTCTGAATTAAATCCTTCGACTCGTAAATACCATTCGGCCACCTCGATTAATGCCTGTTGTGGAACTAAACCGATAATCTCGCTACCGACCACATTGACACCATATCTGGAAGCTTCTCGTTGAACGGTCTCAAAAACCCGATAGATCGGAGTCTTCTGATAATTTTCCAAATTCATCGATACCTGAACTTGGTTACGATCTGTTAAGACTAACCCCATCCCTTTAACATTTTTAAAGCCACCACTACTCTCCCGCACTGCTCGGGCAACCCGATCAGCTATCCATTTTTGATCAGTAGCTAGATTAATGTTAAAAGCGATCAAAGGCATCCGGGCTCCCACCATGGTGGCACCAGCTGACGGATGCATTTGTGGCAAACCGAAATCCGGTTGCCGCTCTGGACTACCGATCTCTAATTTCAATGCTTCATACTGTCCTTTGCGAATATTGGAGAGATTTTTCCGTTCCGGACGCTCCGCTGCCTCTCCATAAAGATATGTAGGCACCCCTAATTCAGCAGCGATTCGCTCTGCTACCGCTTTAGCCCCCTCGATACAATCAGTCATCTCCACATCTTTAATCGGAA
>JAKSCU010000285.1 GCA_022360435.1 Bacillota bacterium
ACATCACCGTCGCAGCGGCCACCGAGACGTTTAGGGAGTTCACCCGGCCGGCCATGGGCAACCGTACCAGAAGGTCACATTTTTCCCGCACCAGCCGGCTTATTCCCCGGCCTTCCCCACCCACGACCACGGCCAGCGGCCCGTCCAGCGGAGCGTCCCAAAGTAGCTGCTTCGCCGACGGGTCGGCCCCCACCACCCATAAATCCCGCTCTTTTAACTTGTCTATGGTGGCGGCCAGGTTGCCCACCCTGGCCACAGGTACGAATTCCACCGCGCCGGCGGAGGCTTTGGCCACCACGGAAGTAACAGCGGCGGAACGGCGGCGGGGAATTACCACCCCGTGCGCGCCCGAGGCATCCGCAGAACGTATAATGGCCCCCAAGTTGTGGGGATCATTTATGCCGTCCAACAATACCAAAAGTGGGGCTTCGTCCCGCACCCCGGCCAGAATATGGTCCAAGTCGGCGTATGCATAAGGAGACACGCTGGCTATAATCCCCTGATGCGCCGCCCCGGCAGCCAACCGGTCCAAAGCGGGCTTATCAACCCGCTGCACCGGTACCCGCCTTTCCCTGGCCAAACCCGCAATTTCCGCCGCCGCAGTCGGCTTTAGGCTTTGGGAAATATATATTTTGTTTACGGGCCTGCCGGCCCGCAACGCTTCGCAGACCGGATTGCGACCGCCTATTATTTCTTCCATGATAACGCCTCTTCCGCATGGCATAAAACAAGCAATTAATTTTTATTTCTATTCTAAACGGCAACAGGAATGTTTTTTATCTGTGCGCCACATTGATACCCCTCTAATATAAAATCTTCAACTCGAAAATCATAAAACTGTTTTTTATCCGGATTAATCAGCAGTTTTGGCGCAGGATATGGTTTTCTTTGCATAAGCTCCGCAATTAAAGATATATGCCTGTCGTATATATGGGCATCCGCAATAACATGAACGAGTTCTCCAACTTTAAGGCCGGTAACTTGTGCCAACATGTGTGCGAGAATCGCGTACTGCGTTACATTCCAGTTATTTGCCACCAAGACATCTTGAGACCGCTGATTTAACACAACATTAAGCTCGTTACCTGCAACATTAAAAGTTAAATTATAGGCACAGGGATACAAATTCATTTCATGCAAATCACTGTGGTTGTACATATTTACAATAATTCTTCTACTGTATGGATTATGCTTTAAATCGTATAATACCCTGTCTACCTGGTCAAATTCTCCTTCGGAGTATTTATGTTTTACACCTAACTGATACCCATACGCCTTCCCGATGGAACCGTATTCATCAGCCCAGCTATCCCAAATACGGCTATTAAGTTCCTTAACATTATTGGATTTTTTCTGCCATATCCAGAGCATTTCATCAATTGCGGCCTTTAAGTTTGTCGGTCTTAATGTAAGGATCGGAAACTCTTCTGCAAGATCATACCTATTTACAACGCCAAATTTTTTTATCGTATGGGCTGGAGTGCCGTCATCCCACTTAGCCCTTACATTTTCTCCTGCGGAAGAAATACCGCTTTCAATAATAGCGCCGCACATGGCTATGAAAATATTATCGGCTTTGCTCACAACAATATTCCTCGCTTACATACACAATAAATTGATTTTTTAAAATTCCCGTTCAATTACCTGCCGGGCCAGGGCAAAGATTCCCTCCAACCTGTCCCATTCTTTTTTCAGGTACAGATATCCCACCAGGCTTTCAAAACCGGTGCTTTCGCGATATTCGACGACGCTGTTACCCCGGGGGGCGTGGCCCGACTTGGCGTTGCGGCCGCGGCGGATTACCGCCTGTTCGGCATCGGTAAGACGACCTTCCAGAGCGTGAAATATCCGAGCCTGGGTGGATGCCCGCACATGCCGCACGGCTTCCCGGTGCAGCTTGTTCACATTCAACAGCCCGCGACCGACTAGGTACTCCCGCACCGCCAGTTCGTACACCGCGTCTCCGATGTAGGCCAATACCACCGAGGGCAGTTCGTCGGGCCTAATTTGGGAAGGAAACCTGGTTATGTTCATAGATTACCCCTATTTTTTCCAGCGCACCCCGGAAGGGGTATCCTCCAAGATGATACCAATACTCTTTAAACGGTCTCGGATACCGTCAGACACGGCCCAGTCTTTTTTCTCCCGGGCTTCCTGCCTGACTTCAATGAGCACCCCAACCAGTTTTTCCACCAGTGATTCGTCTTCGCCCACCGGTTCATCAAGCAACACATGGCCCTTTTCGTCCACCTTCAGAACGCCCAACACCCCGTTAAAAGTCTGGAAAAGCTCCCTGGCTTTGACCAGCGCGGCCGCCCCCGCGGGAGTACCGGCCCGGTCCCGGTTCTGCAAGTAACTGTTTATCTCCCGGACCAGTTCGAACATGGTTCCAATGGCCAGGGCGGTATTAAAATCGTCGTCCATGGCTTTTTCAAATTCGCCTCTCAGTTTGTCCAACCCGCCGACCATTTGCGGATCGGGGTTTACGTTCCCGTATTCGCGACCGGACAAATTTTCCTCCAACAAGCGCAGACAAGTTTTCAACCGCTCCAGCCCCTTGGAAGCAGCTTCCAGCTTTTCGTCATCGAAATCCAGAGGGCTGCGGTAATGAGTGCCGAGCAGATAGAACCGCACCACTTCCGGCCGGAACTTGGCTAATATCTCCCGGACCAGGAAGAAGTTGCCCAGGGATTTGCTCATTTTCTCCTGGTTGACGGTAATAAAACCGTTATGCATCCAGTACCTGGCGAAAAGCCGGCCTGTGGCGGCTTCGGATTGGGCAATCTCGTTTTCGTGATGGGGGAAAATCAGATCAAAACCGCCGCCATGGATGTCAAATCCGGTACCCAGGTATTTTTGCGCCATGGCCGAGCATTCGATATGCCAACCCGGTCGGCCGGCTCCCCACGGGCTGCCCCAGGAGGGTTCGCCGGGTTTGGCGGATTTCCAGAGAGCAAAGTCCATAGGGTGGCGCTTGCGCTCGTCCACGTCCACCCGGGCCCCGGCCCGCATATCCTCCAGGGTGCGGCCGGAAAGTTTGCCGTATACCGCGAATTTACGCACGTCATAATACACGTCCCCGCCCACCACGTAGGCGAAATCCCTTTCCACCAGCTTTTTTATCATGTCGATAATTTCAGCCATGTGTTCGGAAACCCGGGGATGAATATCGGCACGCATAACGTTCAAAGCGTCGGCGTCCCGGAAATACTCGTCTATGTAGCGGGCGGCCAGGACCATCGGGTCGTCGCCTTCTTCCCGGGCCCGGTTGATGATTTTATCATCCACGTCGGTGAAATTCTGCACGTAAAGTACGTTATAACCCTTGTATTTGAGATACCGACGCATGGTGTCGAAAAATACCGTGGGCCGGGCGTTGCCCAGATGTATATAATTATACGTGGTAGGGCCGCAAACGTATATCGCCGCTTTGCCCGGTTCGCGTGTCTTAAACTCCTCCTTGCCGCCAGTCATGGTATTAAATACTTGCATAAGCCTGGTTCCCCCTTTTCCAACCCTTACCTTGCGTCACTTATTGTTTGAATAGCCATTAGCTCCCCGCCCCGGGCCGTTCAGGCAACGGGTAAGGGCTTGCTCCGGGTCACCGGATTTTGGCCGCAATTCCCTCTCCAACTCCAGGATACGCTTTTCCAACACATCAATGTTCTTTTGCATGCAGTACATGGCTTCGGTAACGGGATCCGGCAGCAGGTCGTGCCGCAAATCGATCATGGAAACATCCTCGGCTTTGCCCACCTTCTCCCCGTCCCGGATAACCACCCTGGCCGGAACACCAACAACCGTGCTGTTGGAGGGCACCGGCTTTAGCACCACCGAACCGGCGCCGATTTTACTGTTTTCACCCACAATGAAGGAACCCAGTATCTTTGCTCCGGCGCTGATTACCACGTTGTCGCCGATGGTGGGGTGACGCTTGCCTTTCTCCTTGCCGGTGCCACCCAGGGTCACACCCTGATAGATGGTCACATTATCGCCAATTTCGGCAGTTTCACCGATAACAACCCCGGCGCCGTGGTCGATAAACAGACCTTCGCCCAAACTGGCGCCGGGGTGGATTTCGATTTGGGTGACGGCCCGGGAAAATTGAGAGATCAGCCGGGCAATAAGAAAAAAGCGGTAACGGTAAAAAAAATGGGCTGCCCGGTGCAGCATAATGGCATGCAACCCGGGGTAACAAAACAGCACTTCCAGCAGTGATTTGGCGGCCGGGTCCCGTTCAAACACCGCCTTTATTTCTTTTCGGAGCCGACCCAACAACAAGTCAATCCCTCCAATGTCAACAATGGCATATAGCACATAACAATTTATCGGCTAATTGTTCGCCGACCCAAACCCGGCCAACCAGGTTTCAATTATTGCACGGCCGCCAGGGCCTTTTTCAGCCGCTGGGTTACTTTATGTACGCCCAAGGCGGGCAACAGGTGATGCAGTTCCGGACCCCTTATTCTGCCGGTCAAAGCCGCCCGTAATGGTTGGTAGACCTTTTTGCCGCCGAGGCCCAGTTCCTTGGGCAACTTTTTGAGGACAGATTTGGCTCCTTCCTCGTCCAGCATACCGTCCATTCCGGCCAGTTTGTTGTTTAACGCCTCAAACACGGCGGGTACATGCTCCCAGGCCAGCACTTCCAAGGATTCTGAATCGAAATGGCCGGGGTCGACAAAAAATATGCGGGCATGCTCGCCCACCTGGGCCATATATTCCAAGTATTCCCGCACCGCCGCCATTACCAGGCGCACCTTGCCCAGCAGTTTTTCATCAACGGCTTCGGGCAGGTAACCCGCCTTTTGCAGATATGGAACCGCCAGTGCGGCGATACGCTCCACCGGGCTGTGTCTGATATAATAACCGTTCAGCCAGTTCAGCTTTTCCGGATCGAACACCGCCGGGCTTTTAGATACCCGCGCCAGCGAAAACTGTTGTTTTAATTGCTCCGGGGTTAACACCTCGTCTTCGGTGCCCGGGGACCAGCCCAGTAAGGCCAGGAAATTGACCAGCGCCTCGGGCAGATAGCCCATATCCCGATATTGCTGGACGGAGGTGGCTCCGTGACGCTTGCTCATTTTGGACCGATCTTTGCCCAGAATCAGCGACACATGGGCAAATTCCGGCAAGGGCCAGCCCAGCGCTTCGAATATCAGCAATTGACGGGGGGTGTTGGACAGGTGTTCCTCGGCCCGGATTACATGCGTTATACCCATCAGGTGGTCGTCCACCACCACGGCAAAATTATAGGTGGGGATCCCGTCGGATTTTACGATTATGAAATCACCGATGCCGTTACAGTCAAAGCTCACGTCGCCACGCACCGTATCGCGTATGGTGATCACCTTGCCCTCGGGCACCCTGAACCGCAACACCGGCTTGCGGCCTTCGCTTTCCAGCCGTTTACAGTCTGTCTCCGACAATTCCCGGCACTTGCCCGGATATCCGGGCAACCGGCCGGCGGCCAGTTGGGCTTCCCGCCAGGCCGCCAGTTCCTCCTCGCTGCAATAGCACCGGTACACCCAACCGCTTTCAAGCAAATCCCCGGCGTGCCGCCTGTATAACTGCAGTCGTTCGGTCTGCCGGTAAGGCTCGTCGGGTCCGCCCGCGGCAACTCCTTCATCCCAGTCAAGACCAAGCCAGCGCAGGGAATCCAATATATTTTCCTCCCACTCCCGGGAGGAACGTTCCAGATCGGTATCCTCAATACGCACGATAAACCTGCCGCCCGAGCGGCGGGCGTACAGCCAGTTGAACAGCGCCGAGCGGGCGCCGCCGATATGTAGAGGCCCGGTGGGGCTGGGCGCGAACCTTACTCTTACTTCACTCATTACTCTCGTCACATCCTTATAGACGCTATAAACCACAAACCCTGTTTTTTGACACTTCATTATAACATTGCATTTAAGGCGGTAGCAAGACACGGCGTCAGGCCCGGCGCAGCCGCATGACTTTGTTATTCATTATACCGCCCGGTAAAAAAAGCGCACTCATTCGGCCTCTGGAGCGTGCGCTTTTTAATGCTTTAATCCTTAATCCCGGCCATAAATATAGCCTGGGGTATGCTTTTCCAAAGTATATACAAAGGCTATCGCCTGGGCGGCGATGCCCTCGCCCCGGCCCGCAAAGCCAAGGCCCTCGGTGGTGGTGGCCTTGACACCAACCCGGTCGGCGGCCACCCGCATTTCCCGGGCCAGGTTGCGCCGCATTTCATCCCTGTACCGGGCTAACTTGGGGGCTTCGGCAATGATTACCGCATCCACGTTGCCCACCGACCAACCCCGGTCGACCAGGTAATCGGTCACATGACGCAGGAGCAGCAGACTGGATATGCCGCGGTAGCGGGGGTCGGTGGCGGGAAAATGTTCGCCTATATCTCCGGCCGCGGCGGCGCCCAGTAGGGCGTCCATCACGGCGTGTGCCAGCACATCGGCATCGGAATGACCATCCAGCCCCAGATGATAAGGTACCGTCACCCCGCCCAGGATCAACGGCTTTCCCGCCACCAACCTGTGCACATCATAACCAATTCCCACCCGCAAAACACTCACCCCCAAGGAGGCAAACCAGCGTAACCACCAGCTTAATCCCAACAGTACAATTTTATGGTTATGCGGTTACGCCGGGTTCAACCCCATAATTTTTTCGGCCAACAGAAGGTCATCAGGTGTGGTGATCTTGATATTGGTGTAATCGCCAGGAACCAGTTTCACCGAATGGCCCAGACGCTCCACCAAAGAGGCGTCGTCCGTTCCGGAGTAACCGTCCCGCGCCGCCGCACGGTGTGCTTCCAACAGCAGCTCTCGGGTAAAAACCTGGGGTGTCTGCACCTGCCAAAGCAATTCGCGGGGCAGAGTTTCTTGGACCAGTTTGTCCGGCCCGGCCAGTTTGACAGTATCCTTGACGGGGACAGCCAGGGTGGACGCGCCCCAGCGCCGGGCTTCTTTCATTGCCTCCCGCACCCTGACCGGTCGCACCAGCGGGCGGGCGCCGTCATGCACCACCACCAGCCCAACACCAGCAGGCAGGGCCATAAAGCCCCGCCCGACGGATTCCCGGCGGTCAGCCCCGCCGTGGACAATAATAATTCGGTTCAATGATATAATATCCTTTAATGCACGGGCGAAATTCGATTCCTCCCCGGGAGGCGCCACCAGAACAATTCCGTCCACGGGTACCGCCAAAAGCGCCCGCAGGGAGTGTTCCACCACGGGCCGCCCGGACAACTCAATAAGCTGCTTGTTGACCGTGCCGCCCATCCGTGTGCCCGTACCTGCGGCGGGGACCACGGCCCAGGCACTACCCAAGTGCATTCACCTCTTTGTATCGCTGGGTGCCCTGTTGGGAATCGCCGCGACGCTCGGAAGGCTTGGGTTTGGCGAATATCATGCGCCCGGCCGCCGTTTGCAGCACGCTGGTGACCAGCACCGTAATGGTCTGGTTCATATGCCGCTTGCCGCCATCCACAACAATCATGGTTCCGTCATCCAAATAGGCCACCCCCTGGCCCGATTCCTTGCCTTCCTTGACCACCTGCACCACCATTTCCTCCCCGGGCAGCACAACCGGCTTGACGGCGTTGGCCAGTTCGTTGATGTTTAGCACTCTAACTCCGTGCAATTCAGCCACTTTATTAAGGTTATAGTCATTGGTAATAATCTTGGCACCCAGTTTCTGGGCCAATTTGACCAGCTTGGTGTCAACCTCGGCGGTGTCGTCAAGGCCTTTGATGTTATCGAGAATCTGCACCTTTACAGCCGATTCTTTGCGCAAGTTGTTTAAAATATCCAACCCGCGGCGACCCCGGTTACGTTTCAGCAAGTCGGAAGAGTCGGCTATATGCCGTAATTCTTCAAGGACGAATCCCGGCACCACCAGAGTGCCCTCGATAAATCCACTGGCGCAAAGATCGGCGATGCGACCGTCAATAATAACGCTGGTGTCAAGAATTTTTTGAGTCCCGCCCTGTTTGCCCTCCGAAGCATTTTTCTCTTTACCTCCGCCCAGGCGGGACAAGCTTTCCAGAAACCCGGAAATCTCTCCACGCTTTTTAACGCTGATAGTTAGCCCAAGATAGCCCAGGAGTAAAGTGGCGGCTATCCAGATTACGTTGCCGATAGGACCCATGAATGATAACACGGAGCCCAATAAATTAGCTATTATGAGTCCGATAATCAACCCCACTGAACCCATGATCAGATCCTGCACCGGCATCTTGCTGAGCATTTGCTCCAGAAACGCGGTCAACCAAAGGGTCCCGCGGATCAGCCACGGGGTCGTCACTATACCCAGCAACAACCCGGCAAGTGTGGTCAAACCGATGAAACCGGGACCCAACTGGGGTATGGTTTCAGGCAGAGGCACCAAGTCCTGGCCGACCAGGTAAAGACCTGAATACAAGCCGGACGCGGAAAATAATAAAACCACAAAAATGAAAACTATTTTTCTAATCATTTTTTCACCTCCTTTGCTCCAAATGCTTTGTAATCGAATATTTTCTATTGGTTGGGATAAATAAAGTGCCCCTTTGCTAAAGTGAAACCTATCGGCCCAATGTGTGTGCGGCCAATAGAATTAACCCCTTGGATGATTTTCCGCAACCGCCACGGGCTAAAATTCCCGGCGGCAAGCCGTTTAAAGTCACTGTTAATTATTATTTACACCGGTATTTTATTCTATTATGGATGATTTAAAAGTTTGTTTCAACTCTTTTTGGTTATTTTTTCAAAATAAAAAGTGCGCTCACTCAGCTTTCTCGGCGCGCGCTTTTTGATAATTTAAATTTTTGACCGGCATCCGGTGTCGGGTTTTACAATGTGCCCCATGCGCTATTTTCAAAGCAATAAAAATACGCCAGTTTAACCGGCGTAGATTTTAAGCAAAGGCTCTTTCAATCATTGATTTTGTTTTGTCCTCATGCATCTCCGTAGCCAGCACCAGTTCACTGATAAGAATTTGCCGCGCATTTTCCAGCATTTTTCTCTCTCCGGAAGATAGTCCCTTTTCCTTGTCCCTTGTAACCAAGTTTCTGACCACTTCAGCAACCTCGTAAATATTGCCGCTTTTAATCTTTTCCAGGTTGGCACGGTAACGCCTGTTCCAGTTTGTCGACATGGTTGAGGACTGTTCACTGAGAATGCGGAAAACCCGTTGCACACCGTCGTCATCTATCACCTGGCGCAGCCCTACATCTTTATAATTGGCGACCGGAATCATTACCTTCATATCTCCAACCGGCAACCTGAGAACGTAATACTTCTTAGTTTCCCCGAGGACCTCTTTTTCCTCGATGGATTCGATTACACCGGCTCCATGCATGGGATAAACTACTTTATCTCCGATTTTGAACAATTTCCGGCCCTCCTTAAATTATTACAAGAATACAATACCATAAAAACAGGCCTTTGTCAAGAAACAGTATATTTTAGCATAGCACACAACAGGTGTCAACATTATTTTTGAAAAATCATGCACCTTTAACAATACATCGGGTCAGTAACCGGTAAGGCTTTTCAAAGTAAATGGCGTAAAAAGAAAATATCTTATAAAACCAGCCTGGGAGAGTGGAAAAAGAACTGAAATCCTATTTGAAGGGGAAGCTTTGTGCTGATTGCCTGGAATGTCGTGGAACGTAAAGTGGGACGGGGTTTGTTTTACCTGACCGCCATGTGCAATTTGCCGGACTACCTTTGGGGAAGCACACCCCCGCCATATCCGGGGGCCGGAATTAAGTTAAACCTTTTGAATGGGTATTGTATAGTTTAAGCGTGCCGTTCCTGGGCCAGTTGTTCCCGGTAACGCTGCAGCCCTTCCTTGATGGAACGGGCCCGGACTTCCCCGATGCCTTCCACTGCGTCCAGCTCCTCTATGGTCGCGCCCAGTATCTTGCGGAAGGAACCAAATTCCTGCACCATATTTTCCACCACCTGCAAAGGCAGACGGGGAATTTTTTGTAAAATGCGGTATCCCCGGGTGGCAACGCTTTGGTCCAAAATGCTCGCGCTGCCCGGATAACCCAGCGCCCGGGCAATCAGCGACAGATCCAGCAGGTCTTCGGCGGGCCAGGTGTTAATCATGGTGATTATATTATCCGGTGTCTTTTCATTGCCCAACGTGCTATAATCCTGCACCGCCAGCCGGGCTTCCAATTCAACATTGGCCACCAGTTCTTCCATTTGCATGGTAATCAGGCGCCCCTCGGTGCCCAACTCGCTTATGTAACGCTCAATTTCCTTCACCACGCGCAAAACCATTTCAGCCCGCTGGATAGCCTTGGCCACATCAAACAAGATAACCGCGTCTTCAAATTCCAGGATGCCCAGATTGGCCACCACCCGGTCCAGCACGTTGCGATATTTTTCCAGTGTTTGCAGGGCCTGATTGGCCTTGGTGAGTATTACGCCCAAATCCCTCAACACATACTTCAAAATGCCCTTGTACACTGTAATAACCCCGCGGCGTTGGGATATGGATATAACCAGGGCCTCGGTTTGCTTGGCCACCCGTTCCGCCGTGCGGTGTCTGATGCCGGTTTCGCTGGACGGTATGCTCAGGTTGGGGATCAACTGAGTGTTGGCGGCAATAATAGTCTTTATGTCTTTACTAATAATGATGGCTCCGTCCATTTTAGCCAACTCGTACAGATTGGCCGGAGTAAAAGCGGCATTGACCGCAAAGCCTCCCTCGGAAAGCTCCATTATTTCCGGGCCGTCCTCTATAACCAACAACCCACCGGTTTTGGCCCGTAAAATATTTTCCAGCCCTTCTCGCAAAGGAGTACCGGGCGCCACCGTACGCAGTACCTTAAGCAGTCTGTCCTCCACTTTTTTCCTCCTTCGGAAACGCAGCTTTAATCAGGAAACCGCCAAATCACAGGCACTAACTGAATATCAGATCAAATGCTTCGGCCAGGGTGGAAGCTTCCATTATAGTCAACCCCGCAGTCAACCCGTCGTCCACGGGCCTGTCTTTTCGCCCGGGGATCACACAACGCCGGAAACCCAACCGAGCCGCCTCATGCAGCCTTTTTTCCACAGCAGCGACGGGGCGAATTTCGCCGGTCAAGCCCAGTTCACCCACCACCACCGTCTGTCCGTCTATCACCCGCTCGCGAAAGCTGGAAGCCAGGGCCATGGCGATACCCAGGTCCACCGCGGGCTCATCGATACGCACACCGCCCACCACATTCACGTAGGCGTCACAATTGCCCAGCATCAACCCAAGCCTTTTTTCCAACACCGCCATAATCAGCGCCACCCGGTTGTGGTCCACCCCGGTGGTCATACGCCGGGGCACTCCCAGCGAAGTGGGGCTGACCAGGGCCTGCACTTCCACCAGCAGCGGGCGGGTGCCTTCCATGGTGGGAACCACCGCCGACCCGGCGGCGTCCCGGACGGCGTAATCCATCAGAAAAAATGAGGAGGGGTTGGGCACCTCCCGCAGTCCCGCGCCGGACATTTCAAAAATACCGATTTCGTTGGTGGAGCCATAGCGATTTTTGACGCCCCGCAAAATGCGAAAAGATTGATGCCGTTCACCCTCAAAATATAATACCACATCCACCATGTGCTCCATCACCCGGGGACCAGCAATCATTCCCTCCTTGGTAACGTGTCCCACCACGAAAACCGAAATGGAGCATTCCTTGGCCAGCCGCATAAGCCGGGCCGTACATTCCCGGACCTGGCTGACACTGCCGGGCGAAGAGGAGAGGTCGGGACCGTACATGGTCTGGATGGAGTCGGTCACCATTAACTCGGGACTAACTTTGCCCACCTGCTCTTTCACCACATCCAGGTCTGTTTCCGCGTAAAGATACAACTCCGGGTTCAGGGCGCCCAGCCTTTCGGCCCGCATCCTGATTTGCCGGGTTGATTCCTCCCCGGAGACATACAGTACCCTTTGGCCCGCGGCGCTGACGGCGCCGGCCACCTGCAGCAGCAAGGTGGATTTGCCGATACCCGGATCGCCACCCAGCAATACCAGCGACCCCGGCACAAGCCCTCCGCCCAGCACGCGGTCCAGTTCCGGCATACCGGTGGAGCGGCGCTCTTCTTCCGTCGCCGACACTTCCGTAACCGGCACCGGTCTTTCCCCGGCACCGCCGAAACGAAGTTTATCGGGCCCCGTGTTTATAATTTCTTCAACGTAGGTGTTCCACTGACCGCAGCCGGCACACCGGCCCATCCAGCGGGGGGCAAAATGGCCGCAGTCGCTACAGTGGAACCCGGCTTTTTTGGCAGACATGGAAAACTCTCCCGGACACAATCATTTTTATATTATAGCATGTCGGCATAATTGTTGGAAAGCGTAAAAAAGCGCACTCATTCAGTTCCCTGAAGCGTGCGCTTTTCTCATCAAACGCCCATAAGCTTATGGCTGTATAAAAAAAGTGCAAGTATAAGCAACGGCTTTCAAACATACCCGCCACCAACCTATCCTTGTCAAGGTGAAACTTTTTCCTTTTCAACTTGCAACAAATCCAACTTGCAACCCTCGGCATCAAAGTCGATACGCGCCCGGTCGCCGCTTTTGAATGCTCCGCGCAGCATTTCCTCGGACAGGCGGTCTTCAATTTCTTTCTGGATAGCCCGGCGCAGCGGCCTGGCTCCGTAATTTTCATCAAACCCTTCCCGGGCCAGATGCTCCAGGGCGGGTTCGGTAACTTCTATTTGAATGCCATGCTCCTCCAGCCTGTGGGCCACCTCCTGCACCATCAGCCCCACTATGTCCCTGATGTGCTCCCGGGCCAGGGCATGGAAAACGATAATTTCATCGATTCGGTTGAGAAACTCGGGCCGGAAGGTGCGGCGCAGTTCGCCGGTAATTTTTTTCTTCATGTTTTCGTAACCCGCGTCGCCATCTTCATCGGTTTTAAACCCCAGGGTGGCTTCCCGTTTGATCATGTCCACACCCACGTTGGAGGTCATGATAATTACAGTGTTGCGGAAGTCCACCGTGCGTCCCTTGGCATCGGTGAGGCGGCCGTCCTCCAACACCTGGAGCAAAACATTAAACACTTCGGGATGCGCTTTCTCAATTTCGTCCAGCAATACCACCGAATATGGCTTACGTCGCACCACCTCGGTCAGCTGGCCTCCCTCTTCATAACCCACGTAACCCGGAGGCGCGCCCATCAGCCGACTGACAGAGAATTTCTCCATGTATTCGCTCATGTCGATACGCGCCATGGCCTCCTCGTCGCCGAACAGGGCCTCGGCCAACGCCCGGCCCAATTCGGTCTTACCAACACCGGTGGGTCCCAAAAAAATGAACGAGCCGATGGGCCGCTTGGGATCCTTCAAGCCGGCCCGGGCGCGGCGAATGGCCCTGGAAACCGCCCGGACCGCCTCTTCCTGGCCGATAACCCGCTGGTGCAGAATTTCCTCCATCCGCAGCAGCCGTTCCGATTCCTCCTCGGCCAGCTTGCGTACCGGTATACCTGTCCAACTGGCCACGATCTGAGCAATATCCTCGTCGGTCACTTCAAGCTCGGGACCGCCTTTCTGCTGCTGCCAGCTGCCGCGCCGGCTTTCCAACTCCTCCCGCAGCCTGCTTTCTTCGTCCCTGAGCTGGGCAGCCTTTTCAAACTCCTGGTTGTTTACCGCCGCTTCTTTTTCTTTACGTATTTCCTCGATACGCTGCTCCAGTTCCTTAATCTCCGGCGGCGCGGTGAGTATCCGCAACCGCACCCGGGAGCCCGCCTCGTCCATCAAGTCGATGGCCTTGTCGGGCAGGAACCGGTCGGTGATATAGCGGTCGCCCAGCCGGGCCGCCGCTTCCAGAGCCCCGTCGGTGATGCGCACCCGGTGGTGGGCTTCGTAACGGTCCCGCAGGCCCTGCAATATGGCCACTGTTTCCTCCACTGTGGGTTCATCCACCGTAATGGGCTGAAAACGTCGCTCCAACGCCGAATCCCGCTCAATGTGTTTTCTGTATTCATCCAGGGTGGTGGCGCCGATGCACTGCAGCTCCCCCCTGGCCAGGGCGGGCTTCAGTATGTTGGCGGCGTCGATGGCCCCTTCGGCAGCGCCGGCCCCGATTATGGTGTGCAACTCATCAATAAATATAATAATGTTCTTTTCCCGGGTGATTTCCTCCACCACTTTTTTCAACCGGTCCTCAAACTCGCCCCTGTACTTGGTGCCGGCCACCAGGGAAGCCAGGTCCAGGGTCACCAGCCGCTTGCCGGCCAGCACCTCGGGTACGTTGCCTGAAACAATGCGCTGGGCCAGGCCTTCCACAACGGCGGTCTTGCCCACGCCGGGGTCGCCGATGAGCACCGGGTTGTTTTTGGTGCGGCGGCTTAAAATCTGCACCACCCGTTCGATTTCCTTTTCCCGGCCCACCACGGGGTCCAGCCCCTCCTCCCGGGCCATGTCCGTAAGGTCCCGGCCGAACTGGTCCAAATTGGCGGTCTTGCCGCCGCAAGCGCCCCCGGCACAACCGGGCTGGGTCTGCTGACCCCGGGGCGTGCCGCCGCCAAGCATTTGGATTACCTGCTGGCGCACCTTGTCATCGTCCACACCCATGGCGGCCAGCACCTGGGCCGCCACTCCCTCGCCTTCCCGAATCAGGCCCAGCAGTATATGCTCGGTGCCCACGTAATTATTGCCCATCTTGCGGGCCTCATCCACCGAAAGCTCAAGCACCTTTTTGACCCGGGGTGTCAGCACCATCTCTCCGGCCTCGGCTTCTCCCCGTCCAATGGATTGTTCAATCATTTTCCGCACCTTATCGTCATCAACGCCCAGTGCCGACAGCGCCTTGGCAGCCACTCCGCCGCCTTCTCCAATCAGGCCCAATAATATATGTTCGGTGCCCACGTGGGAATGATTAAGCCGGCCGGCTTCCTCCTGGGACAGCATGAGCACCTTCTGGGCCCGTTTGGTGAATCTCCCGTATAACATTTATATAACCTCCCCTTTAAGACTTTTTCTGATTAATTCGGCTCGCTGCACATCCCGCTGCAGGGGTGCAAAATGGCCCTGCTGCTGTTGAAGCAGGAAAGCGGGCCGGGTCATGACCATCAATTTCATCAACTGCACCGGATTAATGTCTTTAATTAAGCCAAGATCCAAACCCAGTTTTAAGTCGGATATCCGTCGCATACTCTCTTCAGCGGAAATGATATGGGCGTGCCCGAGGATGCCGTACGAGCGCCCGACCCTGTCTTTCAGTTGTTCTCCCCGTTCCCGTAGCAGCACCTTGCGGGCTTCGCGCTCCTGCAGCATGAGTTGAACCGCCACGGAATTCAAGCTGTTGATTATTTCCTCCTCGGGTCGGCCCATGGTCACCTGATTGCTGATCTGAAACAAGTTGCCCAAGGCTTCGGTACCCTCGCCATAGAGGCCCCGGGCCGTAAAGCCCAGCTTGGAAATACTGATCAGTATTCCCTTGAGCTGGTCAAGCAGCACCAACCCGGGCAGATGCAGCATCACCGAGGCCCGCATACCGGTGCCGGCGTTGGTTGGGCAGGTCGTCAGGTAACCAAACTTTTCGGAAAAAGCAAAATCCATGGTGTTTTCCATGCCGTCGTCCACCCGGTCCACCAGTTCCCAGGCCTTTTTCAACTGCAGCCCCGGCAGCAAACACTGGATGCGCAGGTGATCCTCCTCGTTGATCATTACGCTGAGCACCTCGTCATCCCGCAAGGCCACGGCCTTTTTCTCGTAACCGACCAGCAGGTCGGGGCTGATCAAGTGTTTTTCCACTAGTATTTGCCGCTCCACCGGGCTCAATTCAGCCATGCGGGCGACCTCAAACCCGCCCGTCTCTTCGGCCAGCGCCTTGTCTTGCAAGGCCAGTCCGGCGGCCCGGATAATATCAGCAGCCTTTTCCTGCTCCAGCAGGTGGGGATAGGGATACCCTTTCAAGTTCCGGGCCACCCGGACCCGGCTGCTGACAACAATATCACTCTCCGGGCCGTCCACATTCATCCAGGCGCTGCCGGCATTGTTTATATTATCTTTTATGTTCACCTGATAACCCTCCTATAAAGTGGTTCAATGAAGCACCGGTCAGCTAGCTCCCCCCTGAAACAAACCACTACTAGCTACCAGGTGACTCCTGTTCCAATTGCCTAATTTGGTCGCGCAATTCCGCCGCTTTCTCAAACTCCTCACCGGCCACGGCGCTGCGCAGCTGATCTTTTAGCTCTTTTATCTGCTTGATGAACCGGATGCGGTCGCCGGTCCGGACCGGTACTTTACCGTCATGGTTGCAGGAACCGTGTATTCTTTTCATTAAAGGCTCCAGTCGCGCCCCGAAATGCCCGTAACAGTCGGCACAGCCCAAAAGCCCCTTTTGGGCAAAATTGTTTTCCGACATGCCGCATACCGGACATTTGGCGTCCTCCCGAGCCTTGGGGGTAAATTGCTGCATACCCTGTACCTGGCTTAAAAAACCGGCCAAAAAATTGTGCAGATTCATCTGGGGCAAAAAACCTATCCCTTCGGCTTGCACCTGGCCGGCACAAGCCTCGCAAAGGTGCATTTTCCTTTGTTTGGCGTTGATCACTTCGGTGTATTGCACGGTGGCGGGTCTTTCCTGACACCTTTCACAAAGCATACTTAATCACGCTCCACAGCAGTTTATTCCTGGTTTTTAAACAAGGTAATCAATACCGATTTTAGTATATTGGCCCTCAGCTGATCCCGGGCGGGCTGGGCGATACGCAATACGTTCCGGGAGATGGCCACCCTGACCAGGGCGGCCTCCCGGGGTTTGATAAAAGTTTCCTCCAGCAGGCGGGCCAATATGGCTGCGCCGCCGCGCTCGGAAATACTGTCACCCACCAAGTCGACCACCTCGCTGATCAGGTCCAGCTCACCGTCGTTCAGCGGCACTTTTACAATCCGCACGTACCCGCCGCCGCCGCGCCGGCTTTCCACCATGTAACCCCTCTCAATGGTAAACCGAGTTGTAAGCACGTAATTGATCTGGGAGGGGGCGCAATTAAACTTTTCCGCCAGTTCATTGCGCTGTATTTCAATTAATCTTTGACCGCTTTCTTTAATCAAGGCATTCAGGTGCTTCTCAATCAGGTTGGCCAAGCTGGGCATTGGTTTCCGGCACCTCCTGTTCCGTTATGTTTTGAGGTTCGCTGTTTAGACTTTGACTTTGACTTACTTTTATAAATAGTATAGCACTTTTGGGTCCGGAAAATAAGCGCCATAAAAGATTATTTTGGTTTATTTCTGTTCATTAACTTAATTTTTTGCTGTTTTATTACCACTTTTTGAGTTTATATTTATATAAAAAAATAATTAGGAGACAAGTTGCTTTTTCTATTAGCGAAAAATACAACCTGTCTCCTATCTCCATTTACTGGAATAACGCGGTTTAAAGCTCGGTTGAAAGGGGCGGTGAGAGTGAACCGGAACAATGTAAAAGCCGTTCCCAAACGCAGGCCACCGGGCAAGTTTCGACAGAAATGACAAAACCCCATGGGTATAACCATGGGGTCTCGCTTTTAAATTGGGTCGCCAAAGCAGGCAACTTGAAATATGGCTCCCCGAGCTGGATTCGAACCAGCAACCCTCCGGTTAACAGCCGGATGCTCTACCGTTGAGCTATCGAGGAATGGTTGGTGGAGATGACCGGATTCGAACCGGTGACCCCCTGCTTGCAAGGCAGGTGCTCTCCCGCTGAGCTACACCCCCGCGGCAACATTCCGGCAAAATCCTGGCCACAAGCGAAAATGCCGGTTTAAAAATGCTTCCCATCGAAACGGCGCGGCTAATTGCGCACGCCCCGGATTTTAATGTTACCACAACGGTTTTTGGTTGTCAACAAACCGGCCGGCCTTCCAAAAGTCACGGGCGGAGATCCCCCGGACTAGGGGTTCGTATCCTTTGGCTTCATCAGCGGGAACAGGATCACGTCCCTGATGGAAGGCGAGTTGGTAAGCAGCATCACCAGCCGGTCAATACCTATGCCCAGCCCGCCGGCGGGCGGCATTCCATACTCCAGGGCGCTAATGTAATCCTCGTCCATCATGTGCGCCTCTTCGTCCCCGGCGCGTCTCTTCTCCAGTTGTTTATTAAATCTCTCCCGCTGGTCCAGCGGGTCGTTAAGTTCGGAGAACGCGTTGGCTATTTCCCGGCCGCAAATGAACAACTCGAACCGGTAGGTCAGGTCGGACCGGTCTTCCTTTTTCTTGGCCAGCGGGGAGATGTCCAGCGGGTAATCGTAAACAAAAGTGGGTTGGATTAACTTAGGCTCCACCATCTCTTCGAACACCTTGTTCAATATGGAACCCCAGGACTCGCCGCGCTCGGCTTCCAGATGCAGATGCCGCACGGCCCGG
>JAKSCU010000579.1 GCA_022360435.1 Bacillota bacterium
AGGTAAAGCCGGGTTTTCAGGTAATCAAAGACACTTTAATCAGCCACACCCCCGAAAAAATGTCCCAAATTTGCGATGTGCCCCCTGCAACCATAAGGCGTATTGCCGCTGAATTCGTGGAGGCGGCCCGTATCGGCAGCACCATTATGATCGAAGGAAAAGAATACCCCTACCGACCGGCGGCCGTTAATTTTTACCGAGGGGCCATCGGTCATTACGACGGCACCCACGACCACGCCGCGATTAAACTGATGAACATGCTGGCGGGGAATATAGACGTGCCCGGCGGGCACATCGGCGTCGGCCTGGATCATCGCCTGCTGTTGATTGAGCAGGGGGATGACGGAATGCTCAAGCCCCAGCCGCATATACTGCACCCCGCGGTACCTTTTGCTTACCCGCCCCGGACACTGCAAATGATGGAGTATTATCCCATCGGACTGGACCCGGGGCATCTGGTGGCCCATAATATTTTACACCCGGAAGAGTGGGGGTTTGACTTTGAACCCGAAGCAGCCCTGTTCTATCATTCCAACCCGTTAAAGAATATCAACGGTTACGATAAGGTGTTGGAAGTATTTAAAAGGCTGGACTTTATAGTGGCCATTGATATTTTGCCCAATGAGTCCACCGAATGGGCGGATATTATCCTGCCCGACCATGATTACCTGGAATCTTACATGATGACGCTTTGCGAACCGCCTGAAGTTACGGGGCATGTACTGCGCCGGCCGGTGGTGGAACCACTTTATGACACCAGGGACGCCCACGATATCCTGACGGACATATCCCTGCGCTGTGGCTGTCTGGACGAATTTAACGGGTTATTGAACTTTACCATGTTTATCAGCCCGGAGTACGCCCTCAAACCCGGGCAAAAATATAACCACTTGGAGTGCCTCGACCGTATGGCCAAAAGCATTTACGGTCCCGACAAAGGCTTGGAATGGTTTAAGGAACATAACAACGCCGTCAGGTACCAAAAGCCCGAAGAAAAGTATATGCCCTGGGAGGGTATGCGCATTTCCATTTACCATGACTATATTTTGCAGGTTGGCGAGGAGCTGAAGGAACAGTTCAGGGTCCACGGCAAAGATTGGGACACCTCCTCATACATCCCCGTGCCCGTCTGGCGTGACCAACACCCGTTGCACAGCCTTCCCGCCGCATACGATCTGTACGCCATCAACTTTAAGGCCGAAGCAATCCTCAACCACTGTGATAATACCACCATTCCATGGATTAACGAGCTGGTGAGCAATATTCCCATGCACATGGGCGTGCTGATCAATTCTAAAACAGCCGGTGCAAAGGGAATTAAAACAGGTGACCGGATCAGTATCGAATCTCCCTTCGGTCGGGTTGAAGGCGCAGCCAGAGTGGTTGAAGAGATTCATCCCCGGGTAATAGGCATATCAAATGCCGTCACCCGCTGGACCAGGCACCCTGTGGAAAGGAAAATGAATGTCAACTTCAACAGGCTGCTTCCGGCAAGCCTGGAGTTTACCGACCAGGTATCCGGACACCAGGAAACCGCCGTTAAGGTTCGCATTGCCAGGATATAATTAAGGAGGGGATGTACAAATGGCGCGATTGGGCATGGTAGTGGACCTGAAACGTTGTGTCGGATGCAACGCCTGTACCGTTGCCTGTAAATCCGAAAACGGCTCACCGCCCGGTATTTTTTTCACCAAAGCCTTGGAGCAGGTGGCCGGGGAATATCCGATTGTGAAAAAAAAGTTTATCCCGGTGCTTTGCAACCACTGCAAAGACGCGCCTTGCGTGAGGGTATGCCCCACCGGCGCCACGCATAAGCGCGAGGACGGCCTTGTGCTGGTGGAGTATGATAAATGTATCGGTTGCAAGGCCTGCGTGGTGGCCTGTCCCTATAAAAACAGGACCCTTGTGCCCAAAGGCAAACTGAACGAAGGGTTTTTCAAAGGTCATTTAACACCCTTTGAACAGGTAAAGTATCAAAAGTATCAGGAAGGGGTGGCGGTTAAATGCACCTTTTGCAGCGAAAAGGTTGACCGGGGGCTTGAGCCGGCTTGCGTTAACACGTGCCCGGCGGAAGCACGGGTGTTCGGCGACATATACAATCCCGACAGCAAGGCGAGCATGTTGATTCGCCAGCGCGGCGGGTTCCAACCCCTGTCCGAGGCTGGAACCGATCCTTCCGTGTACTACATTGAGTAGGGGGATAGTTGAATGACCAGTAAATATGAACTAATAGGGGAAGAGTTCGTAACGGGCTACCGGCAGCAAAACGTGTGGACGTTATGGATTGCCCTGGCTTTCTTTTTTGGCAAGATTGGCGCGGGACTGTTTATCTTTGCAGTCTTGCTGGACACCCCGTTCGTTGCCCTGGCGGGGCTGCTCATTGCCAACATTTTTAAAGGCGGCGCGCTACTGATACACCTTGGTCGCCCGGCAAGGTTCTGGCGGGCGCTATCCCGGCCGCAAACATCCTGGATAGCCAGAACGGTGTGGGCCATGGGTATATTTACGGCCATTGGATTGGTTTTTCTCGCGCTGCCGCCGGGCACCGTCCTATGGGAGCTATTCAGGGTGCTGGCCTTGACCGGCGCAATCATCGTGGCGGTTACCGATGGTTTCGTGGTCAACGATTCCACCGCCATACCCCTCTGGAATACACCGATGCTTCCATTGTTATTCCTATTGTACTCATTGTTGGGCGGAACCACTTTATTTATCTTCATGCATTCAGTGGGCTGGGTAACAATTACACAGCCCCACTTTCTTGAAGCCGTTGAAATTGGCTTATTAGTTATCAATATGACGGCAGTGCTGATTTATTTAATCAGTGTCACCAATGCAAATTACGCGGCCCGCAAGTCATTAAAACTACTAATCAGGGAACAATATGCCGCAGCCTTTTACGGGTTGGTTATCGCCGTGGGCTTTATCGCCACCTTGTTGTTGTTATTATTATTCGGCGCCGCAGGCGGGCCTCTGGTGGTGACAATGATTACCCTGGCGGATTTAATCGGTCATTTTTTTATCTTCTACTTATTATTAATAGCAGGGGTATATTCAACTCCCTTGGGCCCATTATCCTTGTAAATACGCCACCGGTGCATAAATACACCGGTGGTACAGAGAACCAACCGGTATCCCAATGACTCCTTAACTCCGGCCATAGACATGGTCTGAGTAATATTTCCCCAAAACCGAAAAA
>JAKSCU010000487.1 GCA_022360435.1 Bacillota bacterium
TACAAGCCTTATATCTTTTATTACAGACATCTCATTCGCTACCATTTCACATTCGGGCGCACATAAAAGTATGGGATTTTGTTTATGGCTTATAAGTACCGCTCCCCGCTCAAATATCGGCCAGTAGTTTGATACATATCTTAGATTTTCCTTACGGTATTCATCTCCGTATACTAACATAGCATCCAAACCGTCTTTTTTCATCAGCTGTTTGATACTATCTATTCTTTTAAAAAATTCACTTTCAGGTATTCTAATTTTACCCAATTAATTCACCGCCTTTACTGTTGTTTTTTGTTGTTTCTGGCTATGCCGTACTTAAAAATGCTTTTTCATTAGTAACAGTTACTTTTTTAAGCTTTTTTATAACCGCCGCTGCGAATTACGTCTATAAGAACTGATATTAATAAAATTACACCTTTTATAATTTGCTGCCAGAACGTAGGTACCGTCAACATTGTAAGACCATTTGATATTGTAGTAAGCATTAAAATACCTAGAAATGTTCCAACAATACTACCCTTACCTCCACTCAGAGAAGTACCACCCAGTATACACGCAGAAATTACGGTCATTTCGTAACCTTCACCTGCTATCGGAAGCCCTGCGCCAGATTGTGCAGCCATAAGTATACCGGATATACCCGCCATCATTCCACTTAATGTATAAACTATCCATATTACTCGATCCGTGTTTATGCCAGAAAGATAACTGGCACGGTAATTACTCCCTGTCGCGTAAATCTTACGCCCAAACGCCGTGTACTTAGATAGATACCAAATTCCTGCAAATGAAATCAGCATAAGAAGTATGATAAACGGTATTGGTCCGATATATCCACGTCCTATCCATTTAAAAGCGGAATCATTAATTACTATTGAAATTCCATTATTGGAAAGATAAGCAATGCCTCTAAATATACTCATGGTAGATAATGTAGTTATCATCGGATTGATCTTGGCCTTGCTGACCATTAAACCATTAAATGCACCACATGTAACTCCCAAAAGAAATGCTACAAGTATAGCAAAAGCTGTAAATGTTCCAGTTATTCTTTACAATATACCTGGAAGGACCAGTATAAATTTTCTACCTGAAAAAATAAAAGAACTTATA
>JAKSCU010000577.1 GCA_022360435.1 Bacillota bacterium
CTGGTCGAAGCTTACCAGGAATTATCGCGAATGCAGGTTTAACACATTAGCTAACTGAAGGAATGGTAGGATGAACGGCGGAATGTTGGACAAGTCGTACCAATGGTGGCAGTCACTCAAACAGCCTCAAAAAATAATCCTGATTATTGGTTGCACTTTGATTTTGGTCACTATTGTGCTTTTGGCTCAACTAACTCTACGACCGACTTACGTCCCCCTGTTCACCGGACTGCAACCCGGAGACGCCGGCAAAATAGTTGAAAAGCTGGAAAGTGACAAAACACCGTACAAGCTGACCGATAACGGCAAAACCATACTGGTTCCCGAAACAATGGTATACAAACAGCGTATCCAGATGGCCAGCGCCGGGGTCTTGCACACCAGCGGCGTGGGGTTCGAACTATTTGACCAGCAAAAATTCGGCATCACCGAATTCGAGCAGCACGTTGGGTTCCAGCGGGCGCTGCAGGGGGAGTTGCAACGGACCATAGCGCAACTCGACGAGGTGGAACAAGCCCGGGTACACCTGGTGCTGCCCCGGGAGAGCGTTTTTGTCGACGAACAAGTCACTCCGTCGGCATCCATAGCCTTAAAGTTGAAACCCAATAAAGAATTGGAACCAAATCAGGTGCGCGGCATACAGAGTTTGGTGATGGGCAGCGTGCAGGGGTTGGTCCCGGAAAACATACACATTATAGACATGGCGGGCAATGTCCTCAACGACAGCCTGGAATTGCAAAGCGTGGAACAGTTGTCCGCCTCGTCCCTGGAAAGATATGATTTAAAAAGGACATTTGAAAAAGAGCTGGAAAGCCGCGTACAGCAGATGCTTAACCGCATCCTCGGCCCCGGTCGGGCGGTGGCCATGATCAGCGCCGACCTGGATTTTGACCGGCAGGAAACGGTGCGCACCGAGCACGGTCCCGGCGCCATTTTAAGCGAGCATACCCTGTTTGAAGAAGGCGCTGACGACACGACGGGGGGAATCCCGGGCATAGATTCGGAAATGCCCGGCGACACGATGCCCTTTGCGGATGCCCCAACCGGCTCGGGCTATTCCAGGGAAGAGCGCACCACCAACTATGAAGTGGACACCACCCAGCAGGTAACGGTGAAGGCTCCCGGCAGCATCCGCAATCTTTCGGTTTCGGTGGTGTTGGACGGGGACCTGACCCAGGAAAATTTGGATTCCATCCAGCAGTTGGTGGCGGCGGCGGTTGGGTACAGCGCGGCCCGGGGAGATCAACTGGAGGTTCACGGCATAAACTTTAACGACGCGTCCATACCCAGTTTCGAAGAACCGGCTGTTGTCGAAACACCGCCGGCCATACCCGCAAATTACCTAACCATCGCCGGGCTGGCGGCGGGGGTGCTGTTGCTCTTGTTGCTAATCATCTGGTTTTTGCGACGCCGCGCCCGCAGACACCATGAAATGCTGCTTGCGCAGCAGGAAGACGAAGAAGCCGACCAAGGGGCCGCCGATGCAAAAGACGAACGACAACTGGTTATCGGAACCCCCCAACCCGGTTATCGCACTTTAATTAAACAACTGGCCAAAGAAAAACCGGCCGAGGTCGTCGAAGTTTTAAAAGTCTGGCTTAGGGAGTAATTGCCATGGCCACTGCGTCAAAGCTGACCGGCTTGCAAAAAACAGCCATACTGCTTATATCCGTAGGTTCCGATATTTCCGCGGAATTGCTGAGAAATAATTTTCACCAGGAAGATATTGAAAAAATTTCCCAACAAATCACCATGATGGACACCGTGCCCAGGGAAGTGCAGGACGAGGTGCTGGAAGAGTTTGCCCAGTTGCTGCAAGCCAGGGAGTATCTCATGGTGGGAGGCATCGATTACGCCAAAGACATGCTGCAAAAGGCCGTTGGCGATCATAAGGCAACTGAAATTTTGGATAAGGTACAGCACTCCATCAAGAACAAGCCCTTTAGTTCGCTGCGCAAAACCGAGCCTAAACACCTGCTTACCTTTATCCGCGACGAGCACCCGCAAATAATCGCCCTGGTGCTGAATCATCTGCACCCCGAACAATCGGCGCTGGTTCTCTCGGCCCTCAGCCCGGAACAGCAAAGCGATATCGCCCGGCGAGTGGCCATGACCGACCGCGTGTCGCCGGAAATGATGCGGGAGGTGGAAAACATCCTGGAACGCAAGTTGTCCGTGCTGGAAATCAGCGAACAGAGCTTCGGCGGAATTAAATCCCTGGTGGACATTTTAAACCGGGTGGACCGCAGCACCGAGAAGACCATCCTGGAAGAGTTGGAAGTCACCGATCCCGACTTGACCGAGGAGATTCGCAAACTGTTGTTCGTATTCGAGGACATCGTCAAGCTGCCCGACCCTTCCATTCAGCGCGTCCTGCGCGAGGTGGACTCCAAGGACCTGGCCAAGGCCATGCGGGGCACCAACGAGGAGGTACAGGAACGCATATACAAAAACATGTCCAAAAGGGCCTCGGATATGCTGAGGGACGAAATAAATTACATGGGGCCGATTCGGCTGCGAGACGTGGAAGACGCACAGCAGAAAATAGTGCAAATCATCAGGCGGCTTGACGAGGCAGGCGAAATAGTTATCGCCCGGGGTGGTGAAGACGCCATTGTTTCATAGAATAATCCGCAGCGACCGAGGTGAAAGCGAACTGCGGGGCCTCTACGACCTGACTTTGAAAACCGCCTTTCTTTATGAAAGGAAGAAAGGCGCCCCCAAGGAAAAACAACCGGACGCAGTTCCTCGGGTAACGCCCGAACAACTGTTGGAGCAGGCCCGGCGCAAGGCCGAAGCCATACTGGGCCGGGCCGGCGAACAGGCCTCGGCCATGCTTGAAGAAACTCGCCAACAAGCCGCCGCCGAAGCCGAAACCGTTAAATCAACCGCCGCCAAAGAGGGTTATGAACAAGGCTACCGTTCGGCGCTGGAAGAAGCCCGGGATGAAGCCGATAAATACAGAGCCCAAGCCAGGCAAGTATTGGCCGGGGCCGAGGAAACCCGCCGGCAGGCCATTGAGGGACTGAAAGAAGAAATACTAACCCTGGCCGTGGCAATTGCCGAAAAAGTGCTGGCCCGGGAACTGGAAACCCACCCCGACGCTGTCTTGAATGTGGCGGAGGAAGCCGTTCAACTGGCCGGCAACCGCAAATATGTTGTGTTATGGGTGAATCCGGCGCAACTTGAGATTTGCCGGGCGCACCGGGACCAAATGGCGGCTCACCTGCCGCCCCGGGCCGAACTCCAGATTATGGCGGATGAAGCTGTCGAGACCGGGGGATGCGTGGTGGAAAACGAGTACGGCCGGGTGGACGCGAAACTTTCCACCAGATGGCAAACCATGCTGGCGTCTCTGCGGGAAGGGACGATATGACCACGCGGCAATTGCGCCTGGACATTGAGGCCTGGCGGGATAAAGTCCGCCGCACCAAGCTTCTCCGCTCCACCGGCAAGGTAAGCAAGGTAATCGGCCTCACGGTGGAGGTAAAGGGTATTACCGCCGGAGTCGGCGAAGTCTGCGATATTTTTGTGCCGGGGGAAAAAGACCCGGTCAGCGCCGAGGTGGTGGGCTTTCAGGAAAATTTCTCGGTGTTGATGCCCCTTGGCGAACTCAGAGGAATTTATCCCGGGTGCCAGGTGGTGCCCCGGGGAGAGGCGCTAACCGTCCGGGTGGGGGAAACCTTGCTGGGCCGGGTTCTGGACGGGCTGGGCAGGCCCATTGACGGCCGGCGGTTGACCACCCGGGAGGAATATGCCCTAAACAACGCCCCGCCGGACCCGCTGACCAGAAAGCGCATCCACGATATTTTAACCACCGGCATCAAGACCATAGACGCCCTGCTTACTTGCGGCAAGGGCCAGCGCATCGGCATTTTTTCCGGCAGCGGAGTGGGTAAAAGCACATTGCTGGGAATGATTGCCCGTTACTGCGGCGCGGATATGAACGTCATCGCCCTCATTGGCGAGCGTGGCCGTGAAGTACGGGATTTTATAGAAAACGACCTGGGTCCGGAGGGACTGGCCCGCTCGGTGGTTATCGCCGCCACGTCGGACCAGCCGGCATTGATCAGGATCAAGGGCGCCCTGGTGGCCAGCGCCATAGCCGAGTATTTTCGCGACCAGGGCAAAGACGTGCTGCTGTTTATGGACTCGGTCACCAGGTTTGCCATGTCCCAGCGCGAGGTGGGGCTGGCCATCGGGGAACCGCCCACCACCAGGGGCTACACGCCTTCAGTTTTCAGCCTTCTGCCCAGGGTGCTGGAGCGGTCCGGAACCTCGCCCAAGGGCTCCATAACCGCTTTTTACACAGTGCTGGTGGAGGCCGACGACATGAACGAGCCCGTCGCCGACGCGGTGCGGGGCATACTGGACGGGCATATAGTGCTGACCCGGGAACTGGC
>JAKSCU010000248.1 GCA_022360435.1 Bacillota bacterium
CTCGGATCCCCGCTGCGCAGCACGACCTTGCTCAGCAGCTCCTGATCGGTGATCGCCTTGTTACCCAGCACCTGTACATCCGCCAACAGCGGCAGCTCCTCAAGCTGATAAACCACATCCACCGTGCCGTCATCGTTGGCTTCGACCTCCACGTTGATCGGCAGGAATCGCCCGAGGTGGTTGAGGCGAACCACATCCTCCTCGACCACCTCGCTGCTGTACGGATCGCCAGGCTCGATGCGGATCGCGTTGCGCACCAGCGTCTCGGGCACCAGTTCGAGGCCCTCGACGCGAACGTCGGCAATGGGGCGATTCTCCACGTCGACACTCTGCGCAACAACCGCCCGACCGCCGTGGCTCACCACAACCAACGCGGCGATCAGGCCGATCATCAGCAGTGACACGCGGCAGTTGAGGTGTATCTCGGGCAAGTGCTGAGCATCCAGGTTCGGGTCACGACATCGTCGGCGCTGCTTCGCTAGCACTGACGGAAAACCGCCTCGCCTCGCTCCCCCGAACGCGGCTCACAGCGGCTCATAAGCCCAGTCAGTGTAATAAGGTTGCCGCAGCCCGGCCAATGCCGCCCGACCCCGGCTCAACCAACGCCCGCTTGTCCCGTTTTGCCCGTCCATCTACACTTGTATGTTTCAAGCCGCGGCCCAACACGCCGATCCGAATCGCGTTCCCAGCCCCCGCGAATGCCTCGCGGCGGGTATACCTTCTGGCAGGATTGAATGATGACCACCGCCACCGACGACAAGGCCGATGCCCGGCCCTCCGCTTCGCTGGACAAGGAAAAGCTGCTCGAACTGCTCTACGACATGATGCTCATCCGGCGCTTCGAAGAGCGAACGATGCAAAGCTACATGCAGCAGAAGATCGGTGGGTTCTGCCATATCTACATCGGCCAGGAAGCTGTTGCCGTCGGCTCCGTCGCCGCATTGTGCGATGACGACCCGATCATCACCGCCTATCGCGACCACGGCCACGCCCTCGCGCGAGGCATGCACCCCAACTACTGCATGGCAGAGATGTACGGCAAGATCGACGGCTGCGCCAAGGGCAAAGGTGGCAGCATGCACATGTTCGACAAGCCCAACCACATGTTCGGCGGCCACGCCATTGTCGGTGGACAATGTCCGTTGGGGGTGGGCCTCGCCTTTGCCATCCAGTACAACAAGGAAAACAAGGTCTGCCTCTGC
>JAKSCU010000402.1 GCA_022360435.1 Bacillota bacterium
CCCCGGCCCCGGTTGTGAGAAATACAATCAAGTGCTTTCAATTCTGATGGTGACCAATGCCGGTATGACGGGGATAACCCTTGCAAAGGATGTCAGTGGCTTACAGACTTTGTAACCGAGCCCACATCGCCCGCTGTCTTTGCCAATCAGGTTCCGCGGCAATCGACCGCAGATGCCTTTCACGAATAGGATCGCGACCCCGCATGGTTTTGGGCAGGTCCAGCAAGGCTTCCTGGACATCGGGCGCGAGCAGGTTCAGATTCACGATCTGCGTGATTCGTGCGCGGGACACGTGGCCGACGCGCGCCAGTTCGGCGTAATCCTTGACGAAACCACTTTGAACATAATGATCCAACTTGATCGCCAGCGCCATCAAGCGCGTGATGCGTGGAACGCGGCCTCCGGAAGCATCGCCAAGCTCGGCAATAGCCCGGGCTTCATGTCGGTTTTCAAACGCTCGCCCCGTGTCGGCCCCACAACCGCCCTGTGTGCCCTCGTCGGCCCGAGTTTGGAGCGAACCGGTGTGGTGGCGGGGTTTCGCTTTCCTGGGGATAAACGGGCGAACGACCGAGAGGCTCATATGGCCACCTCCTCTTCGCGTTCGAAGCATTGCTCCGACAAGGCTCGAATCCCGGTCGGCCGGAAGGTAATCGTCACCTGGCCCCCGGTGGCGCCGTAAGCGACTCGCTCAACGAGCAGTTGAACCAATTCACGCTGATCCTTCGGTGACATGGCGTCCCAGAGCGAGCCAAACTCCCGCAACGCCGACACCGCCGATTCGCGGTCAAGTTCGGCTCGAGGTGATTGCTCCGCCAGACGTTCCTGCGCCTCCTTGAGCACCTGGTCGCACAATTGTGAATCACTGCCGATGGCCTTGATTTCGTCTACAACGAACGACTCGATCTCATAAGCGGCAAGCGAGGGGTACGGACAGCAGTGGTGGCCGTGTTTCTTAGCCCGGAGGCAGACGTAATAGCAGTACCGTTTCGAGCCCCCGGTACCCCCGGTGCCCCCGGTACTCCCGATGCCCCCGCCCCC
>JAKSCU010000580.1 GCA_022360435.1 Bacillota bacterium
CGGCTAAAATGGAGACAGCCATAGCTGCCAGTACTAAGCCGGCGTAGAAAGCTGGATAACCCAGGCTATCGTGCACATAGACAGGCAAAATAATCCCGGCCGCCATCATAATGGCAAACATCATTCCTGCCAATGCGTTAGCCCGGATAAAAATGGGTTGTGCAAACGCCGTCATATTTACCAGCGGGTTCTTAGCCCGTCTTTCTTCCAAGATGAACAGGCGCAGGAAAAACACGGCCAGAATTATTACGGCGGCAAAGACCAAAATTTGACCGTTATTCAAGTAGAACAATGATCCGAAGAATAGCAGCACGAAAAGAGTGCTCCAAATGGTTCCTAGCCGGTCGAAGTCGCGCACGGGGCTGGTGTCTTCCTGATTAAGCAGTTTTGGGGCCAGAACTCCCGCCAATACCGCCAGGGGAACCAGTAAAAAGAAAACCGCCCGCCAGCCTGCCCAAGAAGCAACTACTCCTCCGAGCACCGGCCCGATGATGCTGGCGCCGGCTGTCGCCGAGGCCAGGATACCGAAGGCCCGCGCTTTCACCTCATTGCTAAAGTGCGAGTGTACCAGGGCCATACCGTTGGCCATGAACATGGCGGCGCCCACCCCCTGTACCACACGGAAAAAAATAAGGGCGCCGATGTTGGGGGCGAAAGCTGCCGCCAGGCTACCCAGACCGAATATGCCGATCCCTAGGCTAAAGATATATCTTCTTCCAACAGCCGATGAAATATTAGCAAAAATCAGCAGCAGGCTGCAGATGGTAAACACATAGGAAGAAGATACGAACTGCGCCGTGGCTATATCGGTCCCAAACTCTTTCGCCACCAGCGGCAGACAGATATTCAGCACATTATTGTCCAGGGCAGCCAAAAAGGCCCCCAGGGTCATGGGCAGAATGGTGATGTTTATCCGTTCGTTCATTGAGCCACTTCGTTCCCAAAATAACGGTGCAGCACCTTGACGAATTCCGGAATGCCCTGTTGCACGGCTGTCTGTTTGGCCGCCAACTCATATTCCTCTTCGCTCTGCAGGCATTCTACCGCATACCGCATCAGTTCCGCGGGCATTGTCTCGCAGCCCGTTTTGGCCTTGACCATTTCCGCCAGGCATTGCCAAGCTTCCATACTTTCAAAAATGGCAAAGGAAGTGAAAAGGCAAATCCCCAGGTTCCCCTGGGCGATCATGCCGGCGTACAGATATGACCGGTCATCCATATTCTCGAAGCCTGCCAACTTAAGAGGAAGTCGCACCGCAAAACGCTTTCCCTCCTCAATTGAAGGCCGCGTCACCAGTGCATGCAGCTCCGGCATATCCTTATACAGACTTTGAATTCCGTCCGTCCGGCTGCCAAGCACGCGTCCCATCAGAGTCAGCTTCTCTATTTCCCGCAAGGCTTTCCTCAGATCATCCGGCGTGGCCTTACTTTTTAAAGTCTTGAAATACAAATCGCAGGCAAAAACAAATTCAACCGAATCAATACCCAGTTCAAAAGCGCCCCGATTCAATTCCGAGGACAAATCCGGGGCCTTGATGTCAAAGGTGTGTTCCAAAGCGGCGGAAACCTCTCTCTCCGCCGGGGAACTAAAAACACGAGCCCGCCCCTTGCCGTGCCGGTTCAGGCACCGCACCACGCAAAGAGGAGCGCAACTCCGGTTGATTCGGGAACCGGTCATTCCCGCAAGTTCAGGTGGTGCCTGCCCGGTATCTCCATCAGTCGGCTCCGCCGCTTGGGATGCGGATAGCGATGCCAACTGACCGCTTTTCATTATTTTCATCAGAGTTATCGAACCGTGAGCCGGAAGCGCGCCACCGCAAATGGGGTGATCGACGATAATCCGGGCCAACCGCCGGGCAGAATTTTTCATAATATTGCGGTCCACCACCGGCGCCGCGAAGTAGGCGGATGTGCTCACAGCAACGGCCTTGAGGCCCTTTGAGCCTAGGATGTCTCCCATTCCGCCCCGCACACAGTTAAACAACGGGATTCCCTGGGGATAGGTTGTAAAAACCGAAGCCAGTGGGAGCAGGTGTTCACCTGCGGGGCCGATACCGACGACCGCGGTCTCCTTACCGAAGCGCTCCCTGACCTGCTCGATGGTGTCGGACACCGTTTTTTCCTTAAGGTAAGGCACCGGAATTATCCTTGCTCCGTCCTTGTCTATGTGCACCATGACCGGACCTTCTTGAGCGGCTCCGGTAATCATTACCGCGGCGATATCCAGACTGCCCAACTTCTGAGCGAAAGGCCCCGCCAGGTTCAGGAATTGGCATCCCCCATCTGCACACCGTTTGGCCGCCAGGGTCAAGCGCCCGGTACTGGGCGCTGCGGTACCCGAAAGCAGCCCCGGAACCAGAACCACGCAGTTTTCCGGGCTGTGCCGTGGGGTGGTCGCAAGGACGTAACGCCGGAGCAGGTGGGTGGCCAGACCTCGCCCGTAATGCGCAAAACCCGGCTCCACCTGCTCTTGGGACACCTCTGACCGGCCAAGATCCACCAACATTATTTTACTCAATTTAAACGCTCCCTTCTATGACACGCACACTCTCAACGTACTCCCGGGTGTATGATGCGACGGGCGTCTCCAGTACCCGGTCCACAGGTCCCTCTTCCACCATCCGACCTTCATTCATGACGTATATGTACCCGCACAGCC
>JAKSCU010000583.1 GCA_022360435.1 Bacillota bacterium
AAATCAATGTCACGCCACCCCCCACCGAAGAAGAGCTTGACATATTGCGGAAAAATATTTCGCCGGTTTATCTGGCTGATTAATTAGCTGTAGTGTTACTTAATAATCGGGGTGGTGATATATAAAATCAGTGTCAAAAGTCTTTTGTCTCCAAGCGGTATTATTATCCCCATATCCCCATAATGAAAGGAGTTGGATTAATTTGCCAGAAGGTAATGTCAAACCATATAGCCCGTGCAGAGAGGCTTGCCCCGCTGGAATCAACATACCCAAATACGTCCGATTTGTCAGGGAGGGCAAGTTCGATGAAGCTCTGGCGGTAATTCGTGAAAGTATGCCGTTCCCGGCTGTATGCGGTTACGCCTGTGTGCACCCCTGTGAGACCAATTGCGCCCGGAAGCAGTATGATCAGCCCGTGGCCATACGCATGCTCAAGCGAGCGGCGGTGGAAAAAAGCGATGGCCTGTGGAAAGAAAAATTACCACCCGCAGCCGCAACCGGCTCCAAAGTGGCTGTCATTGGGGCCGGGCCGTGCGGTCTTACAGCGGCTTATTACCTTGCCCGCAAGGGTCACCAGGTGGTGGTTTTTGAAGCCCTGCCCGAAGCCGGCGGCATGATGCGTTACGGCATTCCCGAATATCGCCTGCCCAACGCGGTGTTGGACAGCGAAATAGCCGAAATAAAGGCCCGGGGTGTTGAAATAAGGACCGGCAGCCGGGTAAAATCCCTGGAGGCCCTGTTTAATGAAGGGTATCAGGCGGTGTTTGTGGCCTCGGGGGCCTGGTTGACCGCCAAGCTGGGCGTGGAAGGCACAAATTCAACCGTTGTCGACGGGATTGAATTTCTTCAGGATGTCAACAGCGGTAAAGAAGTGAACGTGGGTGAAAAGGTGGTTGTTGTGGGCGGCGGCAACACCGCCATTGATGCCGCCAGGGCATCCATTCGTCTGGGCGCCAAAGAAGTTGTGGTTGTATACCGCCGCACCAGGGATGAAATGCCGGCCGGCGCCCAGGAAATTGCCGATGCTTTGGAAGAGGGCGTTAAGATGGAATTCCTGGCGGCACCGGTCAAGGTTGCCGGTGACAAGGTTATTTGCGTCAAAATGAAGCTGGGCGCCAAGGATGCCAGCGGCAGGCCGGCCCCTGTGCCCGTTGAGGGAAGCGAATTTGACGTTGCATGCCGTACGGTTATCACCGCCATCGGTCAAAAGGCGGACGCGGCGGCCTTTGGCCTGACGGGTAACGCCAACGGCACCATTGTAGTGGATGAAAACTCAATGGCCACTTCCCGGGAAGGCGTTTTTGCGGCCGGTGACGTGGTAACCGGGCCGTCATCCATAATCGAGGCCGTGGCCCAGGGCAGCAAAGCCGCCGTTTCCATAGATCGATTTTTGGGCGGCGACGGTGAAACCGCCGAAACCCTGGTTGGGGAGGACGACCCCGAACTGTTGCCCGTTGTGACCGAGGGTTTTGAGCGCGCATTCACCCGTACCATCTCGTATAAGGAGCGGTTGGAATCCTTTGGCGCGGTGGAAAAGGGTTACAGTGATGCTGTGGCCATGCGTGAAGCGCAGCGTTGCCTGGGCTGCGATGTCAGAGAGTACAAGGTGGAAGTTGATTACTCGGCTTGCAAGGAATGCGGTTATTGCAAAGAAGTTTGCTGCCTGAGTATTTTTAAGTCGGCGGAGGGGTTCAATGACCGTGGCTACAAGCCCATGAAGGCCACCGACTCGGAAAAGTGCGTGGGTTGCATGAAATGCTTCTTTGTTTGCCCCGACTGGGCAATTAGCATTGAGAAAGTAGGTGGAGTTAGTTAATGAAACGATATTTCGATACCGGTAACAGGGCCGTTACTGAAGGAGCCATCCTTGCCGGATGCAAAGTGTTCGCCGGTTACCCCATCACGCCGGCCACCGAAATTGCTGAAAATATGTCCCGCAGGTTGCCCGAGGTGGGCGGGTACTATGTCCAGGCCGAGGATGAAATGACAGGTATGCATATTGCGGTGGGGGCTTCTCTGGGCGGCCTCAAGTCAATGACCGCCACCTCGGGTCCGGGATACATTCTCTTTGCCGACCCCTACGGTTGGGCATTGGGTAGTGAAATCCCCATTGTAGTGGTGAACGCCCAGCGGGTTGGTCCGGTATCCGGCATAACCGGCGCCCCGGGCCAGGGTGATATGTATATCGCCAAGTATCCCACCCACGGCGGCAACGCCGAAACCATCGTGTTGGCTCCCAACAGTGTGCAGGAAGCGTTTAAATTCACCGTGGAAGCGTTCTACCTGTCCGAGCGTTTCAGAATGCCCGTAACCGTACTGGCGGATCAGCTGGTAACCGACGGCTGGGAAACATTGGAGATACCGGAAACCGAGGAAGAGATGGAAAAGATGGGCTTACGCTTTAAGGACCGGGAAGTGTGCCAGGGCCCCATATTCTATCCCTTTACCGACGAACTTGACATTCCGCCGGTGGTGCTTGGCCATAACACCGGTGGCGCTTGCTCGGACTGGACCCCCACCGACCAGGGCTACGACACGGAAGAGGTGGAATGGGCGCATAAACACTCCTACCGGTTGATTTATAAAGTGAGAAACAATATGGACTTGATCCGCCACTATGAAGAACACTACATGGACGACAACCCCGATGTGGTGCTGGTGGCCTATGGCAGTCCCTCCCGCGTGGTAATAAGCTGTGTCAAAGAAGCGCGCAAGCAGGGCTTGAAGGTGGGCTGCATCAGGCCGATAACGCTGTTCCCATTCTTGGACGATATTTTCCACAGGCAGGCCAACTATTTGACCGTGGAATTAAACTATGACGGGCAACTGGTGCGAGAGGTACAGCGCTGCGTGCCTTGCGACAGCAATGTGTATTTCTTCGGCAAGTGCGGCGAGCTTCCCAGCGTGGCTGAATTGATGATGCAGGTTAAACAGATATTGGCCGGCAAGCCGCTCATTAAATCAAATAATTGGGAATGGGAGGCCTGGTAGAGGATGGATTATCTCGCGACAAAATATTTGCGACCCCGGAAGACCCCCAGCACGGCCTGCAGCGGCTGCGGGCTGGGACAGGTGCACAAAAAACTGTTAAAAGCCGTTGACGAGCTGGGGCTTGAGCTTGACGACGTTGTATGGGGCACCGGTATCGGCTGTGCCGGCCGGCAAACCTTCGCCACCTGGAAAGGCGACAATTACGCGGGCACCCACGGTCGCGTGTACGCCCTTTCGGCCGGCCTCAGAATAGCCTTGCCGCAGGATAAAAGAATTATCTGCACCGTGGGCGACGGCGACGCCTTCGGCATCGGATTGTTGAACCTGCTGCACTGCGCCCGGCGCAATGTTTATATGACCGTTGTGGTTGCCGACAATCTGGGCTACATGTCCACCGGCGGTCAGTACGGCTGGACCACGCCGCTGGGAGTAAAAACCGACAGCTCCCCCTACGGTACATTTGAGCCCAATTTTATGCAGGAAGGCCAGGACGTCATGAATCTGCTGAAGGGCGCCGGGGCCACTTTCCTGGCCAGACACACCAGCCTGCAAGGACAGGAAGTGGTGGAAAGCATGAAAAAGGCCGTTATGAATAAAGGGTTTTCACTGGTGCATGTTATTTACCCCTGTGTGACCAATTTCTCCGACCGGGCCCTGGGAACAAGGAAACCTTTGGCCATGTACAACTGGATTAAATCCCGCACCTATAACTTGAACGACAAAGTGCCCGAAGGGGAAATGACCTTCAGAACCGGCATTTATTGGGATGCCAGCAATACAAGACAAGAATTCTCGGATAAATTATTTGAATATACCAAAGAACAACAAAGGAGGGCGCGCTAATGGGAAAAAGAATGGAAGTGCGCATTAGCGGGTTTGGCGGTCAGGGCGTGGTCAGGCTGGGGCAGATACTGGCCCAGGCGTCGGTTAATGAAAATCTGTTTACCACCATGCTGGTGAGCCATGGCACGGAGACCCGGGGCGGTTATGTGCGGGCCCAGGTGGTTATTTCCGATGAACCCGTGGACAGCCCGGTCTGTGAAAACCTCGACTTCCTGGTGGCTATGTCCAAGGCGGCTTACAACAAGTTTAACCCTCTGGTAAACCACGGCGCCATTATCTATGAACCATATTATGTGGAAGTTGACAAGAGCTTGCCCTGCCGGCAGTTTTCTTTGGATGCCAGGGAGATTGCGCTAAAGGAACTGGGCCGTGAAATATACGCCAACGTGATTATGCTGGGTTACTTGACCAGGTTGCTGGACGGCACCCTGAGCAAGGAAGAAATATTGAAGGTCATGCTGCAGAAGATACCCAAGTTTCATGAAGAGAACAAAAAGGCTTTCGAGTTGGGCTACCAAAGGGCAATCGGCTAATAGGGCAGTATATCCGGATTTTAAGCGGCAAGAAAAGCACTACGACACATATGGCCCAACTCGTAAAGAAAAAAGCGCGCGGTGGGAACTTTACTAGCGCGCTTTTTTTATACTTTTAAGATCAAAAAGCGCACGCAGAGGGAACGAAAGAGTACGCTTTTTTTATACTTTTAAGGAAAGTATACCTTGCCATATATATGGCAAGGGCAAAGGAAAAAAGTATTAAAAAGCGCACGCAGAGGGAACCGAATGAGTGCGCTTTTTAATTGGATGCCAAACCTTTTGAAA
>JAKSCU010000227.1 GCA_022360435.1 Bacillota bacterium
CCGCTGGTGATTGTATGCGGTTTTATTATCGGTGTCGTTAGCATTTTCGTATAATAGATTGTTCATTTTCAAACAAGTGGCCGGTTCCCTTAAAAAGACCGTTTAGTTTAACGGTCTTTTTTGCTATAATCATCATCCTCGATAAGCGACCTGATCATATGCGCCGAGGCCCACTCCCCGCCGGATAAGACGGTAAGCGGCACCATCCCGGGAAATATTTTTTTATTAATAGCCCGTAAGCTCCAGCCCCTTTGGTGCAATTCCCGCGCCTGACCGCTCAAGTTCTCCAGATAGTCCAGCTTGGCCCGCACAAGCTCCCGACCGTTTGCCACCGGTCCGGCGTGCCCGCAATAAACAACGCCAAAGTCGTAACCAAGCAACCTGCGCAAAGAATCCATTATCTGCGGGATGTTTTCGGTTTTCATCACCAGCTTTGTCTTGGGGGTAACCACCAGGTCACCGGTAAATACCGCACCGGTTGCCGGATTAAACAGGGCGATGTGGTCAAAGCAGTGCCCCGGCGTCTCCACAACCTGCCACCGGACATTTTCGGTCTCCAGAACATCCGGCAGCGGCAACGGGGAAAACGCTTCCCGCCGGCCCCAGAAGTAGCGCCTGTACATGGGCAGTTCGGCTTTTTTTTCGCAAATAGGTATTGATGAAGGATGTATGTACACCGGCACCCCCTGCCTCTCCAGCCGCCGGGCATTGCCGCTGTGGTCTTCGTGGTAATGGGTAATTACCGCCTGTTTGATGGATTGTGATTTGAAAAACGAACCAAACTCCGCGGCGAACCTCCCGGGGCCGGTATCCACCAGCAGCCCGTCCACCAGGTACACGCAAACATTCAACCGCGCGCCCCAAAGACTTACCGGAGCCATGGCCCAGGTGACTCCCTCGTAGTTACCTGTTTTCAAATTACCCAACTAATCACCCTCCCGCCATACCGGGCACCGGCCATAACGCAAGCTCTTTTGCCGCCCGATATTCAAACAAACACAAATCCCGAACCAAGACTTTTACAATATACTACTTGCACTTCATCCTTCTGACCGCTTCCATATGCCGGCAGACAAAACCGGGGCTCACACGCCTGCGAAACATGAAGGTGCAGCACTCGCAGCTATCTTCGCTGGCCCGCAGTTCCCAGCGGCAATCATAATCTGTAACCAGGGCTTCATTGTCGTTAACAAAATAAACAACCAGGTCATCAACGAAATAAGGTTCTTTTATTTTTACTGCCACTTGTTTTTATCATCCTTTATTCAGTATAAGGTGGTGGTTCCATAGTATTCCCTTGGGTTCAACGCCTTGCGCTCCGGGGGCGCTGGAACCGTCCCCGTGGCTCCCCTTCAATCTTGCCATTCCGTCCGGACCAGGGCTTTGCCCTGGCGGCCAGCATCTCTCATGGCCCGGGGGTGACTCAAAATATCTCCCTTTTTATCCACCCCGTCGTAACAATAATTGCCGGCCAGGTCTATATCCAATATTTTAAAAAAATACCGCACTGTCTGGAGAGTTCCTTCAAACACCTTGGGCAGCGTGGTGCCGGCACAAGAAATGAAGATACCCCTACGGGACGGCTTGCCCGGAACATGGCGGTCCAGCAGGTATTTGGCGGCCCAGAACTGCTGGGTGCGGTCGATTAGCATTTTGGCCTGGGCACAGATGCCCAGGGAAAAAACAGGGGCGGCCATGATGAACCGGTCCGCCGCCAATATCTTTTCAAAAATGGTTCCGGCTTGGTCGGGCACCACGCACTTCCCGGTGTTGAAGCACCCGTCACAGGCCCGGCAGGGGAAATAATTAAAATCCGCCAGATACAAAAACTCGGTGTCGTGACCCTCTTCCCGGCACGCTTCCAACGCCTCCCGAGCCAGCAGAGCGGTGTTGCCGTCTTTGCGGGGGCTGCAGGCCAAAGCCAGGCATTGGAGTTTTACACTCCGCGCGTCTTCACCCATTTTCGTTCAACTCTTTTCAGGCAAATATCATTTTGTTATCAAGGACTTGGCCTGCTCATAAGAAATACGTCCCGCGGCGGCATAGACCACCTCCCCGCCGGCGCCAACGACCACTGTGGTGGGTGTGCCTCTTATTCCGTAAGCCCTGGCCACTTCAGCTTGCCGATCCAGATAAACCGGCAACACATAATTGTTGTCCGCCAGAAACGTTGTCACATCCGCCACGGATTTTTCCTGGGCGGTAATGTTAATAAGAATAAACTCCACCTCATTGCCGTATTCGCGGTAAAGCTTATCCAGGTCCGGCATTTCGTCGACGCAGGGCGGGCACCGGGTAGTCCAGAAGTTAATCAACACGGGTTTGCCCTTGAGTTCCGCCAAGGATGTTACTTTTTCATCTTTACCGGTAATGAAAAAGTCCGGCGGGGACATGTCCGGGTCTACGGTTTTCTGTTCGCCCGGATGGGTTAACGACACCTCTCCCGCCAGTTCAGCCCCGGCCAAATCCCCGTCGTCGCCGGAGCGGGTAAAGAAAAACCCTGCGGCAACCAGCACCAACACCACAATTAAGGTAATCAACCTTATTTTGGCCACATTCCATTCCTCCTGTCAACAGCAAACTGCTCCCACCCCGCGGCATCGGTCGGGAAAAGGCCGCCGCCACAACTTATTTGCGCCGCTTTTCCGGAAAACCTTTTAATACAACATCCGGGCCAACCGGTCCCAGATTCCCAACAGCAGCAACAATCCCATGGCAATCAGCAACCCGCCGCTGACAGCGTTAATGTAGGGCATGATACCCCGCATTTTGTCCAGGGCGCGGAAAGCAAAACCGGCGGCCATAGCGGCCAACACAAAGGGCAAAGCCAACCCCAGAGTGAAAAAAATCAGCAAAACAACACCCTGGAGCAAAGTCCCGGAACTGCCGGCCAGCAATAGAATCGAGGCCAAAATCGGACCCACACAAGGGGTCCAGGCCGCCGCAAAGGAAAACCCCAGCACAAAGGCCCCCGGCCACCCGGAGAGTTTTTGCCCCGGCCGCCAGCCAACCTGCCGGTACAGCATCTTTACCGGCAGCAGCCCGCTGATGTGCAAGCCCAGCATAATTATAATGACGCCGGCAATTTGGGTCAACAATTCCCGGTTTTGATTCAGCCATTGTCCCAGCCCGCTGGCCGCCGCGCCCAGGCCCACGAACAGAACGCCGAAACCCAGCACGAAACCGGTGCTGTTCCAAACCAGCCGCCGCCGGTCCGGAACAGCGCCCGGGTCACCGCCGGTACCGGCAATAAAAGCAAGATACCCCGGCAACAACGGCAGCACGCAGGGAGATAAAAACGCCAGTAAGCCAAACAGGAAAGCCATGCCTGCATTTAATTGAGATATGTTTTCCATATGCCACCAGGCCTCGCCACAAAAGAGTGCCATTGCTTCTGTTTATTGACAACAGGATCGAAGGGTTTAAATTGGTCTCAACCAAATCTGATTGGAGTATATTATAACATCTTTACAAAATCAATCCTTGAAGCAATCACTGTATAATTTTGTTTTTTTATTAATGTAATTTATTAAATTAAAATATGGGTATACAAAAAGTTTGGTATATTAAAAAGCGGCCGGTAAAAACCCGGAATAGCTATTGAAATCACTTATATAATGTAACTCAAGGTCAATTATTTATTGAAACATGGCAGGTAATATGTTAGAATTTTTACATAAATGAAAACTGAATGAATACTCAATCATGTAACTAATTAAATTACACCAAAAAAAGGGAGGTTGACCAAGTGAATAAAGAAGAATTTTTTTGGCTTAAGAATTATCCCGAGGACATACCCACCCAAATTGATATTCCCGACGTTCCGCTGTTTGACTTTATGGAGCAGGCGGCCCGCAAGCACCCGTCCCAAACCGCCATAATATTCATGGGCTTGAAAATGACTTATAGCCAGTTGAAGGACAGCACCGACCGATTCGCCACGGCCCTCCATTCCATGGGAGTAACCAAAGGAGATCGGGTGGCCATCATGTTGCCCAACTGTCCCCAGGCGGTAATCGCTTATTTTGCCGTCATACGGCTGGGCGCCGTGGCTGTGATGACCAACCCGCTGTACATGGAAAGGGAACTGTCCCACCAACTCAGGGACTCGCAAGCGGAAACGATAATATTTCTGGACGCTTTACATAGCAAAGTTTTAAAAGTAGTTCCCAACACCAACGTAAAGAATATAATCGTTACGGGAATCAAAGACTACCTCCCTTTCCCGCTGTGTTGCCTGTATCCCATCAAGGCCAAAAAACAGGGCATGGATCTCAATGTGCCCCCGGATGAGAAAATCCTGAAATTCAAGGACTTGATCAAAAATAACTCACCTGCGCCACCGCGGGTGGAAATTGACAGTGAGAAGGACCTGGCCTTGCTGCAATATACCGGCGGCACCACCGGCCTGTCCAAAGGGGCCATGTTAACCCACAAAAACCTTGTCGCCAACGCCCTGCAGGTCAAGGCCTGGTTCCCCGACTGCCAGGAGGCGGAAGAGCGCATGTTGTGCGTGTTGCCTTTCTTCCATGTGTTCGGCATGACCGTGGCTATGAACCTTACCATCAGTATCAGCTCAACCATGATACTTGTGCCCCGTTTTGAAATAGATACCGTATTGAAGCAAATCAACAAGCATAAACCCACCCTGTTCCCCGGCGCGCCCACCATGTACGTGGCCGTAATTTCCCATCCCGACGTTAAAAAATATAATATTTCTTCTATTAAAGTCTGTATCAGCGGCGCCGCACCACTGCCGGTGGAAGTGCAGGAAAAATTCGAGGCCATGACCGGCGGCAAACTTGTAGAAGGATATGGCTTGACGGAATCCTCCCCGGTGACCCACTGCAACCCCATTTACGGCAAAAGATTGGCCGGTTCCATCGGTCAGCCCCTGCCGAACACCAACATGAAAGTTATGGATTCGGACCTGGGCACCCAGGAGATGTCCATGGGCGAAGTAGGTGAGCTTTGCATCCAGGGACCCCAGGTGATGAAAGGTTACTGGAACATGCCCGAGGAAACCGCCAAGACGCTGCGGGACGGCTGGCTGTACACCGGTGACATGGCCCGTATCTCAGAAGACGGTTTCACTTACATCGTGGACCGGAAGAAAGATATGGTTATTGCCGGCGGGTACAATATTTACCCGCGGGAAGTGGAAGAAGTGCTGTATGAACACCCCAAGGTTAAAGAAGCGGTTGTGGCCGGAGTGCCGGACGCCTACCACGGTGAAGCGCTGAAGGCTTATTGCGTGCTGAAGGAAGGAGAAACTGCCACGGACAAGGACATAATGGAATTTTGCAAACAAAACCTGGCCAAATACAAGGTGCCCAGGGTGGTGGAATTTCGGGACGAACTGCCCAAAACCATGGTTGGTAAAATACTGCGCCGTGTGTTGGTGGAAGAGGAAAAAGCCAAAATATCCGGTGAGAAGGATAAACTGGATGAAACAGCGGCATCCAAGGACAAATAGCCATAAAAACAGTGCAATACCGGGCTCAATTGTCAGTTATCGGCTGATAGTTGAGCCTTAATTACGCCTACAGGTAAAAAAAGCGCACTCACTTAGTTCCCTTTGTGTGCGCTTTTTGATACTTTATTCCACTGTCCTTGCCATATATATGGCAAGGTATACTTAAAAACACGCGCTTTCCCGTCTCGCCGGGATTATTCCACGCACACCCTGTTTTTCCCCCGGGCTTTGGCTTTGTATAAAGCGGAATCGGCGGACTGGATGAGGTCTTGCAAGTTGTTGTTATTCCGGCTGGAGGCCACCCCGGCCGAGATGGTTACTTTCCTTTTGAAACCGCCGCAGTTTTCCACCGCGCGGCAAATCCGCCAAGCCGTTTCCACCCCTTCCTCCAGCGGCACACCCGGCATAATCACCGCATATTCCTCGCCCCCGTAACGGCAGGCTATGCCCTTGTCACCGATAACTCCCTCCATAACGCAGGCGATTTTTTTTATTACCCCATCCCCTTCGGGATGACCGTAACTATCGTTATAGCTCTTGAAGTTGTCCACGTCCAGCATAACCAGGGTAGTATATTTCCGGCCCGAGCAGTTGTTCTTAAACACTTTTTTTATTTGCTCATAAAAATAACGGTGATTGTATAGTCCGGTCAAAGCGTCGGTGTTGGAAAGGCCGCGCAGCTTTTGATTCAACAGAGCGTTTTCCAACACCAATCCCGCTTGCATGGAGAAAAACTCCAGTACCGTCAGCCACTTGTCCGGATACGCGATGTCATTTTCACCGTAAGCGCAGAGCACCCCGAAAAGATTACCGGTACTTTCGTAAAGGGCGCACAACTGAAGCCCGGTGCCGGCGCATTTGCCGCACTCCGGCGAACAAAATCCCTCCTCGCGCATATCCCCAACCTGCGCCACACGCTCGCGGCGGGCATAGTCAAGGGCCTTTTCCACGGCTTCACAAAAGACGGGGACATTGTCAACAGCTTCATTTTTAACAATCAGCGGTTGGTAAGTTCCATCCCGGAAACCGAAAAAAACGCATTTCGGTAAGCCGCAAATCTGTTCAAAACCATTTATTAAAATATTGTAAATGGTTTGGATGTCTTGCTCGCCGGCTGATTGGGCCGTCACCCACTGCAAATAAGTGAGTTTCTCATTGATTTTCTCCAGAAGATTAACCCTGTCCTCCAGATCACGGCAAATAATCAATGTGAGTTTCTCCTATCTTACCGGTTTCGCACATTGGTTTTTTTATAATTTTATCTTATTTTTGGATAAAAAACCAATATTTTTTTTAATATCAGTAAACTCACATGTTTAAACAAGCAGCTCCACGCCCAGCGCCGCCAGGGTGCTGCGCTCGGTCCTTTCCAGAGCCACGTGGGAGTAAAGACCGTTTCCCTTGAACCGGTCGATTAACGTGACGAAACCGTTATTTTGGGCCGTCAGCCGGCAATTGTCAATCTGTTGCAGATCGCCGGTGATAACCAGCTTTGTTCCGGCCCCGGCCCGGGTGACTATGGTTTTGATGTTTTCCTTGGTCAAATTCTGGGCTTCGTCAATGATGATCCATTGCCCGGGGATTGAACGCCCCCGAATATAGGTCAGGGCCTCCAGTTCAAGATAACCCTCCTGCATAAAGCTGCTTAATTTATCCGCCGGTGTGGCGGCGGTACCGTACTTGGTGGTGGTGAAATTCCGAATCAGGTAATGCAGATTGTCATATATAGCCCCCATCCAGGGGTTCAGCTTTTCCTCCTTGGAGCCCGGCAAAAACCCTATATCCTGTCCGTGGGGGATCAACGCCCGGCTCACCACCACATTGTTGTGGCGCCGGGTGTTAATCACCTGGTGCAGCCCGGCGGCCAGAGCCAGCAGCGTCTTACCGGTGCCGGCGGGACCCAGCAGGGTGACCAGGTGGATATCCGGGTTCAGCAGCGCGTCCACGGCGAAACACTGCTGTATGTTGTCCCGGATAGGGGTAATGCCAAAAATACTCATATCCCTGACCAGGGGAACGATTTTGCCGGCGCTCCCGTCATAACGGCCCAGGTTCCGGCCGCCGGTTTCATCCTCCATAACCAGGTACTGGTTGGGCAGCAATGCCTCCCGTTCATATTCGATGCTGCCGAACTGGTAAAAATGCTGTACCTGTTCGCTGGATATGCCAATGGCGGTCCAGCCCCGGTAGAGGGTATCGGTGTTCACCCTTTCCACCACGTAGTTCTCGGTTTTAACTCCCAGTGCGTCCGCCAGTATTCGGACGCAAATATCCTGGGTCACCAGCGAAACATCACCTTTTTCTTTCCCCAGCCCTTTAGCCACCCCGAGAATGCGGGTGTCCACCTTGTCACGGGGCAGGGATTCCGGCAAATCCACATTGGCGTGGTTCAGTTCCACCGTTATGATGTGACCGTTCTCCAACCGCACCCCCTTGTGTAAATCGGGTCTTGACGCATCCAGATATCTTATGGCCTCCCGGGCGCAATAACCCCGGGAATCGTCCAGGTGTTTAAATTTGTCCAGTTCGTTGACCACCGCCAGGGGAATAACAATGGAACAAGGTTCCATGGAAGCCAGTATTTCATTAATTGGCCTGTCCAGAAGCACGTTGGTGTCCAAAACCCTGGTTGGCAAAATTAACCCCTCCCCGCAGATATCGACTTGTTATTTAATTGGATAATCCAGCCCAACAGCGCAATATGCATTATTTCGACATGCCCGCTACGCCGCGGGGGCGGTTCCACATCTTCCCCCAGGCTCTTCGCTTTGCGCTTCGGGGAAGCTCGGGCCGTCCCCAGGGCCGGCGCTCCCAAAAGAATAAAAACCCGCGGCAAAAAATGCGGGTTTTAAAACTATTCGCAGCTATTATGCATCCGATTGTTCCGCCAGAGGCTTGGTTCATTAACAGTCACCCCTGCTACAACAATATAATTCCACTGTTAAGCTCATGCGGAAGTTGGGTAAATTTTTGGTTAAAGCACATCATCAAGCCGGCAATACCGTATTTTGTTTCAGCCGCTTTTTGTGCAGGTAGAGGTATTCCCTTACCCTGTCGGCCGCGGTGTTCAAAACATGCCTGTTGTCAAGACCCGCCTCGACGGCCGCCCGGACGGCGTGCCGGCACTGTCCCACCTCCGTAAACACATGGGCGTCGCTGTTTATTACCACCAGCCCGTTTATTTTTTTCACCTGTCGCACAAACTGCCGGCAGCGGGAAATACTGCCCGGCCTGGCGGTGGAAAACGAGCTGTTGTTGATTTCCAAGACCTTTTGGTTGTCCCGGGCGGCCAAAGCTACTTTTTCAATATCAACCGGAAATCCCGGGTTGCCGGGGTGGGTGATCACATGCACCAGAGGGTTTTTTAGGGCGCTAATCATGCCTGAGGTGTACTCCTCCACTGAAAGCCCGTCCATGCCGGTGCGGGTGTGGAATCCCGCCAACACTATGTCCATGCCGGCCAGCAGTTCTCCGGGCAGGTCCAGGCAACCGTAAATATTGATGATATTGGCTTCCACCCCTTTAAGCACTTCCACGCCTTTCCAATATGACGGCAGGCGTTTCAAATTCTCGTAAAAATACATGTGCGGCGCCCCGGGAATGGCCGGGCCGTGTTCTGTAACGGCAATCATTTTCAGGCCGGCTTCAGCCGCCGCATCGGCCAATTCTTTGACAGTGCTGTAACCGTGCCCGCAGGCCACCGTGTGCATGTGCAGGTCGGCTTCGAGTATAATTTGAAATCCCTCCCTCCCCCGCGCCAGCATAAGAGATTTCCAACACTTATTTTAGATTATTTTAACACTACACTTTTAAGACAGTGTTTATTCCAGGTAAATAAAAGTTAATTTTTACTTAAAATGAATGTTTTGAAAATCTGCGCGCCGGGCAAAGTCTACTTGCCATAATCAGCTATGCACCATGGGTTGAGCTTGCCCATACTGCACAAGAAAGCCATGAAAATGAAAAAATTTTTGCCTGGTGGTGGCCTAAATTAATTGACTGTACCCTACTGAGTAGGGTACAGTTAGATAAAAGGTGTTTACATGACAAGGGAATTTATCATACTACCTGAGTTTGAAAAATGTTGGAAAGAACTCGGTTTAACTGATGAAGACTTAAAGAAGCTTAAAATCTTTTTTGTATGTATCCTGAACTCAAACTGAAAAAAAGAAATAAGAAACTGGTAAAATCCCTAAAGCAAGAATTTAAAGGGGGTTATATTACGTGAGTATATACAACAGTATTATAAAAGGTCTAAATGAGGCTATAGATTATGAAAAGGGCCAACTAAAAGGAGCCAGAAGGCACGTTATTAGGATTAAACCTTTACCAAAATACAAGGCCAGGCAAATAAAACAAATCCGTTCCGGTTTGAAACTGTCTCAAGCCGCTTTCGCAAATATTATAGGTGTTTCAAGTAAAACCGTAGAGGCTTGGGAATCAGGAAGAAATATACCTAACGGACCTTCTAAAAGAATGATCGAGCTGCTGGAAAAAAATGGCCCAAATATGGTTAAGAATTATGTGCTCTCAGAATGATAACAAAATTAGCACAAGAAGTCGGCGAGGGGGTTGTGTCAGGCTCTTAAAGGTCCGGCGAAAACCACGCTTTTCCCGGAAGTGGCATTATGGGGCTTAACATTGTGTGCTGCACACCATGCCGGTGTGTTCTTGTCCACCGGCTCTATAATTTGTACTGTAGTTCTTTATTGATTTTATCGTTAAGTACCCATAAAGAGGTGATAAATAAATGTCTAATGCAGCAGAAACATACCTTAAAAGGCTGGAGTTATCTAATATTTTGCGGGAATCTGTTATAAGAACTATAGTAGCTGCACTGCGGCTTCCCCCTGAGAGCAAGGGGTTGGACGCAGGATGCGGAACCGGTTTCTATACTTTGATGTTGGCAGAAGCAGCAGGAGTTCGTAGTCATGTTACCGGCCTTGATATTGAAGAAAAGTTTTTATCAAAAGGACGCTCTTTATCATCAAATTCAGGCCTGACGAAAAGAGTTTCTTTCATAAAGGGTGATATTAGAAAACTTCCATTTGAGGAAAATATATTTGACTGGGCTTTTAGCATAGATCTCGTTGGCTATTCAAGAATGGATCCTGTTTTACTACTGAGAGAACTTGCCAGGACTGTGAAGCCAGGGGGTACCATATACATCCTCAACTGGTCTTCGCAAATGCTACTTCCCGGATACCCGGTTTTAGAGGCCCGGCTGAATGCAACTTCTTTGGGGATAGCTCCTTTTGACGCGCAAATGAAACCCGAGCTACATAGTATGCGGGCACTGGCATGGTTTAAACAGGCAGGTTTGAGTGACGCAAAGGCGCAAACTTTTGTCGGTGATATTAACTCCCCCTTAAGTCAGGAAATGCGAAAAGCCTTGGTAGATCTTTTTGAAATGCGTTGGGGGAAAGATAATCCGGAATTGTCGGAGGCGGACCAATTGGAATATCAGCGTCTTTGCAGGGATGATTCGCCGGACTCAATACTGAATATACCCGGGTACTGTGGATTCTTCACATATTCGTTGTTTTGGGGTAGAGTATTATAAAAAAAGCGCACTCATTCAGTTCCCTTAACGTGCGCTTTTTTATACTCTTATCCTTGAATCCGGCCATTAATATGGCCGGAGGTATAATTTCCTAAGAGTATAAAAAATAGCTATATTCAGGCCGCTCTCCAAGTAAAGGGCTCCGTAACCTGTTTTTAACGGCCAAAGTAACCAAGCGCGCGCGCTCCGGGGACCGAATGAGTGCGCTTTTTTGATACTTTAAGAAAGTATACCTTGCCATATTTATGGCAAGGACAAAGGAGAAAAGTATTAAAAAGCGCACGCTGGGGGAACTGAATGAGCGCGCTTTTTTGATTAAATTTAATATTTTTACACGTATATTTTACTTTTTTTTAGCACTGTATTTACATTAGTAAAGGAAAATAAAAGTACCGGACATAATTGGCTCAAGCATCCACAAAGTGCGGGCTACGCTGCCCGGCGCGACAATAACAAATTATTTAGACTAATGACTGGCAATTACAAGCAAACCACATGAAGGGAGCATGATTTCATGCGCATTGCCATTTTTTCCGACACCTTTGTGCCGCAGGTAAACGGTGTGGCCCGCACTGTGGCCAGGCTGGTGAACTATCTGGATAAAAATAATATACCCAACCTGGTCTTTGCTCCTTCCTATGGAGGCCCCGACAATAATAAGGATGGCAACGTTTTTCCCGTGCCCGGGTTCAACTTTCCACTGTACCCCGAATGCAAACTGGCCCTGCCCATGTACAGAGCCATGAACCGCAGGCTTGCCGAATTCAAACCCGAAGTCATCCATCTGGTTACCCCGCTCACCATCGGTCTTTGCGGTCTGAGGATGGCGGCCAAGACGGGCGTTCCGCCGGTGGCGTCATTTCACACGGATTTTCCCGGATATTTGAACTATTACGGCTTTGGCATGCTGGAAAAACTGTCATGGCAATTTCTTAGATGGTTTCACAACCGGTGCGCGGCCAATTTCACCCCGTCGAAGGAAACACAAAAACTACTCAAAATAAACGGCATCAGGAACGTGGGTATCTGGGGCAAGGGCGTGGACGCCGACCTGTTCAACCCCGCCCGGTACAGCATAAAAGCAAAAACCATGTGCGTTCCGGATAACAAGTTCTCCTTTTTATATGTGGGCAGGCTGGCCCCGGAAAAAAGTCTGGACGTTTTGTTTAAAGCCTACCGCCTGGTTAAAAAATCACACCCCGAGGCGCACTTGGTGATCACGGGCGACGGGCCGATATACGGCAAGCTGGTCCGGGAAGCTCCGCCGGAAGTAACCTTCACCGGCTACAAGAACGGCTTGGCCCTGGCCGAAATGTACGCTTCCTGCGACGCTTTCGTTTTCCCCTCTGCCACTGAAACATACGGGCTGGTTATTCTTGAAGCACTGGCTTCAGGGTTGCCTGTCCTTGCCGCGTACGCCGGAGGGGTCAAGGAAAATCTGATCCATAATTATAACGGCCTGGCCTGTCTGCCGGGAGACCCCGAAGACTTGGCCGCAAAAATGAAAATGTTGCTTGCCGACCGTAAAATGCATGCCACAATGGCTCGGAATGCCAGGCAATTCGCCGAACAGAAATCCTGGGACAGCGTTTTTGAAGGTTTGCTGAGGGATTACAATCAAGTTCTTTGCTGCCCCAAGTCAGCTTGACACTACGGCGGCCACGCCGCGGAGACGGTTCCGTAGTATTCCATTAGGCCCTTCTCTCTGCTCTTCGAAACGCTGGAAAGCCGTCTTCATGGCTCCGCCGTTGTGAACTACTGCTCGTGTGAGTTTAATACTTAATCCGGCCATAAACATGGCCGGGGGCATACTTTTATAAATAACATAAAAGTCGTCAAGGAGCCGGAGGATTAGGTATGCGGGATATAATCAACACCAAGCTCACCGGCCTGATGAACCGGTTGAAAGCGCCGTTAATTTCTTACGACAGCCTGCTGACCGAATCGCGCGCGCCCGGTTTACTGCGCAGCGGTCAGTGGGTTTCGATGCTTTATCTGGATATCCGGGAGTTTGAGTTGACCGAGCAGATATACGGAAGTCTGTACTGCAAGCAGGTGCTGCAAACCCTAAGCCGTCTGGCCCGGCGCCATTTGCCGGCCTGCCTGGAGCCGTATAATTACCTGGAAAGCAGGCGCTGGGGCGACGACATGGTCATTTATTTTTATTCGCCCCAAATGCCCCCGCCCGAAGCGCTGGAACTGTCTCGATTGGCGGAAAAAACCAGAGAAACCCTGGCTTTTCAGCTAAACAAAAGCTGTATACATCTCATTCCCGCTCCACTTAATTTTCACACCGGCTACTCGCTTCTTTCGCCCCAAACCGGCAGCGTGGAAAAAGTGCTGTATAATGGTTTCAAAGAAGCCATGCTTATCGCCAAAGGTCACCTGGATGCCTGTGAGATTGAAAAGCGCCAGCAGTTCAGCAAGCTTTTTCATAAAAAGAACATCAATATTATATACCAGCCCATCGTGGACCTGGCTAAAGGCGAAGTTATGGGCTACGAAGCGTTGTCCCGGGGCCCGGTGGATTCTTTTTTCCATAATCCGGTCAACCTGTTCGGCTACGCCGAAAAAACCAACCAACTTTACGCTTTGGAAAGAGTCGTCCGGGAAAAAGCCTTGGCCCAATTGGCTGAATATCTAAAAGCCAGCAACCATAAAATATTTATCAATATCAGCCCCGGTGTGGTTAATGACCCTTCATTCAGGCCCGACGAAATAAAGTCGGTGCTCAATGACATGGGGGCTGCCCCGGATCAGGTGGTCTTCGAGGTTACGGAACGCACCAGTATCGAAGACTTCCACACTTTTCACCATTCGCTGGAATATTACCGGCGCTACGGCTTTCTGGTGGCGGTGGACGACGCCGGATCGGGCTATTCCAGCCTGCAAGCCATTTCTGAACTGCAGCCCGATTTTATCAAAATTGACCTTTCCCTAATCAGGAACATCGACACCACGCCAAACAAGCAGACCCTGGTGGAAACTTTCCTGACCTTCTCGGAAAGGACGGGCAGCCGCATTATCGCCGAAGGTATTGAAACCTCCGGGGAACTGATGTGCCTGCATAAACTGGGCATACCCCTGGCCCAGGGTTTTTACCTGGCCCGCCCGGCCTTCCCGCCCCCAACTATCAACCAGCCCGCTGTCAAGCAATTGAAGGAATTCTCCAATACCATAATCCCCCGGGAACGTAACGGCAAAACAATACCGGTGGGGCCCATCTGCCAGGAAACAACCACCTTTGATTCCCGTACCATTACCAGGGAACTGGTGGACTTTTTCACCCGTTACCCCCAGGTGGAGGGAACAGCCATCCTGGACAAGGACAAGCCCGTGGGTTTGGTTATGCGGGACAAGCTGTTCAATCAGCTGGGCACTCAGTTTGGTTTTGCCATCTACACCGAAAGGCCCATATCGCTGGTGATGGACAACAACCCGCTGGTTATGGAAGACGACACGCCGGTGGAAGCGGTTAGCCAGGCCGCTATGAGCCGCGCCGACAACAAAGTTTACGACTCCATCATCATCTGCAAGAATCACCTCTATAAAGGAATGGTTTCAGTGCGCAGCTTGCTGGACGCCATTACCGGCATGCAGGTGGAGGCCGCCATGTTCGCCAACCCTCTTACCGGGCTGCCCGGCAACCGCCAAATCGAAACCGAACTGACCAACCGCCTGGCGTCGGAACAACCCTTCTCTGTCATTTACATTGATCTGGACCATTTCAAGGGTTTTAACGATTGTTACGGATTTGAACGGGGGGACCTGGTAATAAAACTCACCTCCGCCATTATCAAGGAAATATCGGCCGGGGCGGGCCTGCCTGACGATATGGTGGGTCATATTGGAGGCGACGATTTTATCCTTATTACCAGACCCCAAACCGCGGAGAACGTTTGCCGCGGCATAATCAACAACTTTGACGCCAGAGTGGGTGAATTATACGACCCCGAAGACAGGGCCAGGGGCTACATAAACACAATGGACCGTAAAAACCACCCCATCAGCCTGCCCACCATGACCGTGTCGCTGGTGATTATAGACTGTGGCCCGGGTCAGTACCGGAATCCCGAAGAGTTGGCCCGGGCGGCGGCGGAGCTGAAGAAATATGCCAAATCCCTGGAAGGCAGCGTGTTTGTCAAGGAAAGGCGGAACCCCAAAGAGCCTGAAGAGTAAAACTGATAAAAAAGCGCACAGTATTAAAACCCGCGTCCGGTGATATAGTTTTCGGTGCGCCCGTCCCGGGGGCGGATGAAAACGTCGTGGGTGGCGCCGTATTCGATTAAATCACCCTGGGAAATAAAAGCGGTGTAATCGGAAACCCGGGCGGCCTGCTGCATGTTGTGGGTAACCAGTATTATGGTGTAATTTTGCTTCAGTTCCCGCATCAATTCCTCAATGCGGATGGTGGCAATGGGGTCCAGGGATGAACAGGGCTCGTCCATCAGCAAAACCTCGGGTTCCACAGCCAGGGCCCGGGCGATGCACAGCCTTTGCAGCTGTCCGCTGGAAAGCCCGGCGGCGTTTTGCTGCAGACGGTCTTTGACCTCGTTCCAAAGGCCAACCTGCTGCATACTTTTTTCCACCCGTTCCCGGAGGTCTTTCCTCTTGCGCAAGCCGTTCAGGGCAAGACCCACGGCGACGTTCTGGTATATGTTCATGGTGGGAAAAATATTGGGTGTTTGAAAGACCATGCCCGTCTTGCGCCTGACCACCACAGGATCCGCACCGTTATATATATCAGCGCCGTCTATGAGTACCCGGCCGGTGACGCGAGCTCCGTTCACCACTTCGTGCATCCGGTTGATGCATCTAATCAGCGTAGATTTGCCGCATCCCGAAGGGCCGATAATGGCGGTCACCTGATGGTCACGCACCGGCATATTGATTCCGTTCAACACACACTTGTTGCCGTACCAGGCCTGCAGTTCCTCCACCAATATTTTATACGGCATCATCTACCTCCTGATTTTGAATCCCGGCATCACAATACGGGCCAGCAACATGGGCACCAGTACAATACCTATCAGCACCAGGGCCCCGGTCCAGGCCAGTTCATGCCAAACCGCGAAGGGGGCCGCGGTATACCTGAATATTTCCATGGGCAGGGATGCGATGGGCTGGGTCAGGTCCAAAGACCAGTAATTATTATTGAGGGCGGTAAAAAAAAGCGGCACCGGGTCGCCGGCCACCCCCGCCAGAGCCAGGGACACACCTATGGCAATACCGCGCGCCGCCGTGGGCAGCACAACAAACAGCACCACCCGCCATTCGGGTATGCCCAGGGCCATAGCGGCTTCACGCATGCTTTGGGGCACCAGGCGCAACATTTCTTCGGTGTTCCGCGCCACAAGCGGCATCATTATTATCCCCAGCGCCAGACCGCCTGCCAGCGCCGAAAAGGTTTGCATTTTTACCACCACCACGGTATAAATGAATATGCCCGCGGTTATGGACGGAATTCCGTTCAGGACGTCGGCGGTAAAACGTATTGTTTCTTTCAAACGGCTGCCTTTGAATTCCGCCAGAAAGATCCCGGCGGCAACCCCCCAGGGCACCCCAATCAAAAAAGCAATACCCACCAGCACAAAACTGCCGGCAATAGCGTGCGCCACGCCACCGCCTGTAAGCCCCACCGGCGCGGGCATGTTGGTGAAAAAATCTAAACTAAGCCCGTGCAGGCCATTGTAAGCGATGTACCCCAGCACTATAAACAGGACGGCCAGCAGCGTACCGGTGGCCAGGGCGCATAACCCCATCATCAAATTACCATAGACTTTTCTCCGCCATTCACGGTTCATAGCTGCATCCCCTGTTTGTACGGTTTATCTGGTAGATCATTAATCTGGCCAGCACGTTTACCAGCAAGGTAACCAGAAACAAAAGCAGTGCTATATGGATCAACGCCGACAGGTGCAGCGGGTCCACCGCTTCGGTAAATTCGTTGATAATCACACTGGTCATGGTATGGGCCGGATCAAACAGCGACCAGGAAATATCCGGGCGGTTGCCGATGACCATGGTCACGGCCAGGGTTTCCCCGATGGCTTTACCGATGCCCAGCGTAAAAGCACCGATAATACCCCTGCGGGCATAGGGCAACACGGCCACCCGGACCACTTCCCAGCGTGTGGCTCCCATGGACAGAAGCGCTTCCCGCTGGCTGGAGGGCACAATTTCCAGCACTTCCCGGCTTACCGCCGTAATTACCGGGGACATCATGACGGCCAAGATGATTCCCGCCGCCAACATACCGGTTCCGTATGGCGTACCCTGGAAAAAAGGCAAGAAACCCAGGTGTTGGGCCAACCACGGCTCAACGTGCCGGAGCAGCACCGGGACCAGGATAAAACTGGCCCACAACCCGTAGATGATACTGGGTACCGCCGCCAGGACGTCCACCAGGAAACCCAGGGTATTTTTGATACGCCGGGGAGCGAACTCGGCCAGAAAAATAGCGGTGCCCAAACTGATTGGCCCGGCCAGCAGCAGGCCGAGAAACGTGGATACCAGGGTGCCGAATATATACGGCAAGGCGCCGAAGTTGCCCGCCACCGGATTCCATTCCGTGGAAAATAGAAAAGACCAGCCAAACCTGTCAATGGACAGGCTGGCCTCCCGCCATATTTGCAGGGCCATGCCAAAAATCAGCACCAGCAAGCCCACGGCGCTGATACGGATAATTAAGGCAAAGAGCTTATCGTTGCAAATTTTTTGCTCCACTCCTCAGATTTAAATATATTTTACAATGCAGTTACACCTGTCCGGTTTGTTCATGCGCTTCGTGCCGGCGTTGCCGGCGCTCCACAGAATCGTTCTCCCGGTACAGGTGCACTACTAATACATCCATTTGTTGGCGATACGCCGGCAACAAGCTAACATAGTTCCCCTGAAAACAAACTGTCGGGGAGGGTTGGTGTTATCGTAAAGATGCGCAGGGGTTTTGGTTGACACCAAACCCCTAAGAGTTCTGCAAAGACAATGTTTAAAGAATCTTTTGCCCTCCACTGGTCATACTTTGCAACTTTTCCTCCACCCTGCCGACTACCTCCGGCGGCAGCGGAGCATAAGTCAATTCCGCCGCCATTTTTTCGCCGTCATGTATGCACCACCACAGGAACCTGGCCAGGGCCTGTCCCTTGGCCGCGTCTTCCTGTTCACGATAAACCAATATATACGTGTAACCTGAAATGGGATAAGCTTTTTCACCCGGCGGGTTCACGATACTGACCCTCAGGTCGTCCGGCATATCCGGCGCCGCTCCCGCGGCGGCGGCGGTAATGCTGTCCAGAGTAGGGGCAATATACTGACCGGACTTGTTCCGGATCATTCCATAGGACAGCTTATTGAGCAAAGCGTAGGACACCTCCACATACCCGATGCTGCCCACAGTTGCTTGAACCTGGCGGGATAACCCCTCGCTGCCCTTGGCTCCAATCCCGGTTGGCCATTGTACAGATGTTCCCCGGCCCACTTGCTCTTTCCATTCATCGCTAATCTTACTCAAATAATCGGTAAAAATATTGGTGGTACCACTGCCGTCACTGCGGCGCACCACCATTATCTCCCGATCCGGCAGGCTGGCCCCGGGGTTTATGGCGACCAGACCCGGGTCGTTCCATTTGTCAATCTTGCCTAAAAAAATATCAGCCACTATTTCCGGAGTAAACTTGATGTTGTCACCAGCATCCGGCAAATTGTATACTACGGCCACCGCGCCTAAAACCGTGGGAATATGCAGTATTTCACCGGGAGCTTGACTCATTTTTTCATCCGACATGGGTGCGTCGGTGCCGCCAAAATCTATTATTTTTTGGGAAAGCTGTTTAATCCCCGCGCCGCTACCGATTGACTGGTAATTAATCTTGACGCTGCTTACCGATTTACGGTATTCATCTATCCAGTGTGAGTACAACGGATAGGGGAAAGAGGCGCCGGCTCCGTTAATCAACAATGCTTGTCCCATATTCTCCGTTTCTGCCGGATCAGCTTGTCCTTCAGTTTGTTCCTCCTGGTTGCCGGCGGAACCACCCTTGCCGCAACCGACAACCAGCAGCAACACCGCCATTAAAACAACCATCACCCACGGGAATCTTTGCGCTTTCATTTTGGGCCTCCTTTAATTTTACTGCACCACCAGAGGCTCTGGAAAGCTATTAGGCATGTTAAAGATTCATAAGCTGCTTCCTTCCTTTTACCCTGATAGCCAGCCGATTCCATAAAACTAAGCCGATTACCGCCGTGATAATATCGATTTGTTTCACCCACCGCTTGTACTTTTTGTTTAAAACATCATACAACCGCCATTTTAAATTACAATTAAACTCAGATAAATTTTAGTTTAAAACTAGTGGCTGATACAGGACCATCCCATTTCTGCTTCTACACCTTGAAATTTAAAACCAATTGATTCAAATCCCCAGCCAAATTGTTGAGTTTTTCGCTGGCGGCATGCACTTCTTCCATGGCCGCCGTCTGCTCCTCGGCGGTACCCGCAGTGTTTTGTACCGCTGCGAAAACATGCTGTGCCGACGCGGTGATTTTTTGCACCTGCCCGGACAGTTCCTGTACGGTGTCAATTATTTGCGAGAAGTTTTCTCCCACATCATGTATGATATTGCCGCCCTGTTTAATTTTCTCTCCGCCGTCTCTCATGGCCCGGACAGCCAGCTTGGACTGTCCCTCTATTTCGTCGATGAGGAGCCTGATCTCCCCGGCGGATTGGGCCGACTGTTCGGCAAGCTTCCTGATCTCCTCCGCCACCACCGCAAACCCCCTGCCCGAATCGCCGGCCCTTGCAGCTTCTATGGCGGCGTTTAAAGCCAAAAGGTTGGTCTGCTCGGCTATGTTGTTGATAACCTCGACGAACTGTACTATTTTATTGATAGACACGCCCAGTGATTCAACATCGGCGCCGGCTTGTAACGATGTGGCCGAAATTTCCTCCATCTGCCCGTTAATCAATCCGATACCCTGGGCTCCCCTGCCGGCGTGTTCGGAGGCAAGCATGGCCCGGCTGGAGACGTCGTTGATGTTATTGGTCATTTTATCTGCACTGACGGCAATTTCATTCATGGCCGCCGCGGTTTCCGACGCCCCGGACGAGGTGTACCGGGCCTGTTCAGCCAGGTGCCGGGCCGCATCCGTCAGCTGCCCGGACGACTGGTTCAACTTTTGAATCACCTCTATAAAATTCTCCTGCATCTTGTTAAGCGCCCGGGCCAGAGTACCGATCTCGTCTTTCGTTTCTACTTTCACCGGCGCCGAAAAATCACCCGCGGCAAAACTATTGGCGCTGCGGACCATCTCCAAAATAGGCTTGGATATAATTCTGGTAAGAAAGACGCTTAAAAAAATACCTATGATTATCGCAATGGCAGATATGGTCAATGAAAGTTTGATAATGCTGTTGGCATTTCTTTCCGCCGATTGCAGATCCCCGGCGACATTTTTTTCGTCGGCTTCAATAAAGCTGTTGATGGTTTGAAAAACTCTTTCTTCCACCGGAGCAAGGTCGGCGTTTATCTGTTGTATTTGGCTAAAATAAGCTTCCGCCAACTCGTTGTTTCCAATCTGGGTCTCGATAAGGTACAGCTTGAGCACGGGCAGCAACTGGTCGGTCAATGTGTTTACGAAAGAGTTGGTTAAGTCAATAATTTCCTGAACATTTTCTCGCTGTTCGGGGCGCGCTATTTTCAACAATTCATTTTGCATGGCCAGCGCGTTGCGCATGTTCTTTTCCACTTGGTCGTAAAACCTCTCATCCTTATAGCTTAGCAATCCCCGCATGTCGGAAATATTTTTTTCATATTCATTTCTGATTTTCAACGCCAGCACCAATCGCTTGGTGGAATCGTTTATTTCCTCCAGCTTCGACTTGGACGAATTTAGAGAAATAAAAGAACTACCGCCCAGAACAAAAATGAGAACAACCATGATCACAAAGCCCATACTCAGTTTGATACCTATTTTTTGACTCATTTTGGCAACCTCTCCCAGGAAGTCTAGTTTGTCATTTAGCATAATTATTAATTGTTAAGCTTAAATTCAGTTCCCATTTAGAATAAATTAAATTAATGTAAATTTTAAATCATTGATGAATTATTAAAATAATTTTAGTTGAATTTAATCTTAAACATACTTTATTGCTATTTTTAAGGAGAAAATATAGTGCAAGTGCACATTGCTTTATTTACAATAATTTAACATCTTTTTAAGAAGAATAAAATCAATCCTTTACATACCTGACTTATATTTTACTTGTACAGAATATAAATTTCTGGAAGGTGCCGGCATGAGTTTTAAGATTCTGGTGGTCGATGATGAAAAGAACATTCTGGAATTAATAGCTTACAACCTCAAACGAGAAGGCTATGTTGTCTTTACCGCGGAAAACGGTTTTGATGCATTAAAAGTAGCCGCTGACATCAAACCCGATTTGATCCTGCTGGACATTATGCTTCCAGGCAAAGATGGTCTTGAAGTATGTAAACAGCTGAGGTTTAATACCGAAACTTCCGGTGTGCCCATCATCATGTTAAGCGCAAAAGACGAGGAAATTGACAAAGTAGTGGGCCTTGAGGTGGGCGCCGACGACTACGTCACCAAGCCCTTCAGCCCAAGGGAATTACTGGCCAGAATCAAAGTTAACCTTCGCCGGACCACTCAGATAAAAACCCAGGCATCTGCGCAAAAAAAAGACCCGGAACTTGTTTTTGGCAACTTAACCATCAGGCCCGAGTCATACGAGGTGTACTTGGATGAAAAAAAAATAGGCCTTTCACCAAAAGAATTCGAGATTCTTAACCTTCTGGCAGCCAATCCCGGACGTGTTTTTACCAGGGACGTACTGCTGGAAAAAATATGGGGGTTTGACAGTGTGCGCGAAACCAGAACTGTTGACGTACATATCAGGTACCTAAGACAAAAAATCGAGCCCGATTCGACAGAATCGATTTTTATTGAGACCATACGGGGAATCGGCTACAGGTTTAAAGACAACTAAATTGGCCAAATCTTAGTATTATACAATATTGTCCTATAAAATTGTGCCCGTGAGGGCATGGAGGTTTAGGAATGTGTACCTTGCCATATATATGGCAAGGGCCAAGGAAAAAAGCACCAAAAAGCGCGCGATCCGAACCGAATAAGCGCGCTTTTTGCATTTTGTACAACTGTATCCGCCTATGGATAAAAATAGATTTTTTATTGTGTTTTTTTAACATACTTTTTACTTATAATTAACAATCAGTTTATCGCTTATGGCAAGGAATTAACACTTAAGAACTAGAATGACATATATAATTGCAGTTATTTGTCTATTCCCTACGAGGTGAACAATGTACAGAAAAAGCGAATTTATCATTGAAAAAATTCTTTTTTTCAGCGCGGTGGCGGCTATTTTTATTGTGTTGTTGATTTCTTTTTTTATTTTCTACGAGGGCCTGCCCATTTTCAGCAAGTACGGACTAAACGACTTCCTGCTGGGGCATCACTGGTACCCTGAAGATAATGTGTTTGGAATATTTCCCATGATTGTGGGAACTTTTTATGTAACCCTGGGGGCGCTGGTTTTGGGGGTGCCTTTAGGCTTGGGATGCGCCATTTTCCTGGCGGAATTCGCCCCCAAAAAAATGGCCCGGTTTGTCCGCCCCGGCATTGAATTACTGGCGGGCATCCCGTCGGTGGTTTACGGGTTCTGGGGGATGATGGTTATCGTGCCCTGGGTCAGAGACTACCTGGGCGGCCCGGGCTTCAGCATCCTAACCGGCTCTATCATTTTGGCGGTAATGATATTGCCCACCATCATCAACATCTCCGAAGACTCCATAAGGGCGGTGCCGCATGAATATAAAGAAGGTTCCCTGGCAATAGGGGCCAATCACTGGCAAACCATTAAAAAGATTATGCTGCCTTCGGCAAAATCAGGCATTATTGCCTCAATTGTGCTGGGTATGGGGCGGGCAATCGGAGAAACAATGGCCATAATCATGGTGGTCGGCAACGTATCCGCCATGCCTGAATCCATTCTTGATCCGGTCAGGACCCTGACCGCAAACGTGGCGCTGGAAATGGGTTATGCAGCCGGGGATCATTCTCAGGCCTTGTTTGCCACCGGCATAATCTTATTCATTACCATCATGTTTATTAATCTTTTGGTCAATATAATACCTGGCGGGGTGAAAAAAGACTGATGGCCAATATTATGAGCAGGCAAATGGAAGAAAGAATAGCCAAAGCGATTATAACATTATCTGTTGTCATTGCCCTGGGGGTCCTGGTGGCAATTCTCGTCCATATACTACAAAAGGGCCTCGGCGTTATAAGCATGGCTTTTCTTTTTGAATACCCCGAGGACATGGGCCGGGCCGGAGGCATTTTTCCCTCCATTGTGGGAACATTTTACCTAATTGTGGTTGCGCTGGGCGTGGCTACCCCTCTGGGCGTTTTCTCGGCTATTCAGCTGACCGAATATACCAGGAAGGGAAAGCTGGTTAAACAAATAAGATTTGCCACGGAAACACTGGCCGGTATTCCTTCCATCGTATACGGCCTTTTTGGGTTCGCCTTTTTCGTTATCTTTTTAAAGTTCAGCTGGTCTATTTTAAGCGGTGGACTTACCCTGGCCATCATGATTTTGCCTACGATAATCAGGACTTCGGAAGAAGCGATTAAAAGCGTGCCGGATAGCTACCGGGAAGGCAGTCTCGCCATAGGCGCCACCAAGTGGCAGACAATATACAGAATTGTGCTGCCCGCTGCGCTGCCTGGAATAGTTACCGGCATAATACTGGGAATCGGACGGGCCGTCGGTGAAACAGCCGCGGTATTGTTGACGGCGGGCAGTTCGGGGCTGCACTTGCCCGCCTCGGTTATGGATCCGGCACGGTCCCTGGCGGTACACCTTTACGTGCTGGTCAGCGAGGGAATATCCTTTGAAATGGGTTATGGAACCGCGGCAGTTCTGGTGATACTGATATTTATCATTAACTCCATAGCCAATCTAATAATGTACAAAATGACAACCAGGGTGTAAATATTAAAAAAGCGCGCTCATTATATCAAAAAAAAGCACAATAAATTAGGTTCCCTCTGCGTGCGCTTTTAATACTCTTATCCTTGAATCCGGCCA
>JAKSCU010000625.1 GCA_022360435.1 Bacillota bacterium
ATCGCGAGGCGCGTCGTGAGGGCACCGGCGTCTTCCCCGTCGTCGATCCCGGTCGGGTGCATCGACACGACGGGCCCGGTGTCCATTCCCTCGTCCATCAGCATGATCGTCACCCCGGTCTCGCGATCACCGGCGAGCATCGCGTGCTCGACCGGAGCGGCTCCCCGATGTCGCGGCAACAGCGAGAAGTGCACGTTCAGCGACGGACCGAGAGCCAGCACCTGGGGTCGGAGGATCTGGCCGAAGGCGACGACGCAGAGCGCGTCGGCCCCGCTCGAGCGCAGGCGCTCGACCTCCTCCTCGGCGTTGATCGAGGCCGGCTTGGCGACCGGCAGGCCGAGCGCGGTCGCACGCTCGCCGATCGGGGTCGGCAGCGGCCGACGCGAACGACCTCTCGCCCGGTCGGGCTGGGTCACCACGAGCGCGACGTCGTGGCGGTCGGCGAGGGCCTCGAGCGCCGGGATCGCCGCCGGCGGGCTGCCGGCGAACGCCACCCTCATGGCTACCTCGAGCCGCGGAGGGCCTTCATCGTCGCCCGCCGCGACTCGGGAGTCGCGCGGTCGATGATGAGGATGCCGTTCAGGTGGTCGATCTCGTGCTGGACAACGCGCGCCTCGAAGCCCTCGGCGTCGAGCTCGATCGGCTGACCCGCCTCGTCGACGGCCTCGACGTGGACCGCCGTCGAGCGCGGGACGTCGAAGCGGAGATCGCCCAGCGAGAGGCACCCCTCCTCGTCGATCTCCTCCTCGTCCGAGCGCGAGGTGATGGTCGGGTTGCAGAGCGCACGGGTCGGGCCGTCCTCGGTCGGACGGATCACGATCAGCCGCCGGAGCGAGCCGAGCTGGGGAGCCGCGAGACCCACGCCGCGGGCCTCGCGCATGATCTCGGCCATCCGCTCGACCTCGTCCGCGGGCGTGTCCTCGAACTCGTCGACGTCGAGCGACGGGGTGCGGAGCACCGGGTCGCCCAGCTGCCTGATGTGCTGCATCGCCGCGGCGCGGCGCTGCTCCTCGGTGGGGACTCCCGTGCTCATCGGTCTCGGAGGGTAGCGGCCCCGACCGCGCGAAGCCCCGCGGTCGGTCGGGTGAGGGACGCTCAGGTACCCGATTCCGGTGGAGCCTGGACCTCTCCGGGCAACGCCGCAGCGAGCGCGGCGGCGTAGGTCTCGACCGCACCCGGCCCCCCGCGAAGCACGAGCGTCCGGGTGCGTGGCTGACGGCCGACCTGCACGATGCCCTGG
>JAKSCU010000498.1 GCA_022360435.1 Bacillota bacterium
CCACTTAAACCTTGAGTTTGAACTTCAAGTTGCTTTTTAAGCCACCCTTTTGGTTTAATATTGTTAATATTAACGTATTGCATTAATCTTTCCTTTCAAATATCTTTTAATTAAACGTTTAATGTATAGCGTAATATTAACATATTATAATTCTGTTGTCAATTTAAATATATATAATTTAAATACGTCTTGTTGATTCTCTACTAATCAATTTGCATTGTAACTTAACATCTTGCAGTTTGCTTTCATCAACCTTGTTTTCAATCATATCAATCAGCAATCTACCTGACTCTATTCCCATTTCTCTCAAAGGTAAACGCATTGTACTTAATTCCGGTCTTATTATACTGCTTTCTCTAATATCATCAGTTCCAATTATTGAAATGTCTTTTGGAATTTTATAACCCATATCCAAAGCTGAATATAAAACTCCAATTGCAATTTCGTCATTCATACAGTATATGGCTGTTAGAGAATTTGATGTTTCCAGTAGTTCTCTGCCATATTTCAAACCATCTTCAGTACAAAAACGTCCTGTTCTAACATAATCTGGATTAAATTTAATGCCAGTTTCTTTAAGCGCAAGTTGATAACCTTTTAAACGATTTTGAACAGATACCCAATGTAAAGGACCAGTTATAAGTCCAATATTTTTATGGCCTTGGCTGATCAGATATTTTACAGCTTGGTATGAAGCATTCTCATCATCGTAATATACTGAAAATTGATTAGGTAATGTATCCATAATGTGTGAATATGTATAAACTATAGGTTTATTTGTATTTTTAATAAAAGCTTTTGTTTCCCATTCAGTTGATCCTATATATATTATTCCTTCTGTATTATTTAATAATGAGTTGCCTAACTTTGTAATCTGATCTATGTATTTATGTAGTGACTCAGAATAGTCTTCTCCTTTGCTTGATGTTTTTTTTAAATATCTTAAATTTGCCAGCAAAAGTGAATATCCTGCATTCTCTGCATATTCACTGATACCGTCAATTATATCTGGCATATTAAAACATGTAATATCTTCTGAAATAACACCTATCGTGTTTAGTTTTCCTTTTTTTAAACTAGTAGCAATAACATTAGGAATATATCCCATATCACTTGCTATTTTCTTTACTTGAGCTTTTACAGTATCACTAACCCATCCGGTATCATTCAAAGAATTTGAAACGGTAGCAATGGAAACATTAGCAACTTTAGCAATATCTTTTATTGTAACTATGATTTTCACTCTCCTTTTATCTATACTATAACATTAAACGTTTTATATTAAAATACAAAAATGTAGTCAATAAGAAATTTATGTAATCAATTTTGCAACCCCCGGGAATTTTGCAGCACAATTCGATAACTAATAGCCCTGAAAAATTTAAGTTATTATAACACAAACAAGTGTATAAGTTTCAATATTTACTGCTGCATATTGGGGAGGGGGATTTTGTATCCTTTACAAATGGAATATCCAGCCTATAGCAGTAAACTATTGAAATAGAGGTTAGATATAGCTTTTCTAGGTTATAAGGAAAGTGTTGTATACAGGGTAAGTATTATATATAATTATATTTAATGTAGAGTACAGGATATTTAATTGTTGGTGAGGGAAGTATATGTTTAGACAGTTCTTCACATTGAAAAGCA
>JAKSCU010000584.1 GCA_022360435.1 Bacillota bacterium
TCCAGGGAACACTATAGATGTATTGGTGACTGACCGAGGAGTGGCAATAAATCCTAGACGTCAAGATTTAATCAAAACCTTAAAAGATAAGGGATTACCGATAGTTACCATTGAGGAATTAAGAGATACAGCAGAAAAGGTTATCGGAAAGTCAAAGCCTATTGAATATAATGATAAGGTTGTAGCTGTAGTGGAATATCGTGATGGAAGTATTATTGATGTTATAAATGGAGTTAAATAAAAAATAAATGGATAGGCAGAGTATAGATAGCAAAGGTTTGGTAAAATTTAAAAAAGAATTAAATGCTTAGAAGGAAAATTAGAATAAATGTCGAAGAATATTGGTGTACGGGATACGAAACACAAAATATTCATTTTATAGGAGTGGTAGCAATGGAAGAAATATTTGATCCATCTAATATATCTGGTATTAAGCCAATAAGAGATATAGTTTATGAAGAGCTTAAAGCAGCGATTGTAAATGGGAAAATTAAGCAAGGCCAAAGAATTATAGAAAAAGAATACGCTCAAAGGATGAATATAAGTCGAACTCCGGTTAGAGAAGCTTTGAGAAAACTTGAAATAGAAGGCTTTGTAGAATATCTTCCTAGAAAGGGTGTAGTAGTTAAAAGCTTTAGTAATGAAGATATTGTGGAAATATATGATATACGTGATGCCTTAGAAAGTTTAGCAATGAAATATGTCATAGAAAATATAACAGAAGCTGAAATCAAAATCCTAAAACAATCCCTTGAGGATATGGATAAGGCAAGGGCAAAGAGGGATGTTTTCAGTGTATTTGAAGCCTGCAAAGTATTTAATGAAACTATTCTTAATTCAAGTAAAAAACCAAGATTGATTAATATAGTAAGTACCCTTGAAAAGTATATATCGCTATTGAGGAATGTAACTATGAAGGATGATTTTTCTCGAATTGAGGATGCTTTAATTGAACATAGAGAGATATTTGATGCGATTGAAAAAAAGGATGTTATAAGTGCGCAGCAAGCTATAAAGAGACATAACGAGGCGTCTAAAAATACCTTCTTTAGTAAGCTGGAAAAACTAAAAGATAAATAAATTATACTATAAGATAGTTATTATATGCATAAAAAAACA
>JAKSCU010000187.1 GCA_022360435.1 Bacillota bacterium
ATCTCCGGACAAGGTAACCGAGGCCTACCTCAGGGAAAGAGTGGCGCGTTCGTGGCATATTTATCAAAGCGACTCTGACGCCGAGTACGAAAGTGTTTATGAATACGATGTTTCCTGCCTGGAGCCCCAGGTTGCTTTTCCCCACTTGCCGTCCAACACCAAGAACGTGAATGAAGCCGGGCATATCACAATTGATCAAGTGGTCATAGGCTCATGCACAAACGGGCGCCTGGAAGATTTGCGGACGGCGGCCCAAATTCTTGAGGGAGGCAAAGTGCACGCGGAGGTGCGCTTACTGGTTATTCCGGCAACGCAGCAAATTTATCTGCAGGCGCTGCGGGAAGGGCTGGTGGAAATTTTTATCCAGGCAGGGGGAGCTGTGTCCACGCCGTCATGCGGCCCTTGTTTTGGCGGGCATCTCGGGCTGTTGGCCGAGGGGGAGCGGTGTGTTTCCACCACCAACCGGAATTTTGTCGGACGCATGGGGCATCCTGCTTCGGAGGTATACCTGGCGGGACCTGCGGTGGCGGCGGCATCTGCTCTTAAAGGCAGGATTACCGACCCGCGGGAGGTGTGCTAACGATGGGAAAAGCTTTCGTGTTCGGTGACAATGTGGATACCGATGTTATTGTGCCGGGGCGGTACCTTAATCTGTCCGAGCCCTCGGAGCTGGCCGGCGTTTGCATGGCGGGACTGGAGGACGCGTTTGCCGCCAAAATTGGTCGGGGGGACATATTTGTTGCAGGCCGTAATTTTGGCTGCGGCAGCTCCAGGGAACATGCTCCCGTCAGTATTAAAGCGGCGGGAGTTGCATGTATAATAGCAGCCAGCTTTGCCCGCATATTTTATCGCAACGCCATAAATATCGGGCTGCCTGTGGTTCAGTCCGTGGAGGCTGTCGGCGCCGTCAATGACGGTGATGAAGTAAATGTTGACCTGGAGCGGGGTATCATTGAAAATCTAACTCTTGGCGAAACGTATCGTTTTGTGCCTTTTCCGCCGTTCATGCTGGAAATTTTAAAAGACGGGGGTATGGTTGGCCATATCAGAAAAAGCAGTCGATAGCATAAATTGAAACCTTTTCGCAGGAGGTAGCGGCAAATGCAAGCAAAAAAACTTCGCAAGCTATTAAACGAGCCTGGTATTATTTGCGCTCCCGGCGCTTATGACGCCTGGTCCGCCCGCCTGGTGGAGATGGCGGGTTTTCCGGCCGTCTATATGACCGGGTATGGTGTTTCGGTTACCTCAATCGGATTGCCGGACATAGGGCTGGTTTCCATGACCGAAATGGCGCTGCATGCCAAAAATATGGCCTCGGCCGTGGATAGACCGCTGATTGCCGACGGCGATAACGGGTACGGCGGTGTGTTAAACGTTGTTAGAACGGTGCAGGAATATGAAAAAGGGGGTGTTGCGGCAATTCAATTGGAAGACCAGGTTTTGCCAAAGCGCTGTGGTCATATGGAGGGCAAGCAACTTATTGCTAAAGAAGAAATGGTGGCCAAGGTCAGGGCCGCCGTGCACGGTCGCAAATCCCCCGATTTTGTCATTATCGCCCGTACCGACGCCCGGGGCGTAAATGGTTTTGACGATGCCATTGACAGGGCCCGGGCTTATGCAGCCGCCGGCGCCGATGTGATTTTTGTGGAAGCGCCCAAATCTGTCGAAGAAATGAAGGAAGTGACCCGTAGAGTTAACAAGCCGCTGATGGCAAATATGGTTGAGCAGGGGCAAACACCGTTTCTTGCCGCCAAAGAACTGGAGGAACTGGGCTATAAAATTGTGATTTACCCGGCGTCAACTTTATTCACGGCCAGCAAAGCAATGATTAAGATGCTGCAGTTGTTAAAAGAAAAGGGGACTAATGCCGGCATGTGGGACGACATTATCGGGTTCCCGGAGTTTAACAAATTACTGAAAGTTGACGAAATGAGAGCGCTGGAGAAAGAGTTGGCGGGCAATTGAGGCCCGGATTGATAGCATAGTGTCAAATGGGGTGTGAAAATTTGACGCATGTAAAATTTTGCCAATAAAAAGGGGGAAAACTGGTGAAAAAAATAATGATTGGGGCTTTGATTTTGTTGTTGGTGGTTATGGCCGGCGCAGGCTGCCAGTCCCAGGCGCCGCCGGAAACAGGGTCGGGTGAACAGTCTGAAAAACTGGAGAAGCAGCATATCGGCATTACGGCCGGCCGGCCCGGTGACATGTGGTATGTTCTCTCCCATGCCCTGGCCACGTTTATTAATGAGCGCTCCGATTGGTTGACTGCCGAAGTGGTCGCCACCGCCGGCGTAACGGACAACACCCGGCTGTTGATGGGTGAGCAAGAACTGAGAAGCAACCACCTTAACGTTACAATGCACCCGGGGGCCACCGTCTGGGGCGAGGGAGAGTATATGCCCTTGCAAATCGGCATGCTGGGCATGCTTAACGAAACCTGGGTTACCCTTGACCCCAACATTAAAACCATAAAAGACTTTGAAAACAAAACAGTGGTTTTGCCCAGGGACGCTCCTTACTCCTATGCCTGGCTCTTCCGGAACTGGATCGAGCAGGCCGGCGTGAACAATGTAAAGCTAATGCACGGCGGCATTAGCGCCCGGTTAACCGCGCTGCGGGACGGTGCCGCCCAGGTTGGCGTGCTGCCCTTTGACTTTTACTTCCCGGATGAATATGCGCTGAGTGCCAGCCTAATGGAACTGGGCGCCCGCGGAACGCTTTATTTCCCCAACCAGGGTGATATAAGCGCGAACTTGGAGCAAGCCGCCAACGCATCCCGATTGGATCCTTTTGTCGACGGAAAGGAGCAGCCTCCCATGAGTATGGTGGCGCCGGCCGGGGCGCTGGATGCCACCCAGACCGAAGATATGGTTTATATCGGCACGCCGGTATTTTGGTCGGCGGGCGGCGAAGTGCCCGAGGATGTTGTCTACGAGGTTACCAGGATTCTTTATGAGGCCGCGCAAAACGGCGACTTTGCCCCTTACCATTCCATGGGCAAAGGCATCACCCCGGAGTTTTTGACTATGTCTTTTTGGCAGTCTGAGGAAGAACGGAAGCAATATTACCACCCGGGCGCGCTGCGTTTTTACGAAGAAGCCGGGCTGGAGCTAAAGGCTTTTACCCAGTAGTTTGACAATCTAGTTCCCCGCAAAACAAGCTTGCATAGAGGGGTTTGGCGTTATCGGAAGGATGCCTTGGGAGTTCGCTCAATTATGGAAGCGAGTAGCATTTTTGTAGGTACGCCAAACCCCTAGCCAAGATTTCTTCAGGAGACACTATATGTAGAAAAGGCGGTTGCGCTTGGCGGCGAGATGACCAAGCGTAGCCGTCCCAATATGGGGGTATTTCTTTATGAACGCGCAATCCGGATCTGACAAGCAGGAAAT
>JAKSCU010000451.1 GCA_022360435.1 Bacillota bacterium
ATCCGGTCCAGGGCGGCGTACTTTTCTTCCAACTCATCAAGCTCGCGCATTACAACACCCCCGGATGGTTAAAAAGCAGTTAAAAGGGCAATAATTTTCATATATATGGAAATTAGGGGGAGACTATGGCTAAAGACAAACCTCTTTATTACGTGCAGAACCCGGCCCGGGACAACCGCACCCGGTTGGCCCGGGGGATAGATATTCTTTTGTCGCTGGCGCTGGCGTGGCTGCCGGCGGTCCTGGCCGTGGGGGCGCTACCCTTGGCCCCCTTGTTTTCCGGCCTGCTCACGGTACTAATGCTGGCGCTGGGCACCGCGCTGGTCGCTTGGTACCACACAAGGAAAAGCAAGGCTCTTCAATTGCACCGGGATACCTGGTATTCCGCCCGCAAATGCCGGGAGAAACTGAAAGAGATGGTGTCATCCCGGGAATACGCCCGACTGGTGAAGGAATTGCTGGAAGGCAGCCTCCCGTTTACCGGGCTCAAAGTGCTGGCCCCGGACGACAACTCCGCCATCAACCTTTCGGGTTATGTACGAAGCCGCAGGGTGGCGGTCATGTGCGTGAACCCCGGGACCGACGACCATAAAACCACAATGGAGGAAATTGAAAGATTCCTCACTGAAATAAGGCAGGCCGGTTTTGACAGCGGTATGGTGGTCTCCACCGGTTCTTTTTCCGATGAAGCCCGCCGGTTCGTACGCCGCTTCAGTGGCCGGACTAAAATCGGACTCATGGACGGTTACGCCGTGCTGCGCCTGGCCAAAAAAACCGGACACCCGGTGTTCCCGGACGAAAAGTGGCGCGAGGAGAAAGAAAACCGCATTTCAGGTCTGGAAATGGCGCTGTCCATCAAAGACAACCTCATGGCCTCCCGCAGGAAAGGGCTGTCCTTCGTCTTCCTGGGCATTGTATTCGTCGTCATCTCCGCGCTGCAAGAGGGCTTCATCGGATCGGTTTATCTGGCAGTGGGGGTTATCAATTTGTTCACCGGCTTTTCCGGGCTCATTCTTTCCTACCTGCGCAAGCAGGAGTTGTTTCCGGACTGGCTGTAAACTCAACCCAGCTATCGTATGCCAGCATGAATTCCCGGCCCCGCCTGCTGCCGGGGACCGTTTCACGGAAAGGACAGCCGCCCGCCCCGGCTTCGTCGGAACCGCCGGCGGAATGGGTATGTTTGTCGGCAACGAGCATAACAAAACCTCCTGTACAAATGTTTCCCGCCCTGACCAAGCAAAATGCAAAGCCAAACAAAAATTCCGGCTCGCCACCGGAATTTTTAAATTACTTTTTTGCTCGCGCAACGCTGCGTGTTCAAGATCTTAGCCCTAAGCGAACGCCGGGTAAAACGCAGTAAAAAAAGCGCACTCATTCAGCTCCCCCTGCGTGCGCTTTTTAATACTCTTATCCTTGAATCCGGCCATAATTTGGCCGGGTATACTTTCCTAAGAGTATAAAAAAGAGTTCAAAGAGCAAGGCGAGGCGTTGATAATCCACAAAAATAGGGGCCGGAAACCTTTGCATGCTTTAATTTTATCTGCGTTGAGTTAGCAATTGCCCAAAAGGGGAGGTAAAAAATCACCGCTGAAGAAACAATATAACTAAAGCATGTAATCTTATCCGGGTGGTCTGCAAAATGAACCATGAAAATAAACAGGAACTTTTCCAAATAATCGCCAGTGAGGCCGGGGTGTCCCCGGGTCTGGTGGAAAAAACCGCCGGCCTGTTGGACGACGGCAACACGGTGCCCTTCATCGCCCGCTACCGCAAGGAGGCGACCGGCGAATTGGGCGAAATTAAAATCCGGTTTATTGAGGAAAGGCTGAAGTTTTACCGGAACCTCAACACCCGGAAGGAAGAAGTAATCCGCCTCATCCAGGAGCAGGGCAAGCTGACTCTGGAATTGAGGGAGCGGATATGGAATGCCCAAAGGCCAACCGAGGTGGAGGACCTTTACCGCCCTTACCGGCAGAAAAGGAAAACCAGGGCATCGGTGGCCGGGGAAAAAGGACTGGAACCATTGGCCGGTTATCTGCTTTCTTTTCCCGAGCGGGGCCAGCCATTGGCGGAGGCCGCCAAATATATAAACCCGGATAAAGGCGTTGCCGACCCGGAGGAGGCCCTTCAAGGGGCCATGGATATAGTGGCGGAGTATATTTCGGACGACCCGGACATCAGGAGCTGGGTTAGAAACTTTACCTTAAAGTACGGCGTGTTGCGCTCTTCCGCCAGGGAGGCGGAGGCGCCTTCGGTATACGAGATGTATTACGACTACCGGGAGCCGGTGAGCAGCATCGCCCCTCACCGGGTGCTGGCAGTGAACCGGGGTGAGCGGGAGGAGTTCTTGAAAGTCACCGTGGAGGTGAACGAAGAGAGGATTATTGAACACATCACCCCCCCGGTGAAAAATTCTGTAACATCAGATTTGGTGCAAACAGCTGTTAAAGACAGCTACCGCAGGCTTATCGCCCCGGCGGTGGAGCGAGACGCGCGCAACGAACTGACCGGCAGGGCCGATGAGCAGGCCATCCTGATATTCTCCAAAAACCTCCGGCAGCTTTTGCTTCAGCCCCCGGTCAAAGGTAAGGCCGTGTTGGGTGTGGACCCGGCCTACCGCACCGGATGCAAATGGGCGGTGGTGGACGATACCGGCAAAATGCTGGAGGTGGGCGTGGTTTACCCCACCCCGCCCCAAAACCGGGTGGAGGAAGCCCTGTTGGAGTTCCGGCGCCTGGCGGATCAATACGGCATAGATATTATCGCTATCGGCAACGGTACCGCCTCCCGGGAAACAGAGCAGTTTGTGGCTTCTTTTATCAGCGGCTGCGACAAAAAAAATTTGCGGTATATTATCGTCAACGAGGCGGGAGCCAGCGTATACTCGGCCTCGGAACTGGCCGCCAGGGAGTTTCCCCAACTGGACGTTACCGGACGCAGCGCGGTTTCCATAGCCCGGCGTCTGCAGGACCCCCTGGCGGAACTGGTGAAAATAGAGCCCCGTTCGGTGGGGCGGGCTCAGGACCAGCACGACGTCGCGCCCAAGCGGCTGGAGGAAAGCCTGGCCTCGGTGGTGGAGTCGGTGGTAAATCATGTGGGTTGTGACTTGAATACCGCCTCGGCGCCGCTGTTGGCCTATATTTCCGGGATTAACCGGACCCTTGCCCAAAATATCGTAAAATTCCGGGAAGAAGAAGGACGTTTCACAGACAGGAACCAATTGAAGAAGGTATCCCGTCTCGGCCCCAAAACTTTTGAGCAGTGCGCGGGGTTTTTGCGCATTCCCGGGGGGAAGAAACCCATGGACGGAACATCCATACACCCGGAATCATACCAACTGGCGCTTAAAATCCTGGCCTTGTGCGGCTGTACCCCAAACCAGGCCGGAACCTCCGAGCTTCGCGCCGGGTTGGCCCGCATGGACCCGGCACAGGTGGCATCGGAGCTGGGGGCCGGGCTTCCCACAGTGAGGGATATCATGGAAAGCCTGAGCCGGCCCGGCCGGGACCCCCGGGAGGATTTGCCCGGGCCCTTGTTTCGCAGCGACGTGCTTTCCCTGGATGATCTGCGCCCGGGTATGGAACTGCAAGGCACGGTGCGAAACGTGGTGGATTTCGGGGCTTTCGTGGATGTGGGCGTCAAAGTAGACGGGCTGGTGCACCGCTCCAAACTCAGTGACGGGTATGTCAAGCATCCAATGGATGTTGTCTCGGTGGGAGACGTGGTAACAGTCAGGGTATTGGAAGTGGACACCGGGCGGCAAAGGGTATCACTGTCCATGAAAAGTTAAACAGAAAAAACACATTGGAGGAGATTGGCATAGAAATTATTGATTTTTTAATATTTGTAGTTATGTTTGCATGCATAATTTTAACTACTTATAGGTCAGGCAAAATTCTGCAAGATATTCAAAAAATTAAAAAGGCCCTAAACATTGTGGATGATGAAGACAAGCACGCATTTTATGCAAATGAAACAGTTAAAGATTCAAATAAGCAGTCAAAAGAAGAGGAAAACTCAAAAATATGACCCCTAAAAATTATCCAAAGTCACTTTTAAAAAAGCGTACGTTAACAATTGTGACGGTTTAATGAAGGAAAAAGATTCCTCACCGCAGAAAAAATAAAAAAACATATAAATTCTCCCCGGGTGGTCTGATAATTGAACCGAAAAACCGATCTACACAAACTGTTGCTGACCCTGTCCCTGGCTATGGATTTTTCCAAGCACGGGCTGATGCACCACCACCAAAGGGTGGCTTTTATTTCGCTGCGCATCGCCGAAGAGCTTGGGCTTTTACCGGAGCGCAAGCAAAATCTGTTTAGGGCGGCTGTGGTTCATGACGCGGGAATAAGCAGTTGGAGCAAAAAATCGTATTTGGAAGAATTCCATGTGTTTGAGCCGTGGCCACACTGCATAAGCGGGGCCAAGCTGTTCAGAAGCCTGGACGGCATTGCGCCCATATCCGACATTATTCTGCACCATCATCACCGCTGGGACGGCGATAATGATACAAGCCTGGCCGGGGAGTCCATCCCCCTGGAAAGCAGGATCATCCACCTGGCCGACCGGATCGACGTGCTGGTGGGCGCCGGCCGGAACATCCTGGCGCGGCGGAGCGGGATCATGGAAAAAATCAAAAGCCACTCCCGAAAGCTTTTCGATCCCATGTTGGTGGAAGTAATGGAGCAGGTGGCGGTGAAGGAATGCTTCTGGCTCGACTTGCTGTCCGAATTCCTTCCTCGCCAATTGGAAGAAGAGGTGTCCGCTGATCTTATCCGGCTGGATATGGAAAATCTGCTGAAGCTGGGAGATGTTTTTGCCGGCATCATCGACGGCAAGAGCTCTTTTACCCACAAGCATTCCAGGCTGGTATCCGCGGTGGCGGGGATGCTGGCCGGGAAAATGGGATTCAGCCGGAAAAAATGTGACATGATGATTTTGGCCGGTTTGTTGCACGACCTGGGCAAGCTCACCATACCCGAAAGCATACTGGAAAAGCCGGGAACGCTGGCCGTGCATGAGCACAATCTGATTAAGCAGCACGCCTACTATACATACAGGATTTTGGGGTTAATCAATGGTTTTGATGAAATCAGGGATTGGGCGGGATTACATCACGAAAAGCTTGACGGCAGCGGCTACCCGTTCCACCTAAAGAGCGAGCAAATACCTTTGGGCGCCAAGATAATGGCGGTGGCGGACATTTTCAGCGCGCTGGCGGAGGATCGCCCTTACCGTCAGGGACTGCCCCTCGACAAAATCAACCAAATAATGTGGCAGCAAGTGGAAAGCAATTATATTGACGGCGCAGTGGTGGACGTACTGGCCAAAAACATGGAAACCGCCTGGGATCTGCACCGGCAGTTAAAAATACGGGAAACAGTTGTCGCTCTTTAATCAACCCGGGTGAGGGTGAGGGATACCTAAAAGTCCAGGAATTATTGAACGAATAAACCGCGTGCACTTGAAAAAACTTCTAGTTTAACAGCAAACCGCCGTTCTGGCTTATGGGGGGTTTGGGCGTTTCTTTGAAGGTTGCGGTAATGTTTTTAATTCAGAGAAAAAAGAAGGCTTCGGTTAAATTCCGGTTGCACTTCTCAAATGATTTGAACTGCAAAAGGCATAGCCTTTGCCTTTCATTTTAAGGCTGCTTCTTTAACTGGCTGTAATCGCGAATCCCGAGATGATTCTTTAAAGCGTCCTGCAAGAGGTGGGAGAAGTTAACTTTACGTTTCTCTCCCAGATCGTTCAGCCACTTGGGAAGGGTCAGGGTTTTGTTTACTGCCTTATTAGCCATTCTGTCCCGAATAGGCGACATAACCGCTTCAATAAGACAAGTAAAACCGCCTTCTGATACCTGTATCTTGTTAGGGTGGGATGGTTCAGGAATAGAATCTCCGTCGTCCTCTAATCCCCAGAGGTGTAATTCCAAAGCATCCTTGGCCATAAAGAACGCTTCTTCCAAGGTATCGCCTTCGGTAACAATGCCGGGTAAGTCAGGAAAAGTGATGCAGTATCCACCTTCTTCACATGGGTCAAATATAGCCGGATAAATGTATTTATTCATATTATTTATAACCCCCTTTGGAGGCCGGGCTTATTTTAATTTTAGCCCCGCCTGCTTAAAGATCGTTTTTAGTGTTTCTGTTTTAAATTCTTTTCTTGGATGTGGTACTGTGACTTTACCGGTTTTTTCGGGATGAATCAGTTGTACGTGTGAACCTTCTTGATTTTTTACTATCCAGCCGTCCTTTCTTAATATTCTTAGAATTTCTCTGGACGAGTGACTCTTCATGTCGCCACCTTCCTTATGGCTAAAATGTAACACGTGCAATTACATGTGTCAATGCTTTGGCAAGTGTTTTGTGGGCCATAAGCTATGTGGCCATATATATGGCCAGGTATACTTTCCAAAAGTATACAAAAAGCGCACTCATTCGGTTCCCTCCGTGTGCGCTTTTTGATACTCTTATCCTTGAATCCGGCCATTAATATGGCCGGAAGTATACTTTCCTAAGAGTACAAAAAAGCCTCCGAATATCGGAGGCTTTGATTTTACTGGCGGGAGTGTGTGAGAATCGAACTCACCCGGGACGGGATCGCCGCCCCACGACTGGTTTTGAAGTTCTGTAGTAGTTTATCCTTCAATATCTTGAACAATCCACAAGCCTTGATTTTTAAGGGTTTATGCTTCTTACTAATCCCTTAATATCCTTTATGTTTTTAGCTTTTGGTGCCAAATGCATTACTTGATCTTCTTAAAAATTTGCTGATCTAGTTGTTGTGCTGCCTGTTCCTGCATTCCAGGCATAACGTGAGAATAGAGGTCCAGGGTAATACCTATTCGACGTACTCAATTTCTTCCGGGAAATGCCTGTACCTCCACATCATGCGCCCTATCCCCCATTCTCGAACAAATGTTCTATCTGCTGGTGCCATAAATTGTACAACTATTTTAGAGCAAAATCAAGGGTGGATGAACGGTCCAGCTTCACGTTTTTTCAGTCATTTTTCGATATTTATTTTGTTTTGTATTCTTCTGCGGCTTCAGCTACGATTTTTGCCAGTTGCTCGAGCCTTTCTTCAGATAAGCCTATTTTCGTTTGCAGCCTACCTATAAGGATTTGAAATCGGGAGTTCAAGGGCAATCTTACAAATTGTAATGTCGCGTTTGAAGTAACATAAGAGATTAAAGCAAACCGGAAGGAGGTCCTAGGGGGTCTCCTTTACTCTTGGTTTGGATTGAATTCTGTTGATATGACTATACCAAATATTTCAAAATCATCATTTTCGTTAACAATTATTGGTGGGTATTTAGGATTTTCAGATTGCAGAGTTATAGGCTGATTATTCTGGATGAATACCCTCCGAATTATTATTTGTTCTTGATGGTTTATTAAATATATTTTACCTGAATTAACTTTAATTCTAAAATCCTCGGCTTCAAAATCAATGACTTCTGATTCTAACGAAGAAGAAGTTTTGCATAAAATCTTGGACCCTTTTGTTATATGGACACCAGACATACTATCATCAGGAGCTATTATATAAATATATTCGCCAAACCGTACCTTTTCGGCTAAAATCCAATCGTAGTTTTCTTCACCAGTAATTAAATCTAATACCTTGATTCTTATAATCGGCATCTTAGACATTGCGTTGATATTTTTAATTATTATATCTTTTGATAAATCATCATGAGCTCCTAATTCTGCTATATATTTAGAATCACTAATAGAGATCCGAACATAACGGTTGATAACAAAGTCGATTTGCTTACTTATAGGCATTTTTTTTATGAGTTCATAATTTTTTTGTACTTGCTCATTTACTTGTTCTTCTTCGAGGGTACCGTAATCCACGTGAAACTGAACTTTCTTCACGGTAGGTATTTTATGCGCAACAATTAATTAAGGGATTTTGGATAAATAATAGTTAAGTCAATTGTTTTGGATAGGGGGTTGTCAAAAGCCCCCCTTTTTCCCTCTTTATGTTGTAGGTGGCCGGTATTGCGGCCTGACAGCCGTGGGCGTAACCGTGGAGGAACTGAAAACCTGGGAGCCGATTTAAGGGGGAATAAAGTAATGAAACAAACACCCAATTATAACTTGAATAAACTAGAAGGTTCCGACACTGCGGACCTGACCCGGTTTAATCCTAACTGGGATACTTTGGACACCAATCTAAAGCAACTGTCCGATGACCATGTTGCACATCAAGCCGAAACTGTGCAAAATGATGATGTTCATGGATTAAAGACTTTATTCCAGAATCAGCAGTTTGAAAACCTGCTTAGAAACGGAGATTTTGAAAGTTGGAGCACGGGGGATAGTTCTGTGCCTGATAGGTGGGTTTCTGGTGTTGCTTCTGCAACAATTACTAAAGAGATTACAAATGTTTATGAGGGTAATTATGCTGCAAAAATAACAAATGCATTGGATGCGCCTGCGTCTTTAAGACAAAATTTGCCTAGTGAATTGTTAACTTATTTGAAAGGAAGAAAGGTTATATTTGCAGCGGCTATTAAGGCAACTACTGCGAATAGGGTTAAAATTGGAGTTTATGATGGTGTAAATTCTGCAATTGAGTATCATACAGGCGATAGTAATTACCAGTTACTAAAGATTAGTTTTCAGGTTTCGACCAACGCGACAGAGCTTCGTGTTTATATGCAAAGTGATTCTGGTAGTGTTATTGATGCTTATTTTGATGCAGCAATACTCGTCATTGGCGAACTCCCCGTAGTCTTTGCCAAAAGTCCGCAGGACTATGTTGATAAACATGTGGCCGATTATGCAAACCACGGGCAATTCAAAAACAAACTTATCAACGGTAACTTTGATATTTGGCAGAGGATGCCTGGTGCTGTTGGCGCTGTACACGGGTATTATGGTCCTGACCGATGGAGTTTTCGAGGCACGGACAGCACAGGCGGTTCTGTTATGATATACAGGAATAGAAATGTAGTCGGGTTGGCTTCGTATGTCAATATAACCCGGACAGGCTGCACTTCTCACCAATATATGGTGCAGAAAATAGAAGACCTTATGCAGTTTTCTGGCAAGACACTCACTTTATCCCTAGTGGTGTGGAACAATACTGCCGAGGATACCAGAATCTTAGTAAGGGGCAACTACGGGGGTGGGGGTACTCCTTCCCCTGCTGAGGATTATATAGCGGAACGACAGTTGGGAGACATCCGAATCGGTAGGCACTCTACGACATTCAGTATTCCAGATTTAAGTACAAAAAACTTTGGCAGTAACAACGATGATTATTTGGAGATCTACATTATATTCAAGGGTACGCATGACAACAGTCTAAGGCTATGGGAAGTCCAACTCGAAGAGGGCGAATACGCTACGCCTTTTGAACAACGTCCGATAGGCTTAGAGTTGGCGTTGTGTCAGAGGTATTATGAGAAGAGTTATGATTTGGATGATGCTCCTGGCACGAGTATGGCTACCGGCGTTTGTTGGTTCGGGGCAGGCACAGAGACAATTAATCATATTATTGCGCCGGTTAGATATACCGTTACCAAAAGAGTAGCACCCACAATAACACTATTTGATCTACATGGTAATATTAATAAGGTTTCTTATAGCCATGCAGCACCCAATAAAACTGGCACCGCAGATCAAATTGGCAATGCTGCTTTTAGAGCATATACGGATAACAGCACTGCCAAAAAAGAATTAATTTTCCACTGGACAGCAGACGCTGAATTATAAGGAGGAATACTATGGAAAACAATAAGCATTACATTCAATTAGACGACCAAAATCGTATAGTTAAAGGTTTTTCAAATGCTTTTGAAAAACCTGAAGTAACTGATATTTGTATAAATGAGCATGGAGGCAGGCATTTTGAATTGAACGGGAGAATTAATCCCCCCCTGTTTAATAACCAAGGCATTCCTTTGTACAAGTGGGATGGGGCACAGGTTATTGAGCGGACACAGCAGGAAATACAGTCAGGCATTGATGTTTTGCTTGCACCACCAAAACGGAGTTGGAAATTTTGGAGAAACCGTTGATTCAACTGGTTATAGATAGTCTTGGGGGTGTGTACGAAACACTTTTGAGATTATGGAGAGAAGGAAAATTGACAGAAGTAATGTTGGATAATGCGGTTACAAAAGGCTGGATTACGGTAGAGCAGAAAGTGGAAATTATGTCGCAATAGGATTTAAATGCGTCATAACAGAAAAATAAGTTATAATGGATAGTAGTACTAAATCGAAACTAGGATTACTTATATTTTCTGTAGAAATAAAGGGGGAATAAGTAATTAAAAATTTTCTTATAACATTTGCATTAAGCCTTATACTGTGCTATATCTTTCTTTTCTTTGGTGGAATACTTATTTTTGATAACTTCTGGGCAATCCTTGTTTTTGTTGCACTTATTATTGCCATTCTAATCACGGTGTTTATACATCAAGAGACAAAAATTGAAGAATTAGAGGCACGAATCAAAACACTTGAGTCTAAAAGCGAACCCAAAGAGTAGATTTCATTGACTCTGTATATCACGAGCATAATGGCAGTTAAATCGCATTATTCTTATTTAGTGGCATAAAGCAAGGGCGGTTTATTTCCACCCTTGTTGCACTTTTCAAAGAAGAGGTGATTTAATAAAACGCGCAGATTGGTATTTTATGCGTAAAATCGATGCCCAGGGCGGGCGTCTTTTTTATGCCCGGGCGAGGGGGTGGCATCGGGGGCCCGGGCGACACATTGGAACCGGAGGTGGGGTGATTGGACTGTGAAAAGGAGGTTATTAGCTTGCAGAAGGAGGTGGCGACCCTGAGAGCGGACGTTAATAACCTTATTGGTTGGCAACATACACAAAACGGGACTATTAAGGACGTTGATGCAAAAGTAACAGGGATTTACAAAATCATGATCGGGACCGCTGGCACAGCGGCCTTATCTTTTTTGGGTACTATTGTCACCTTGCTGGTGATTCTAAGTACCCGGGGAGGGAACTAAATGATTTAAGCAAAAATGGCAGACTTTCGTGTTTTAGAAACCGCCGCGGACCCACCGCGGCTTTCGTATGCCACCAAGATGGTGGGCGCCGAGTTGGAGTGGCTGGAAACCCGGGGCACCGGTATAAAAGTAGCCGTGCTGGATACCGGCGCCGACACAAAGCACCCTGACCTGCAGCACCTGGCCGGGGTGGTGGATATGACCGGCCAGGGCCCGGAGGATAGGAACGGGCACGGGACCTGGTGCTTGGGCGCTATTGGTGCCCGCGGTAAAATGACCGGCGTGGCCCCGGAGTGTAATCTGTACAGCGTCAAAGTCATGCGTAATGATGGCACCGGCAGCACCAGGGACATCATTGCCGGGCTGGAATGGTGCCTGGCTAACGGCATCGATGTGATCAGCATGAGCTTGGGTGGCCCGAAGCCGGTCGAACCCCGATATTATGAAATTATCCGGGAACTTTACTCCGCCGGCGCGCTTATCATCACGGCGGCCGGTAACTACGGACATGTCTTCCCCAATGACGACACCGTGATGTACCCGGCAGAGTGGCCGGAGTGCTGCGCGGTTATTGCCGTGGACATCGCCAAGGACCTGGCCGACTTCAGTTCCCGGGGCGCACAGGCTGAGATTGGCGCCGCTGGCGTGGAAGTGTGGGGACTTTGGCCTGGCGGTAAGTACGCAAAGCTGTCCGGCACCAGCATGGCCACCCCGGTGATCGCCGGCGCCAGCGCATTGCTGCAGGCCCGGTCGGTGCGGCGGCATGGGGAAAAGACGCCGCCGGCCATACTGCGCTGGTTCATGCAGTACGACGCCGAAGATTTGGGCACCCCCGGCCGGGACCGGGAGTTTGGCTTTGGCGTGTTCAGCTTTGCCCGGTTCGCTGGCGGGGACCTGGTGCCGGAGAGGCCGGCCATTGATCTGCGTTTTGAAGTGGGAAGCAAGAAATACTGGCGCAACGGCGTGGAGCATGTGGGCCGCACAGCACCGTTTATCCGGGATGGCCGCACCTTCCTGGGCTTGCGCGATGTGGGCGAGGCGCTGGGCTGCAGGGTAGACTGGGTGCCGCCCAAGACGGTCTACATTAAGGGGTGATAGGCGGGTGAACATAAAAAGAGATGTGCCTTTCTTTGCAGTTTGTGAAACATGCGGGCGTGAGTATAAACTTTCAGTAGATAAAAGGCATCTCATGCGCAAGAATCCCGATTGTCGCACTTTCTGTTCTTCTACCTGTTATCACCCAGCCAAGGCGGGTAAAGGAAATCCCAAGTGGCGGGGCGGAAAAACTGTGGTAAAAGGCTACGTCTATATTTATATGCCAGATCACCCCAAGGCAACAAAAAAGGGTTATGTGCTTGAGCACCGAGTAGTGATGGAAAAGATTCTAGGTAGGCACTTAAAGGACACCGAAACAGTTCATCATATTGACGGAGACACCCAAAACAATGAACCAACCAACTTAATGTTAATGGATGACGAATGCTATCACAGAAAACTTCATTCAAAGTATCGTACCAGAGATGCTAATGGAAGGTTCTACGGGCACGCCGAAAGCGTGTCTGCTTATATTTAGGAGGTGGTTTTGGTGGTCAAGATTTGTATTGACCCAGGTTAGCCACGGCGGCCGCGACCCAGGGGCTGTGTCCGCTGATGGCCGACACCTAGAAAAAGATAACACTCTGTCTATTGCCCGGGCCATCCACGGCAAAGAGCCCAACTTGCCGGACGTGCAGTTTGCCTACACCCGCTTGAAAGACAAGCACTTCCATGAGGACCCCGTGGAGGACCTGGCCGCCCGGGTGAAGTTTGCCAACGCTGGCGCCGCGGACCTATTCGTGAGCGTTCATCAGAACGCAGACAAACAGCGGCGGGGGTACGGTGCGGAAACGTATTATTTCGGTGCCGGCAACCACTTTTCTGTTGAGGGGGAAAAGCTTGCTCAAGCGGTTCAAACAGCCCTGGTTAGGAACACCGACTTGCACGACCGTGGCGTAAAGCCAACCAGGTTTTATGTTATCCGGCACACTGTCATGCCGGCGGTCCTTGTTGAGGCCGGTTTCATTGGCGGCGACCCTGCGGAGGCCGAGTTTGTTTCCCGTCCGGAGACCATCGGCAGGATAGCGGAGGGCATCATGATGGGCATTGCGGAGTACCTGGGCATTCGGTATGGCCCGGCGCCGGCCTGGGACCCACAGGCGGAAATTGATACGTTGCTGGCGGATGGAGTTATCAATACTCCCCGGAAGCCGGAGCAAGTGGTGAACTGGGGAGAGTTTGCAACGGTGCTAAATCGAATAAGGAGGTAAGTTATGATTGAGTCTATGTATGGTGTGATGGTTGTGCCGCTAATCATCGGGCTGGTGGCCCTGTTTGTGGGAGCCGGGTTGCCCAAAAAGTGGGGGGGCCTGCTGGCGTTAGGCGTTGGTTTGCTCATCGGTGTGGCTTATGGCCTGACTGAAGCCGGTTGGACTATCTTGCAGAGCCTCATCATTGGCGCGGCCCTGGGGCTGTCTGCAAGCGGCTTGTACTCCACGCAAAAGAACGTCCGGGAAACACCGACTCGGCCACCCCTGGAAGTAAACAGTTATCGCGTCGCTGGAAAAACTAAATCACGTGTTACCAGGTAAACGAAACCCCGGCCCTTTGTGGCCGGGGTGTTTTTTATTATGTACTTATTGTGCAATGTAATAATTTGTAATATTTTTTTGATTATTTTTCTATTTAACGATATAATTCTCTAATCAAAAAATGAAAGGGGAGCTTTAAATTGAGCATTAAAAAAGTAAGGAGTTTGTTTTTAGCGTTGGTTTTGACACTGTTTGTGACCATGTCAATTGCACTGCCATTTGCCTTTGCGGAGGATAGTTGGGAAACAAAATCACCTATGCCAACTGGCAGACATTCATTTAGTGCAGTAGAGGCAAATGGAAAAATATATGCTATTGGTGGGGCAGGTACCGCTCGGTCAGTAGAAGAATACGACCCTACAACTGACACTTGGTCAAAAAAAACTGATACGCCTACAGAAATTATTTCTTGTGGTGTGGCAGAAGTAAATAGAAAAATATATGTTATCGGTAGAAAGAACGTACACGAATACAACCCTGCCACTAATACATGGGTAACAAAAGCAGATACTACTAATAGAGAGCAATTTGGCGTGGCAGAGGTAAATGGAAAAATATATGCTATTGGTGGGAATAATAATGGCCCTCTAAACACCGTAGAAGAATACGACCCTGCAACTGACACTTGG